>CAYZXQ010000019.1:0-44020 GCA_964482465.1 uncultured Nigerium sp. | reverse complement strand
CATGGTCCATACGAGCCCACGATCTCGTGGTTCCGGCTCATCTCGCCCGACCCGTGCTCACCAAGAACAGCATCAATCAGCGGTTCCCTCACCCCCGGGGGCGGACGACGCGGCGTCCGCCTCACCGACTCCTGCCGCTTCTTGGCTCCCGGAGAGACGAGAACCCGACCCGACCACGTCGCGCGTCGGGGGCGTCAGCGCCTCTTGTTGCGGACGGCCATGGCCCGCTGCGCCTCACGGTTGGCGTCCCGTTCGGCGATGGTGGCGCGCTTGTCCCAGTCCTTCTTGCCCGTCGCGATGGCGAGCTCGACCTTCGCGTAGCCGTCGGAGAAGTAGATCGACAGCGGGACGATCGTGCGTCCGGAGTTGGCCACCTCGCGGGCGAGCTTGTCGATCTCGCGGCGGTTCAGCAGCAGCTTGCGCGTGCGGCGCGGGGCATGGTTTGTCGTGTGCCCGAACGCGTATTCGGGGATGTGCGCGTTGCGCAGCCACACCTCCCCGTCGTCGACGGTGGCGAAGGCGTCCGCGAGCGACGCACGGCCGGCACGCAACGACTTCACCTCGGTGCCGAGCAGCACCATCCCGGCCTCGAACCGGTCACCGATGTGGTAGTCGTGACGCGCCTTGCGGTTCTGCGCGACCAGCACGCGTCCGCTGGGACGGGGCATGACGTTCCTCCTTCGCGACCCGGCGCGCCCCTCCGGACGCGCGAACGCCACCCTACCAAGCGGCCGGGTGGCGTCTGCGGGTCAGCGGATCACGGCACGTAGGCCATCGGGTTGACCGGCGTTCCGTTCAGCCGCACCTCGAAATGCAGGTGCGGGGCGGTGGAGAGCCCGGTGCTGCCGACGTAGCCGACGATCTGGCCCTGCCGGACGCGCTGCCCGACGCTCACGATGATCCGGGACTGGTGGGCATAGCCGGTGGTGACGTACTTGCCGTTGATCGACGCGTTGTGTCCGATCAGGACGAAGTTGCCGAAGCCGCCGTTGGGGCCGGACTTGAGCACGATGCCGTCGGCGGCCGCGTAGATGGGCGTCCCCGTGCTGGCGCCGAAGTCCTGGCCGTTGTGCATCCGCCAGTAGTGCAGGATCGGGTGGAACCGCATACCGAACGGCGAGCCGGGACGCGCCGAGATCGGCCGGACGAGCCCGTACCGCGAGGTGCCGTAACCCGTGGGGTCGGACGCCGACGCCTGTGGGGTCGTCGCGGGGGCCGGGGGCTGGGTGGTGGCTCCCGAGGATGCCTGGGTGGCCCCCGTGGACGTCTGGCTCGCGGACGCCTCGGCCTGCTTCTTCGCCTCGGCCTGCCGCTTGGCCTCGGCCTCGGCCGCGGCCTTGCGCGCCGCCTCCTCACGGGCCCGCTGCTCGGCCTCGGCCTTGAGCTGGTCGAGCTTGCTCTGGATCTCGTTCTGGAGCTGCGACTCCTGCGACGCCAACTGGTCGTAGGCGGCGGTGTCGGCGGCGAGCTCGGCCTGGGCATCGGCCTGCGCCCGGGCGTTCGACTGGACCAGGGTCTTGACCGTGTCCGCCTGCGCGTTCGCCTCCCGCTCCAGGCCCGCGATGAGGACGACCTGCTTCGCGGCCGCCTCCTTCTTCGCGGCGACCCTCGCCTCGATGCCGGCCTGCGCGTCACGCGCCGCCGTGAGCGTGGCCTGCACCTCGTCGAGGCGCGACTTGTCGGCGGACTGGGTGTCGAAGATCGTGGTGTTCCACTGGATCCGCTGCGACAGCTCCGAGGTGGAGTCCGAGCCGAACAGGATCGACAGCCCGGCCAGCGGGTTCTGCTGCTGGTAGGCCTCGCGGGCCGCCGCACCCATGAGCCGCAACTGGTTGGCGAGGTCCCCCTCTCCCTTGGCGACGTTTTGTTTCGCCTGCTCGAGGGCGGCCTGCGCGACGCGCAGATCGGCTTCCAGGTTGAGGTCGGCGTCCCGCGCCGATTGCAGCCGCACCGAGAGATCGGAAAGGCGCGCCTGGGCGTCCGCCAATGATTTCTGGGAATCCAGGAGTTTCGACGTCGCGGCGGACAATTGCGCCTTGGAATCGGCGATTTCCTGCTGCGAGTCGACCTGACGCTGCTTCACCTGCGCCAGGCGCGAGCGCATATCGGACAGGTCGTCCGCCATCGCGGCCGGAGCCGCGAACGTCCCTGCCAGCCCGAGAGCGACGAGGGTCGCTGCGATCCGGCGGGCGCGGGGCGACGCGGAGTTCGCCGCACGGGCCTGGGTCTTGCGCACGATTCATCCCTCTCACGGATCGTCACGACCCGTGGGGATGGCGCTACACCTTGAGGAAGCGTCGAGTCGCGAACAACGTGGGGATGATAGACAGAGCCACCGCGACCGCAACAAGCCCAGCCATCGCTATTCCCACCTGTTCCCAGCCAACCCAGGTAATACTCTGAACGGCGGGTTTAGCCTTTCCGAGGATGACCGCCTGCTCGAGGATCGCGAGGCTGGCGCAGGCGAGGGCCGCGCCGGCGAGGGCCGCCACCAGCGCCTCCAGCAGGAAGGGCAGCATGATCGTGAGCTTGCCCGCCCCGACCAACCGCATGATCTCCAGCTCGCGCCGGCGGGTGAACGCCGCCATCCGGATCGTGTTGCCGATCTGGAGCGCCGCGGCGAGCAGCAGCAGCCCGGCCGCGCCCACGGCCAGCCAGCGGGCCAGGTTCAACCATCCGAACAGCGGGTCGAGAATGCCGCGCAGATCCTGGACATTCTGGACCCCGGGCATTCCCAGGACGCTCGTCCGGACGCTCTGGTATTCCTGAGGGTTCTTCAGCTTCACCCGGAATACGCCCTGCATGTCGTCGGCCGTCACCGACCCGAGAATCGGCGAGTCCTTGTAGGCCACCTTGAACTCGGCGTAGACCTCGGCCTTGCTCTGCTCGTAGACGGTCGCCACGTCGGGGTTCGCCTCCAAGGTGGCGCGGATGGCCGCGCGTTCGGCGTCGGATGCCGACTGCCCCGATGTACACCCGGGACCGGCGGTGTCCTTGGCGCACAGGAAGACGCTGATCTCGACCTTGTCGTACCAGTACCCCTTGATGAGGTCGACCTGCTGGGCGGCCAGGATGCCGAGGCCGAAGAGGGCCAGCGAGACCCACATGGTGACGATGACGGACAGCGTGGCGGTGGCGTTGCGGCGAAGGCCGGACGCCGCTTCGGACAGGGTGTAGCGCATCGGTTCTCCTCCTCGCTCACTGGTAGCCGTACACGCCCTGGCTCTGGTCGCGGACGAGTTCGCCCGCGGAGAGCTCCAGGACGCGCTTGCGCATCTGGTCGACGATGGTGGAGTCGTGCGTGGCCATCACGATGGTGGTGCCGGTCTTGTTGATCCGGTCGAGCAGCTTCATGATCCCGACGCTCGTGGCGGGGTCGAGGTTGCCCGTGGGTTCGTCGGCCAGCAGCAGCGGCGGCCGATTCACGAACGCGCGGGCCAGCGCGGCGCGCTGTTGTTCGCCGCCGGAGAGCTCGTCGGGCAGACGGTCGCCCTTGTCGGCAAGGCCCACGAGGTCGAGCGCCTCGGGCACCGCCTGCTTGATCGCCGCCGACGACTTGCCGATCACCTGCAAGGCGAACGCGACGTTCTCGTAGACGGTCTTGCCGGGCAGCAGCCGGAAGTCCTGGAAGACGGTCCCGATCTTGCGGCGCAGCCGCGGAACCCGCCACCCGGGCAGGCGCGACAGATCCTGGTCGGCGACGAGGATCCGGCCGCTCGTGGGGCGGTGCTCGCGCAGCACCAGCCGCAGGAAGGTCGACTTGCCCGACCCGGACGGCCCGACGAGGAACACGAACTCCCCCGGCTCGACCTGCACGCTCACCTTCGACAACGCCGGGCGCGTCTGGCCCTCGAATGTCTTGGTGACTTCGGTGAATGTGATCACGGTGGTTCCCGGCCGGGTTCGACGATGGGGAAGTGCCTGAGAAGTTCTCAGCCGGCCGTGCCCGAGTCTAGGGTCGGCGTCCGCCCCCGCACCGGAAGCCACGCCCGGGGCGTCCGAGATGGGGGCCGGACGCCGCGGGTGCGCTCCCCGTCGGGTCAGGCCAGCTCGGCGCGCTTGCGCCAGCGGATGCCGGCGTCCAGGAAGCCGTCGATGTCGCCGTCGAACACGGCGTCCGGGTTGCCGACCTCGTGGTCGGTCCGCAGATCCTTGACCATCTGGTAGGGGTGGACCACGTAGCTGCGCATCTGGGATCCCCAGGAGTTGCCGCCGTCGCCCTTGAGCGCGTTCATCTCGGCCTCGCGGTTCTTGCGGGCCTTCTCGAGCAGGCGCGCCTGGAGGACGCGGAGCGCCGCGGCCTTGTTCTGGAGCTGGCTCTTCTCGTTCTGGCAGGACACGACCAGCCCGGTCGGGAGGTGGGTGATCCGGACCGCCGAGTCGGTGGTGTTGACCGACTGGCCGCCGGGACCCGAGCTGCGGAAGACGTCCACGCGGATGTCGGCTTCGGGGATGTCGATGTGGTCGGCTTCCTCGACCACCGGCAGCACCTCGACCCCGGCAAAGCTGGTCTGGCGGCGTCCCTGGTTGTCGAACGGGGAGATGCGCACGAGCCGGTGCGTGCCTTGTTCGACCGAAAGCATGCCGTAGGCGTACTGCTCCTTGACCGCGAAGGTGGCCGACTTGATGCCCGCCTCCTCGGCGTAGCTGGTGTCGTAGACCTCGTAGGCGTAGCCGTGGCGCTCGGCCCAACGCAGGTACATGCGCAGGAGCATCTCGGCGAAGTCGGCCGCGTCGACGCCGCCCGCCTCGGACCGGATCGTCACCAGGGCGTCGCGGGCGTCGTACTCGCCGGACAGCAGCGTCCGGACCTCCAGCACCTCGATGTCGCCCGCCAGCGTCGCCAGTTCGCGGTTGGCCTCGGCCAGCGTGGCGGCGTCGTTCTCCTCCTCGGCGAGTTCGACGAGCACCACGAGGTCGTCCAGACGCGAGCGCAGCGCCTCGACCCGCTCGACCTCCGCCTGGAGCCGCGAGAGCTGGGAGGTGACGCGCTGGGCGTTCTCCTGGTCGTCCCACAGGTCGGGGGCGGACACCTGCTCTTGCAGGTCGGCGATCTGCGCCTTCTTGGCGGCGGGGTCGACGACGGCCTCGATCGAGGTCAGGGACCGGTCGAGGTTCGCGAGGTCGGCTTGGATGTCAGGTGCTGCCACGAGGGGAGAGTCTACGCCCTGGGGCCGCGTCGGCTCGCGCGCGGCGTCCGCGCCACACGGCGGGGCAACGCACCGGGCGCGCGGGCCGCGTCGGCGCACGCGGCGTCCGCGGCTCAGGAGAGGGCGAGGATGGCGCGGGCGGTCTGGGCGTCGGTGACGAGACGGTTGACGAAGCCAGCACGCGCAGCCACGGCGATGGCCTCGGCCTTGTTCTCCCCCACGGCGACCCCCACCGCGTGCGGGACCGCGGCGAGCTGCGCCAACTCGATGGCGAACAGGTGGTCGCTCCCCGGGTAGGAGATCTCGTCCCCTGCGGCGTCGTAGACGCGGTTGCAGATGTCGCCGACGGCCGCGGCGAGTGCGGCGCGTTCGAGCTGCATCACGGCAGGGAGCGCGGCCCGGTGCCGCGGCGGGGTCCCGATGCCCACGAGTGCGCAGCGCGCGGACGCCCACAGTCGCGTCACGCGCACGATCCAGGGTTGCTCGGCGAGCAGGCGGTGCAGGTCGGCGCCCGGACTGAGCGGGGCGTGAAACATCACCGGCGTCGCCCCGGATCCCACGGCGATCCGGCGCGCCACGTCGTTGGTGTGGTTGGCCTCGTCGGCTTCGTCCACGCCGCCCACGTTGGGGGCGACGAGGACGCCGGGCAGCGGCCCCAGCGCGTGGCGGGCGACGTCGAACATCGTCCGTCCCGAGGAGACCAGGAGCGCGTCGCCCGGCCCCAACTGGGCCTCGGCGAGCACGGACGCCACGGCCGGCGCCAGCACCGCCCCCGCCCGCGCGCCCAGCACGCTGGGCGTCACCCACGCGCGGGCGAGGCCGAGGGCGTCCGCCACCTTGCGGGCGAGCAGCTCGACGTCGTCCTCGGCCGGGTCGCTCACCTGGATCCGGACCACCCCGCGCGCCCGCGCCTCCGCCAGCAGCCGGCTCACCGACGGGCGGGAGATGTGGAGCAGATCGGCGATCTCGGCCTGGGTGCGGTCCTCGGTGTAGTAGAGCCGGGCCCCGCGATAGAGCATCGCGTCGGTGAAGCGGCGTCCGGCGTCCTCGGACGCGGGACGGGACGCGCTCATGGGCCTGCCTCTCTCGACGGACGTGGGCGCAACGCGACTCGAACGCGTGACCGCCTCCTTGTAAGGGAGGTGCTCTACCAACTGAGCTATGCGCCCGCACGCGGCTCCCCATTCTGACAGGGGGCAGCGGTCTGGGCCAACGGCTCCCCCGCGCGGCGCGTCGTCTCGGGGCACGCCACCGGTCGGTCGGCCCCTCGGGCTCGCCGTCGCCGCTCCCCGCCGACCCGTCGGTGCTCGCGCGACAGGGCCTGGGCGGAAAGGAGAACGGCCCGCGGTGGCCGACGACGCGACCTTGCGGCGCCCATTTGTTCTAGTTATTCTAGAACTATGCTCTGGCAGGTCGATCCGACGTCCGCGACGCCGCTGTTCGAGCAGCTGGCCTCGTCGATCCGGGGGGCCGTGTCGTCCGGGACGCTGCGTCGCGGCGACCGCCTACCGGCCGCCCGCGAGGTCGCCGAGTCCCTACAGATCAACCTGCACACGGTGCTGCGGGCCTACCAGGTCGTCCGCGACGAGGGGCTGGTCGACCTCCGCCGGGGTCGCGGCGCCATCGTCGTTGCGGAGCCGGACGCCGCCCGCCTCGCCGCGCTCGTCCGCGAGCTCACCGCCGAGGCCGCGCGCCTCGGACTCGACGAGCACCGCCTGCTCGCGCTGGTCCACGCGGAGGCCCAGCGATGAACGCCTCCCTCCGCCCACCGCCCGCCGCCCCTCCGCCTCCGACCCGCAAGGAACTCCCCCGATGAGCCCGACCACAGCCATCCCCCGCACCCGGCAGCTCCCCGGCTGGTTCCTCGCCGCCGCCGCGGTCTGGTGCCTCGCGGCAGCCCTGATCCCCTGGGCGGTGGTACGGGCCTGGGGATCGAGCCTGCCCGATCCGGTCGCCACCCACTGGGGGCCGAACGGCCGTCCCGACGGCTTCGCCGAGTTGACCACGGTCTGGGTCTTCCCGCTGATCTTCACCTGCGCCCTCGCGGCCTTCCTCCTCGGCCTCGGCGCCGCGCTGCGGCAGCTACGCGCCCTCGTCCCGGTGACGGCAGGCATGGCCACCTTCGTCGGCAGCATGACCGGCTTCAGCATCGCCAGCCAGGCCGGCCAACTGGCCCAGGAGTCCTCATCGGACTGGTCCGTCGTGATGGGCCTGCTGGCCGGACTCGCGGTCGGCGGTCTCTGGGCCCTCGCCCAGCGCGTCCTCGCCCCGCGGCCGCAGCTCGAACGCCGCCCCGGGACGCAGCCTCCGCGCTCGTCCCGACTCGCGGTGGCCGACGACACCCGCGTGTCCTGGGTGGGAACGACGCGTACCAGCCGCGCCTCCCGCGCCGCGGTCTGGCTCGGCACCCTCGCCTTCGGCGTGCCAGTCGTCGTGTTCGGGGCCTATCGCCAGTGGATTCCGGCAGCCCTGATGCTCACCCTCGGCGCCACCCTGGGCGTCGTGGTGCACGGGATCCTGCACGCCACCGTCATCATGGATCACGCGGGCGTCCGCGTCCGGATCTTCGACCGCGTCACGGTGCTGACGGTCCCGCTGGGCCAGATCGAGTCGGCCGACGTCGCCGACGTCCATTGGGGGGACTTCGGCGGAATCGGGCTGCGGGCCCGGATCGCTACCGACGGCAGTTGGGGGCTGGTGACCAGTTCGGGCGAGGGCGTCCGCGTGCATCGGGTGGGCACCGGACCGCTCTTCATCACCGTGAGCCCAGCCGCGGAGGCGGCGTCCGCGCTCAACACGCTCGTCGCCCGCGACACCGCCTGAGGGCTGTTCATTCGGGGCTGAAGATCGCCTCGATCGGCAGCGCGAACGTCGCGGCGATCTTGAACGCCAGCGGCAGGCTCGGGTCGTACTTCCCGTTCTCGAGCGCGATGACGGTCTGCCGCGAGACGTCCAGCCGGACGGCCAAATCCTGTTGGGTGAGGCCGTCGCGCGCACGCAGTTCTTTGAGCCGGTTCTTCATGCCCGGACGCCGCCCGTCACCGCCGGCCGAGCCGCACGTAGGCTCCGGCAACGAGCCAGCAGGCGGCGTAGACGACCCACACGAACATCCAGTTCATCGGCGGCGCGCCGACGACCTGCATGATCCCGTAGGTGAACGTCAGCGCCGATCCGGCCCCGAAGGCGATCGCCAGCGAGCGGGCCAGGTCGGCGGACTGCATCTCGTCGGCCTCCACGCCGTAGCGGGCGACGGCCCACACGATCCCGAGGATCGCGGGCACCGGCAAGGCCATCGCGGCGAAGCGCCACGGCGAGTCTCCCGCGAACTGGGCCAGGGCCATGCCCGCCAGCAGCAGCACGACATAGGCGCCCATGGCGAGGCCGAACCGAAGCAGATAGCGGCGAGAGGCGGCGTTCACGATCTCAGCCTGCCAGGGCCGCGAGGAACGGGAACAGCCCCAGGCCCACGACATCGGCCAGCCAGTGGCCCACGATGAGGGGCCACAGTCGTCCGGACCTGCGGTAGAGCAGCCCCAGCAGCAGGCCGCCCGCGAACGTCGCCACCACCCGGACGAAGGCCTGCTGGGGTGACTCCAGGGCGAACGCGATGTGTTGCAGGCCGAAGAACACGGCGACCGCGAGCACCCCCGGCCACGCGCCCAACCGGTCGGTCCAGCGGGGCTGCAGGTAGCCGCGGTAGAGCAACTCCTCGGCGAAGGCCACCGTGACGGGCATGACGAGCAGGCTCCACAGGCCGAACCACAGCGGCACCCGGAACGCGGGGTCATAAGACGCGGCGGGCGGCGGGCCCTGGTAGACGATCAGGTTGCCTACGAAGGTGCCGACGAGCAGCACGACGAGCAGCGCTGCACCCACCAGGACACCCCAGCCCAGGTCGCGGGGCCGGAACCGCCCCAACAGCCCCGGCAGGCCGGAGCCTTCGCGCCGCAGCACCCACGCCAGGACGCCGAGGGTCGCGACGTCGACGCCCACCACCACGAGGTTCCCCGCGAAGGCGCTCCACTCGCGGACGAACGGTGCCCCGGCCGCGGCCAGCACGACACCGGCGGCGCCGACGCCCACCGTCAGCAGGATCGAACGAAGCACGGACAGGCCGAGCAGCAGGGCGAGCCCGGGAGCCGGGCGGGTGACGGGGGTCGTTTCCATGCGCCAAACGTAAAGGTTCCTTGACTCCAGGTCAAGCACCCTTTACATCAACCCCGAGGGGCTCAGCGACGCGACGCCTTGGGGCGGACCACCTTCTGCGCCTGCCAATCGGCGGACACCACGGCCTGATTCGCCAGGGCGAGGCCCGCGGTGATGGCGCCTTCGCCGATGTCCGCCGGATCGACATACCCCGGACGACCCACCTTCGGCGTCAGCAGCCACACCACGCCGGAATCGGAGAGGTCACGCAGCGCGTCGACGAGCCCGTCAACGACATCGCCGTCCTCGTCGCGCCACCACAGCAGGACGACGTCCACGGCTTCGAGCGGTTCGAAGACCAGGTCGCCGTCCACGGCGTCCATGATCGCCTCCCGCAGCTCGGCGTCGACATCGGAGTCCCAGCCGAGTTCCTGCACCGCCTGACCGGACATCAGGCCCATGGCGACGATGCCGGAGGGCGCCCGATCACGCCCCGGCCCGTCCGTCGTAGCCACACCTACCTCCCCACCGAATCCCAGTGGCTCCAGATTGCCAGATACCTGCCCCTGTCCGCGCGGTGCTGCTCACGAACGCACGAGGGGGCCCGGAAATCCGGACCCCCTGCCCTGCCGCCGAGGCTCAGGCGTCGCCGCCGACCTCCCCCGAGGTCCCGGCGTTGACGTCCAGCAGCGCGTACTTCTCGAACGCCTGCTTGGCCCACGAGGGATCGATCTCGCCGGCGTCCGCCAACAACTGGAGCGTCCGCACCGCCACCGACGGGCCGTCGATGTGGAAGAACCGCCGGGCGGCCGCGCGCGTGTCGGAGAAGCCGAACCCGTCCGCACCCAGCGAGGCCCACGGCTGCGGGACCCACTGCGCGATCTGGTCCTGCACCTGGCGCATGTAGTCGCTCACCGCGACGACCGGGCCCGGACGACCCTGGAGCCGCCGGGTGACATACGGCGTCCGCCGCTCCTGGTCGCCGTGGAGGAAGTTGTGCCGGTCGCACTCCATCGCCTCGCGGCGGAGTTCGGTCCAGCTCGTGACGCTCCAGACGTCCGCGACGATACCGAAGTCGTCCTTGAGGATGCGCTGCGCCTCCAGCGCGGAGGCCACCCCCACGCCGGACGCCAGCAACTGGGCGCGCCGAGCGTCGGGGTTGACGCCCTCGAACAACCCCTCGCTGACCAGGTGCATGCCCTTGAGGATGCCCTCGACATCGACGCCCTCGGGCTCGGCCGGCTGGGCCATCGGCTCGTTGTAGACCGTCAGGTAGTAGATGACGTCCTCGGGCTTCTCGCCGTACATGCGCTCCAGGCCGGCGCGCATGATGTGGGCGATCTCGTAGCTGTACACGGGGTCGTACTGCACGACGGCCGGGTTGGTGGCGGCGAGCATCGGGCTGTGGCCGTCCATGTGCTGGGTGCCCTCGCCGGTGAGCGTGGTGCGTCCGGCGGTGGCGCCGATGAGGAAGCCGCGGCAGAGCTGGTCGGCCGCCGCCCAGATGGCGTCGCCGGTCCGCTGGAACCCGAACATCGAGTAGAAGATGTAGAACGGCACCATCGGGACGCCGTGGGTCGCATAGCTCGACCCGACCGCGGTGAAGGACGCCAGCGCGCCGGCCTCGTTGATGCCGACGTGGATGATCTGTCCGTCCTTGGCCTCGCGGTAGGACAGCATCAGGTCGTGATCCACCGGCGTGTAGTTCTGGCCGTGCGGGTTGTAGATCTTGATCGTCGGGAAGAACGAGTCCATGCCGAACGTCCGCGCCTCGTCGGGGATGATCGGCACGAAGTGCGGGGCGAAGTCCTTCTCACGGAGCAGGTCCTTGACCAGGCGCACCAGGGCCATGGTGGTCGCGACCTTCTGGTTGCCCGAGCCGCGCTTGACGCCGTCGTAGGCCTTGGCGTCCGGAAGCGCCAGCGGCTGGGGACGGTCGCGGCGCTCCGGCACCGAGCCGCCCAGCACCCGGCGGCGCTCCAGCGCGTAGCGGATGCGCTCATCGGTGTCGTCCGGACGGACATACGGCGGCTGGTAGGGGTTCTCCTCGAGCTGGGCGTCCGAGATCGGCATGTCGAGGCGGTCGCGGAACTGCTTGAGGTCGTCCAGGGCGAGCTTCTTCATCTGGTGGGTCGCGTTGCGTCCCGCGAAGTGCTGGCCGAGGA
The DNA here is from genome assembly GCA_964482465.1 of uncultured Nigerium sp. Taxonomy (GTDB): domain Bacteria; phylum Actinomycetota; class Actinomycetes; order Propionibacteriales; family Propionibacteriaceae; genus Propioniciclava. Next base: position 32,559 of record CAYZXQ010000019.1, on the reverse strand, counting down.
AGTAGCCCTTGATCGTGTGCGCCAGGATCACCGTCGGGGCGCCGGTGAACTTCGTCGCGGCGTCGTAGGCGGCGTAGACCTTGTGGTAGTCGTGGCCGCCGCGGGTGAGGTGCCAGATGCGGTCGGCGTCCCAGTCGGCCACCATCTTGGCCGTGCGGGGGTCACGGCTGAAGAAGTGGTCGCGCACATAGTTGCCGTCGTTGGCCTTGAACGTCTGGTAGTCGCCGTCGGACGTGGCGTTCATGAGGTTGACCAGCGCGCCGTCCTTGTCGGCAGCCAGCAGTGGATCCCAGCCGCGGCCCCAGACGACCTTGATGACGTTCCAGCCGGCGCCGCGGAAGAAGCTCTCCAGCTCCTGCATGATCTTGCCGTTGCCGCGCACCGGACCGTCCAGGCGCTGCAGGTTGCAGTTGATGACGAAGGTGAGGTTGTCCAGCTCCTCGTAGGCCGCGTGCTGGAGCGCGCCGCGGCTCTCCACCTCGTCCATCTCGCCGTCGCCGAGGAAGGCCCACACGTGCTGCTGGGAGGTGTCCTTCATGCCCCGGTTGTGCAGGTACTTGTTGAACTGCGCCTGGTAGATGGCGTTGATCGGACCCAACCCCATCGAGACGGTCGGGAACTCCCAGAAGCCCGGCATCTGCCGCGGATGCGGGTAGCTCGGCAGGGCGCGCAGCTCGCCGTCGACCAGGTGGCTCTTCTCCTGACGGAACCCGTCCAGGTCGGCCTCTTGCAGTCGGCCCTCCAAGAACGCGCGCGCGTACATGCCGGGCGAGGCGTGGCCCTGGAAGAACACGTGGTCGCCGCCGCCGGGGTGATCCTTGCCGCGGAAGAAGTGGTTGAAGCCCACCTCGTACAGCGTCGCCGACGACGCGTAGGTGGAGATGTGACCGCCGACGCCCACGCCCGGACGCTGCGCGCGGTGCACCATCACCGCGGCGTTCCAGCGGACCAGCCGACGGAACTTGCGCTCCAAATCGACGTCACCGGGATACCACGGCTCGCGCTCCGCCGAGATGGTGTTGACGAAGTCGGTCGCGGTCAGGGACGGCACCCCGAGGTGCCGCTGCCGCGCGCGCTCCAGCAGCTTGAGCATCACGTACCGGGCTCGGTTGCGCCCGTTCGTGTCGATCATCGCGTCGAGCGACTCCAGCCACTCGGCCGTCTCCTCCGAGTCGATATCGGGCAGGTTCGTGGGCAGGCCGTTCAGGATCGGGCCGGCATTGTCGCGAGGAGTCACGAGCGTCCTTTCGGTCGGGCGGGGCGAGTTGCCCCTCATCTTCGCCCATCGGGCCCGTTTGCGCGACCGGTTCTTGTCGCGGCCCACGCGCGCAGCCGCGGCAGCGCCCAGGTGGTGACGATGCGGTCGTGCGCGATGCCGGCATCGGACGCCCGCCTGGCCCCGTAGTCGAGGAACTCGAGCTGTCCGGGGCTGTGCGCGTCGGTGTCGATCGCGAACAGGCAGCCGATCTCGGAGGCCAGCGCCAGCAGCCGGTCGGGCGGGTCGCGGCGCTCGGGTCGGCTGTTGATCTCGACGGCCACCCCGAACTGGCGGCACGCCTCGAAGACCACCTCGGCGTCGAAGCGCGACTCCGGGCGGGTGCCGCGCTCGCCGGCGACGAGGCGTCCGGTGCAGTGCCCCAGGACGTTCGTCCGGGGGTGCGCGATGGCGGCGACCATGCGCCGGGTCATGGCCTCGGCATCCATGGTCAACTTGCTGTGGACGCTCGCCACGACGATGTCGAGCCGGTCGAGCACGGACGCCTCCCCGTCGAGCGCGCCGTCGTCCAGGATGTCCACCTCGGCGCCGGTGAGCACGGCGATGTCCCCGCCCAGGGCGTCGTTGAGCGCCGCGATCCGTTCGACCTGGGCGAGACGGCGCCGGCTGTCGAGCCCGCGGGCGATCCGCAGACGGGGGCTGTGGTCGGTGACGGCGACGTACGCGTGTCCCAGCCGCAGCGCCTCGAGCACCATCTCCTCCAGCGAGGACGTGCCGTCCGACCAGTCGGTGTGCGTGTGGAGGTCGCCGCGCAGGAGCGGACGGACGGCGTCCGCACCCGGGACCAGCGGGGTCGCCGCTGCCCGCAACTCGGCGAGGTAGGCGGGCTCGCGGCCGGCGGACGCCTCGGCGATCACGGCTCCGGTGGTGGCGCCGATCCCCGGCAGGGACGTCCAGGAGCGGGCGGCGTCGACGGCCGCGCGGGCGTCCGGGTCGAGTGCCGCGAGCGCGGACGCCGCCGTCCGGAACGCCTGGGCGCGACGCCCTTGCCCGCCCGCGCGCTCCAGGAGACGGGCCACCTCGCGGAGGGCGGCGACGGGGCTGGGCGCGGGAGCGGACATGTGGGAATTTGAACATACGGGCCCAGATCGAGGGGATTCGGATCGCTCGATCCGGGCCGCCGCAGCCAGAACATGCTGGATCGGCGTTTCCCCAGGCTCCTCCTCCGCGCGCCGGGCAACCCCCGCGTAGGCTGTGCGCGATGAGCACGCAGGGCCACGACGCGGACGCACCCTGGCTGCCGAGCGCGCGGACGCGACAGGCGCTGGGGCGGCGGCTGGCCGCCGGTTCGGGGGCCGTGACGACCGCGGCGCTGGCCGCCATGGCGGAGCGGCACCCGTGGTTCAACGAACTCGACGCCGACCAGCGTGCCTCGATCACCCTCGTCGCCCAGGCCGGCGTGGAGGGCTTCAACCGCTGGTTCGCCGGCAGCGAGTCGACCCTCACGCACGACGACATCTTCGCGGCCGCGCCGCGGTCGCTGACGCGGGCGATCACGCTCCAGCAGTCGGTGGACCTGATCCGGACGACCATCGACACCGTCGAGCGCTCGTTCCTGGACCTGCCCAGCGCCGACCGCGTCACCCTCCAGACGGCGATGCTGCACTACAGCCGCGAGATCGCCTTCGACATCGCGGTTTGGTACGCCAAGGCCGCCGAGTCCCGCGGCGCGTGGGACGCCCGGATCGAGGCGCTCGTGATGGACGCCGTCCTGCGGGGCGAGGCCGACGAGTCCGTCGTGGCGCGCGCGACCGCGCTCGGCTGGTCCTCCCCCGACGGCATCGCGGTGATCGTCGGCGACCTCGGGGAGCGGACCGGTGCCGTCGAGCAGTTGCGCGCGGACGCCGCGGACGCCGGCCTCGACGTGCTCGCCGCACCCCAGGGCAGCCGGCTCGCCGTCCTCATGGGCGGGCCGCTGCGCGACGAGGACGACGCCGTCCGGCTGGCCGGGGCACTCGTGCAGCATTTCGGTCCGGGGCCTGTGGTCGTCGGTCCGGTCGTCTCCGACCTGTCCCAGGCGGCGACCAGCGCCCGCGCGGCGCTGGCCGGACGCCGTGCGGCACCCGCATGGCCCGGCGCGCCGCGTCCGGTCTCGGCGGCGGCCCTGCTGCCCGAACGCGCCTTGGCGGGTGACGGCCACGCCCGGCGCGAGCTGGCGCGCTCGGTGTTCGGCCCCCTAGCCGCGCACGGCGGCGACCTGCTCGCCACGCTCGAAGCGTGGTTCGATCACGGCCAGTCGCTGGAGGGCGCCGCGCGGGCGCTGTTCGTGCACGCGAACACGGTCCGGTATCGGCTGGCCAAGGTCGAAGAACTCACCGGCCACTCCCCCACACAGCCGCGGGACGCCTACCTGCTGCGGCTCGCCCTGACCCTGGGCCGGCTCCTCGGCTGAGCCTGGGCGTTGTGGGATTCCTACAAACCGCCCCCGGAGAATCTGTCGTGAGCGGTGGCGCGGGCGTCCGGATCGCGCGGCAAGACTTGACCCGTGCTTGCGATCGTTGCCCCCGGACAGGGCGCCCAGACCCCCGGTTTCCTCACGCCTTGGCTGGAGGAGCCCGCCTTCGAGACCCGGCTGCAGTGGTTGTCGACTGTCGCCAACCTCGACCTCGTGCACTACGGCACGCAGGCGGACGCCGAAACCATCCGCGACACCGCGATCGCGCAGCCGCTGCTCGTCGCGGCGGGCATGCTGACCGCCCTGGAGCTGTTCCCCTCGCCCGCCGACGGCTTCCGTCGGACGGGCGTCGCGGCCGGCCACAGCGTGGGCGAGATCACGGCGGCCGGAGCGGTCGGCGTCCTCACCGCCGAGCAGGCGATGGTGCTCGTCCGCGAGCGCGGGCTGGGCATGGCGGAGGCGTCCGCGGCCTACCCGACGACGATGGCCGCGGTGGTCCGCGGCGACACCGACGCCGTCCTGGACGCCATCGCGGCGGTCGGCGCGACCGCCGCCAACAACAACGGCGCCGGCCAGATCGTCGCCGCCGGTACCGCCGAGCAGATCGCGGCGCTGCGGGCGAACCCGCCGGCTGGCGCCCGGGTCGTCCCGCTGTCGGTGGCGGGCGCGTTCCACACCGACCACATGCTCCCGGGTCGCGACCGGCTCGCCCGCCTCGCGCCGGCCATCTCGACGCACGACCCGCGAACGCGGCTGCTCAGCAACGCCGACGGCCAAGTGGTGCAGTCCGGGCGCGAGTACCTCGCGCGGCTGGTCTCGCAGATCACCCACCCCGTGCGCTGGGACCTCTGCATGCAGACCATGACCGACCTCGGCGTCACCGGCCTGTTGGAGCTGCCCCCCGCCGGGACCCTCACCGGCATCGCCAAGCGCAACATGCCCGGCGTCGAGCTGTTCTCGCTGAACACCCCCGACCAGTTGGGCGCTGCCGCCGAGTTCGTCTCGCGCCACAGCGACCTCGAGGCCCATCACCATCGCAGCGCCGATGTCTCGTGGCTGATGGTCGTCGCCCCCGCCAAGGGCGAGTTCCACAAGGCGTCGGACGCCGACGCCGACGAACTGGCCCCCGGCGCGGAGGTCGGGCAGGTGGCCAACCTACGCGAGGCGATCCCGGTCACCTCCGAGCACGGCGGGCAGATCGTGGAGTGGCTCGTCGAGGACGGCGACATCGTGTCCCCCGGACAGCCCCTCGTCCGCGTCTACCCGACCCAGGAGTCCTGATGCCGATCCAGGCCAGCACCGGCGCCCCCTTCGCGCGCCTCTACTCGATCGCCTCGTACGTCCCCTCGCGGGTCGTCGACAACGCCGAGATGTGCACCTTCATCGACAGCACCGACGAGTGGATCCAGCAGCGGACGGGCATCGTCGAGCGCCGCTGGATCGGTGAGGGCGAGAACGCCGAGCAGATGGCCGTGGCCGCCGGACGGCTCGCCATCGAGCGGTCCGGAGTGGCGGCGTCCGAGATCGACGCGGTCATCGTCTCGACCATCTCGCACTTCCTCCAGACGCCGTCGCTGGCCGCGATCGTGTCCACGCAGCTCGGTGCGAACGGCGCCGCCGCGTTCGACATCTCGGCGGCCTGCGCGGGGTTCTCCTACGGGATCGCCCAGGCCGAGGCGCTGATCCGGTCCGGAGCGGCGCGCCACGTCGTGGTCATCGGGATGGAGGCGCTCAGCACGCTCACGAACCTGGAGGACCGTTCGACGGCGTTCCTGTTCGCGGACGGAGCGGGCGCCGCGGTGGTCGGTCCGAGCGACACCAACGGCATCGGTCCGGTGGTGTGGGGCTCGGACGGCTCTCAGGCCGACGTCATCACCATGACGCGGGACTGGCCGACGGCCGTCGCCGAGGGGCTGCCGTCGCAGGTCTTCATGGAGGGTCGCGCGGTGTTCCGCTGGGCGACCGGCTTCATCGCGGACGCCGCCAAGCGTTGCCTGGACGCCGCCGGCATCACCCCCGACGAACTCGACGTGTTCGCCCCCCACCAGGCCAACAACCGCATCACCGACACGATGCTGCGCAGCCTCAAGCTGCCCGCCACCGTCAAGGTCGCGCGCACCATCAAGCAGTTCGGCAACACCTCCGCCGCCTCCATCCCCATGGCTATCGATGCCATGCTCGCCTCGGGGGAGGCCTCCAGCGGCGACACGTGCCTCATCATCGGGTTCGGAGCCGGGCTGGTGTATGCCGGCCAGGTCATCGTCCTGCCCTGAGAAAACGTCCGGCGTCCGCCGGAACCATATGTCCACCCAGCCACACCACAAGGAGAAACCCATGGCTACCACCGAAGAGATCCGCGCCCGGCTCGCCGAGCTCGTGAACGACGTCGCCGGCGTGCCGGTCGAGGACGTGCAGCTCGACAAGTCCTTCGTCGACGACCTCGACGTCGACTCCCTCGCGATGGTCGAGATCATCGTCGGCTGCGAGGAGGAGTTCGGCGTCACGATCCCCGACGAGGACAGCAAGAACCTCAAGACCGTCGGCGACGCCGTCGCGTACATCGAGTCCCACCAGTGACCCGCGCGGACGCCCGGGCCGACACCCGGGCGTCCGGCCACCCCTGACTCACCCGCCCCCTCCCCACCCATCCCCACTCGTTCGACAGCCAACCGCGGAGGAACCAATGACCGACGTCGTCATCACCGGCATGGGCGCCACGACCCCCCTGGGGGGTGACCTGGCCACCACGTGGGCGGCGATGCTCGCGGGCGAGTCCGGCGTGGTCGCGATCCAGGACGAATGGGCGGGCGAGCTGCCCGTCCGGATCGCCGGCTATGTCAAAGTCGATCCGTCGGAGACGATCGACCGGGTCAAGGCCCGCCGCCTCGACCGCAACACCCAACTCGCCCTGATCGCCGCCCAGGAAGCCTGGCTGCACGCGGGCCTGAGCCTCGGCGACGCCAACGAGGTGGACGCCGAGCGGCTCGCCGTGTGCCTCGGCACCGGCATCGGCGGCCTCCACACCCTCCTCGGCAACTGGGACGTCTACAAGGAGCGCGGCCCGCGCCGGGTCACCCCGTTCACGATCCCCATGCTCATGGCCAACGCCTCGGCCGCCAACGTCGGCCTGCTGGTCGGCGCCGCGGCGGCCGTCCACGCGCCGGTGTCGGCGTGCGCGTCCTCGAACGAGGCGCTCGCGCTGGCGGTCGACCAGATCCGGCTCGGACGGGCCGACATCGTCGTCGCGGGCGGCGCCGAGGCCACGATCCACCCGCTGCCACTGGCGGCGTTCGCCCAGATGCAGGCCCTCTCCAAGCGGAACGACGACCCGGCCACGGCGTCCCGCCCCTGGGACCGAGGGCGCGACGGGTTCGTGCTGAGCGAGGGCTCCGCCGTGCTCGTGCTGGAGTCGCTCGAGCACGCCAAGGCGCGCGGCGCGACGATCTACGCGACCATCGCCGGTGCCGGCATCTCCGACGACAACCACGACATCGTTCAGCCCGAGCCGACGGGCTACGGCCAGTCCCAGGCCATGCTGAAGGCGCTCCGCGAGAGCGGGCTGGCGGCCTCCGACATCAAGCACGTGAACGCGCACGGCACGTCCACCCCGCAGGGCGACGTGACGGAGGCGAACTCGATCCGCAAGGCGCTCGGAGCCGCCGCGGACGACGTCGTGGTGACCTCCACGAAGTCGATGACGGGGCACCTGTTGGGTGCCGCCGGCGCGCTGGAGACCGTCGCCACCGTCATGGCCCTGCACGAGCGCATCGTGCCGCCGACCATCAACCTAGTCGACCCGGAACCCGGCCTGCCCATCGACATCGCGGCGAACGCCCCCCGTCCGCTGCCCGCCGGCGACCTGGCCGCGCTCAACAACTCGTTCGGCTTCGGCGGTCACAACGTCGCCGTCGCGCTCACCACCGCGAACGTCAGCTAGTCCCCCTCCCCCGCATCGTCGCGACGCCCCCGGCCCGCCGGGGGTGCCTCGACGCGTCCCGACAGAACAGGAGCCCGTGCCCATGAGCACGACGACCGCCCCGGCCAAGCCTCCGCGCCTCCCGCGCGAGGAGGATCCCCGGAATCCGAACTTCCGCCTCGCCGCGCTGCTCGACCCGGGCTCGCTGGCGCTCATCAGCCCCGACGACGGCTCCGGGATGCTCGCCGCCACCGGCACCATCAAGGGCTCGCCCGTGGTGGCCTTCTGCTCGGACGCCACCGTCATGGGCGGCGCGATGGGCGTCGACGGCTGCGAGGTCGTGGTGCAGGCCTACCGCCGCGCGATGGTCGACCGCGTGCCGATCCTCGGCATCTGGCACTCCGGCGGCGCCCGGCTGGGCGACGGCGTCTTGTCGTTGCACGGTGTGGGACGCATCTTCCACGCGATGACGCAGGCCTCGGGGAAGATCCCCCAGATCTCGATCGTGCTGGGGGCCGCCGCGGGCGGCGCCGCGTACGGTCCGGCGCTGACCGATGTCGTCATCATGGCGACGACGGGCCGCGTGTTCGTGACCGGTCCGGACGTCGTGCGGTCGGTGACGGGCGAGAACGTCGACATGGAGCGGCTCGGCGGCGTGGACACGCACGCCCGCCGGTCCGGCGTCGTGCACGTGACCGCCGATAACGAGGCGGACGCCTTGGCCAAGGGCCGCCAGGTCACGAATCTCCTGGCCGCCCAGGGCGGCATCGCCGCGGACATCGCGGACATCGACCTCGCCGCCCTGCTCCCCGCTTCCCCCAAGCGCGCCTACGACGTGCACCCCCTCATCGAGGGGTTGGTGGACGCCGGCTCGTTCTTCGAGTTGCACTCCCGGTGGGCACCGAACGTCACCGTGGGCCTCGGACGCCTCGGCGGCCGGACCGTCGGCGTGATCGCCAACAACCCGCTGCGGCTGGGCGGGTGCCTGGACTCGCTGTCGGCGGAGAAGGCGTCCCGGTTCGTGCGCTTGTGCGACGCGTTCGGCGTGCCGCTGATCGTTGTGGTCGACGTGCCGGGCTACCTTCCGGGCGTCGGCCAGGAGTGGGACGGTGTCGTGCGCCGCGGCGCGAAGCTGCTGCACGCGTTCGCCGAGGCGGTCGTCCCGCGGGTCACGCTGGTCACGCGCAAGGCCTACGGCGGCGCCTACATCGCCATGAACAGTCGCTCGCTCGGGGCGACCAAGGTCTTCGCGTGGCCGGGTGCCGAGGTGGCCGTCATGGGCCCGGTCGCGGCCATCCGGATCCTCCACCGCCGCAAGCTCGCGGAGGTGGAGCCCGAGGACCTGCCGCGCGTCGAGCAGGAACTGGCCGAGGAGCACGCCCGCCTGGCGGGCGGCGTGGACAAGGCCGTCGAGATCGGCGTCGTGGACGAGATCATCGCGCCCGACGCCACCCGCCGCCGGGTCGCCGACGCCCTCCGCGAGGCCGACTTCGGCGTCCGCGGCCAGCACACCAACATCCCGCTGTGATCGGGGCGGACGCCGTGACCCACGGCGTCCGCCGCCTCACCCGTGGACAAAGCTGTGGATAACCGCCGTGTTATCCACAAAAGGAGGGGGTAACCCCTCCCTCCCCCTCTCCGGGGGACAGGCACCGGGCAGCCCGGCGCCCCGGACGGATCACCCCACGCGGTGCAGCCAGCGGACGGGAGCGCCGTCCCCGGCGTGCCGGAAGGCCTCGAGCTCGTCGTCCCAGGCCGTGCCGAGCAGGCCGTGGAGGGCCTCCTCCAACGCCGCCCTGCCACCCCGGCCGTCCCCGCGGGTACGGGTGTCCTCCAGAGCCAGCCGGAGCCGGTCCTCCGGAATCAGGATGTCGCCGTGGAGCCCCACCGTGGCGTGGAACACCCCTAACGCGGGGGTGTAGCTGTACCGCTCGGCTTCGGACGCCGACGTGGCCTCTTCGGTGACCTCGAAGCGGATCCGGGTCCAGCGCTTCATGAGGCTAGTCAGGCGCGTCGCCGTGCCCACCGGACCGACCCACGCGTACTCGGTGCACAGGGTGCCCGGCTCTGCCGGCTGGTCGCGCCACTCCAGACGAACGGGCGCGCCAACAGCGCCGCCGATCGCCCACTCGATGTGCGGGCACAGCGCCGACGGCGCCGAATGAATATGTGCGACTCCGCGAGTCGTTGTCATGGCGCTCCTCCTCCGACCGGTGATGCCTTCCCCTGCGCCACCGTCGACGAATCACGCCCGTGGGATTCATTGTGCCTGCCCGCGCCCGATCCGCAAACCCCCCAGGGTGGGGTCCTCCAGGTCAGGGCCGCGGCCGATCGACACGCGGGCCGCCTCCGGTCGGGACGACCCCCGCGGAGCGGGCCCCTCCCGCCCCCCGACGCGATTTCCTGGCGTCGTTGGACAGTTGTGGCGATGGGTTCTCTGGCCCGTCCCAAAGGAACGTAACGATGTCATACGCTAAGGAAACCAACCGGCTCCAAAGGAGCGTCATGCAAGCCCCCCGACTCGCCCACGCGGTGGTGGACGAAATTTATGGGCAAGCCGCCTTCTGGGCCGACGACGCCGTCTTGCCGGACAAAATCGAGCGACTGCATCATGCCCTGTGGTTGTTCCTGGAGCGCACCGAACGAGAACCGTTCGGCTCACAGGATGCCGCCGTGGCGTGGATTTGGGCGACCTACGCCAACTTGGGCAAGTGGCGCAAACCCGGCCCCCTTCCTTTGGACTCGGTGGCCGCGCCGGCCTCCGATCTGACCGGCCGACCCGTGCCGGATCGTCGGTCGGTCGTCACGGAGCCGCCGGCTGAAGATCCCGACGCGACTGAGGACGACGCGCCGGCGACGGTGATCTTGAGTTACTTCGCCACCCCGTCCGCCCGCCACACAGGGAGGCTGAGCCTGACCTCCCAGGAGGTCGATGTCATCAAGGCCGTGGCCGAGCATGCCCTCTCCAACCACGACCACACGGTGTCCACGGACGCCTACGCCCTGATCTCGGACGAATTGGGCGTGCCTGTAGAGAAGATCAAGAAGGTCTACTACGAGGCCAAACGAGCGTTCGCGCGGATCTACTACGTGTTGGGGGCGTTGGGACCGCCGGGGGTATTTGCGACCGTCGCTTCGCTCGATTCCGCCATGTCGGCGTTTCGCCGGGATTTCCGCGGCCAGCAAGCCTGGTCGATCCTCTCCTACGCGGCCCGTTCCGCCCTCCCCCGCGCCGAATATGCGAGCGTGGACCCGGACGCGTACGACGCCTCGATCCACACCTCGCCGCCGCAGGCCCTACGCCTCGGGTGGCCCCACGGGACGGACCGACCCAGCGACCTGCTGCACAGCGTCGAAGTGGCGGTCGCGGCCGTTTTCCGGCGCAGGACGCCCCAGTGCGTGTTCAGCGCCCATTCCTCGTGCCCACTCTGCGGTGCGGCGAGCGATCGGAGCATCCCATGAGCGCGAACTGGGAGCAGTTCGACGACCTTTTCCACAAGGCGGCCCATCGTTTCGGCCCGTCGGCCGGCCCCATCCCCTACGCCGACCTCCTGCGGGCGGCCCACCTGGGCTTCGACGACGACTTCGCTCGCCAGGTGCTCGGCCACCACGCGTCGCTCGCGTTCCTCAATCGCCTCTGGGACGCCGAGCGCGTCGACGGCCTGCCCGTCGGCCCCGCCCGCGTGCCCGGCCGGATCTGGGAGTTGGCCGAGGGCCCGGACGCCGTGGGCCGGCTCCACACCCGGCTGTTGGAGGCGACCGGGATGCGCCTTCCGGCACATGTCGACGACGACCTCAGCGTCCATCTCACGCTGTGGGGTCTCCACCCCGCGATGCGCGGATCCGAGGCACAGCCCCCGGGCATCGTCTGCGGGACCGGCCCCGTGCGGCTGACCGTGTCGCTCGTGGCCGGAGGGCTCGAGGTGGAGGTCGTCGCCGACACCCCCGGCCGCTACGACATCACGCTGGTGTGGGGAGACCACCACAGCCTCAAGCTCACCACCGAGGCGCTGGCCGTCGGCGAGGTGGGCTGGTACGGGGTCGCGACGGAGCTGGCGACACCCCCCGACACCGCGATCATCGCGATCGCCGAGACGAGGTAGGCACGATGAACTGGCAGGACGGAAACGTCGAACTCGACACCGGACGCTTCTCCCCGGGGCTCGCGCTCCTCCTCGACTACGCCATGGAAGCCACCGCCGACGCGAGACTCTCATGCGTCGGCGAGACCGGGCTGCTCTTCAGCCTCCTCACCCTCACTGAAGACGCACTCCTCGCCACGACGCCTACGGGTCGGGAAGAGATCCACACGGCCGTCAAACTGCTTCGCGCCAGCCTCTCCGAGGGCGTCCTCTACGAGGACTGCCTGGACGCCTTCCGTGAGGTGGCTCCGCGCGGAGCCGTCGAGGTCAATCCGTTTGAGCGGGAGAACTGGCGCCAGCCCCTCGCGTCCGTCATCGACGGGTTGGCGGACGGCGCACGCCCCCTCGACCTCCTCCGAGCACTTTTCACGTCCCTCACACCACTTCCCGAAGGAGAACTGCTCAAGGCACTCTTCGACTCTGGGCGGATCCTGTCGGCAGCGACGGCATCGCCTTCGGATCGCTCGGTCTTCCTGGCGTCCCCTGGCGAGGACTCCGACGGCCAGGAGTTGGACGACTCGGCGTTCACCCCACGGGCGCGCTTCCTCCTCGACAAGGCACTCGCCCTCACGGCGACCACCGGAGGGGCCGTCTGTGACACCGCAACGCTGCTCACCGTGATGCTGACGGCACGGGATACCTACACGCAACTCATCATGCGTAGGGCGGGCGCATCTGTGACGACCGCCAGGGCAACCAGCCATTTCGCCACGGCGACGGCCCCGATGCACCCGGCGGCGCCGCCCCTGCCACCGACCCGGTCAAGCATCGATCCACACCTCGCCTCCCTCCTCGGCACAGCCCTCCAGCAGGCATTGGTCGCTGGCGAAACCGGCATCGGCGAGCGTGAACTGCTCGGTCTCTTGGTACAGGACACGGAGCCGAAAGTGCGCTACCTCGTCGACGACGTGCTGGGGCTTCCCATCCTCCTCATCGAGGAACTGGCGCGCGAGATGCGCGAACCCCTCGTGATCGAGCCCTATCTTCCGCAGGGCCGGTGCACCGTCCGGAACGTGTCCACGGCTCTGCAGGCATCACCCCAGGATGCTCCCGTTCCTCGCGACGACCTCGTGGCACCGCTGGGCAAGGTGATGTTCCGGAAGAAGCGGCGCAACGTCTTGCTGCATGGCGAGCGCGGGACAGGCGCTTCGACCGTCGCCGACATCCTCGCCGACGCCCTACGCTGCGGGCGGTTCCCCCCGCTTCGCCACACCCACGTGATCGCCGTCGATCTCACGAGCGTCGACGAAGCCGACTACGTAACCGAAACCGAACACATGCTCGCCTTCATGGACTCCGAACCCGACCACATCTACGTCGTGGAGGGATTCGGGCCCTACTTCGCCGAGCAGTTCGCGTCCTGCGCCCGTCGATTCTCGCGCAACACCTACCGGCTCATCGTCTTGGTCACGCCCCCCGACTACACGGCGCTGCTCGCCGGGTCGGAGCCCTTGGGTAACTTCATGGATGTCCAGGAACTCACGGAACCGTCCCCGGAGATCACAGCCCAGATCGTCGGCAAGGCGATGGGCCGCATCACCACCGAATACGGGGTGCTTTTCTCGGACAAGGCGGCGCAGTCGGCGATCAGGATGTCGGGCGACTACATGCTGGCGACGCGGTTCCCGGCCAAGGCCGTCGCGCTCTTGGAGCGCGCAGCCGCCGACGTGGCGGCTGAGGCTGCTATGCACCGACGTCCACCAGCGGAGGTCGACCGCACCGCCATCGCGACCCAAGTCGCCGCCGCGACAGGCCTGGCCTGCGAGACCATTCTCGGGACAGGGCAGGACAAGGACTACGTGGACCTGCTGTCCGCCAACCTCGTGGGACAGGACGTAGCCGTACTCAAGGTCGCCGGGCGTTTGGACCTCATCCAGAAGGGATTGGTGGACAAGAAGGCGCCCGCCGCCGTCTTCGTCTTCGCGGGGCTCTCCGGCACCGGGAAGACCGAGCTTGCCAAGCAGATCGCCCAGATCTATTCGCAGACGCACGCGATGATCAGCTTCCCCATGGAGAATTTCGGCGAGTCCAACTCGGTCACCAAGATCATCGGCTCGCCTCCGGGGTACGTCGGATTCGGGGAGGGCGGCCCTCTCATCAACGCCCTGAACCGCGATCCCTACGCGGTCGTGCTGCTGGACGAGATCGAGAAGGCCCATCCCTCGGTCTGGGACCCGTTCCTGAACCTGTTCGACGAGGGGACGATCACGGATTCCAAGGGCGTCACCGCCTCGGGGTCGAAGGCCTTCTTCGTCCTCACCTCCAACATCGGTCAGTACGAGATTGCGGACATGCTCGCGTCCGGGCGCAGTGCGGCGGAGATCGAAGAAGCCGTCATGAAGCTGTTTCCCCAGTACGTGCACGAGCAGGCCCGCATCCCCTGCTTCCGCCCCGAGTTCGTCGGCCGGATCATGCGGCGAGGAGGCTTGGTCGCCTTCAACGGGCTCAGCTATGAGGCGCTGCTCGGCATCACCCGCGCCAGCTTCGCCCGCATCGCGCGCGATTTCACTCGGGTTCACGAGAGCCAGTTCATGTGCGACGACGATGTACTTGAGCTGATCGCCCGCACGATCTACGCCGAAAACGACGCCGCGATCCGCGAGCGACGCCCGGGCTACTTCGGTGCCCGACGGATCCACCAGTTGCTCGACCAGTACGTGAGCAACAAACTCGCGGAGAAGATCCGGCACCTCGCCGGGGCGCCTCTGGTTCGGGTGGTGCTCAACGGCCGGGACACCGAACTCATCCCCGTCTACTCCAACGCGGACGCCGCTGCCCTGCTCGCGGAACGGCACGCCCAGTTGCTCGGACGAGTGGAGCGCAGGTTCGGACAGCTCGTCACCGTCCCGGACGACGCCTTGGCCGGGCTGCCGGAGGCGAAACTCCAGCGACTTGACCGGTTGCTGAGCGAGGTCGGAGGGCTGTTGTGATGATGGACCTGTCAGGCTCGGTCCTTGCCGGCAGATACTCGCTGCGTCGGCCCCTGGGTAAGGGGAACTTCGGAACCGTGTACCTCGCCGACGAACTGCTCGACGGCCGCATCGTCCGGGACCTGGCCCTGAAGCTGTACTCCCCCGAAGCGACCGGCTCTGGAGATGTGGAGGGCATGTTCGAGGACTGCGCCCTGCCCGCCCGCATCCTTGCCTCCAATGCCCCCCTGGAGGTGAAACGGCATTTCGCGCAGATCTTCGACTTCGGCTATCTCGACACCCCCGCCGGCCGATGCGCCTTCGTCGCCATGGAACTGATCCGCGGCGGAGAAACGCTCGAGAACCTCATGCGGCGCCAACGGGCGGCCGGCGTCCACCCTCGTGCCGAACTGGTCATCGACTATGCGATCCAGTTCTTTGAGGCGCTCGCTGCCGCGCACGCTGCCGGCGTCCTGCACCGCGACATCAAGGGCGCAAACGTGATGGTCGACGCCGGGACGATCCGGGTGATGGACTTCGGGATGGGGGCCGCTGTCAGCCAACCCGGCGCCGCGCTCAAGACGACCATGAGCATCTATGCACCCGAGAATTTCGACGGCCGCTACAGCGCGGCCTCGGACATCTACCAAGCGGGCCTGATGTTCTACGAGTTGTACACCGGCATCGCGCCGTACGTCAGCCACGGGTTCGCGGCGTTCACGGAACCGGACTGGCAGGAGGAGAGGGCCAAGCGAGCGAGTTTCCGTTACCGGCCGGGCAAATCCATCCCCGGCGTCCACTACTCCGACCGCCTCGACGCGATCCTGGGGCGCTGCCTGGAATACACCGAGTTCGCACGCTACGGGTCGGCCCGTGAAGTTCTGGATGCCTTGCGTCAGACCGACTCCGCCGCCACCGCTGCCGCCGCGCTCGCCGCCGGATCTAGCGAGGTTGCACGGCAACTGGCACTCGAAGCGCTCGCCAACCCCGACACTCCGCCCGAGAAGAGGCTGCTGAGCCTCCGAACCCTTGCGGCGGCTCACGAGGGCAACGAAGAGCTGGACGAGGCGTTGGAACGCTACAAGGAGGCGATCGCGTTGGCGGACGCCAGCGGGATCCTGTTCCACGAGCCTTCCCGGTACAACGCGCTGATCGACGCGGTGGTGCTGCTGTACACCAAACGGGGCCAAGCCGGCATGGCCCGGCTCATGGGGAAGAAGAGGCGATGACGATGATGGACTTCGAGACCCGCGAACTGCCCCACTGGCTGAGGAAAGGACAGCGTCCGCCGCAGGCCGTTGCCGACCTGCTCAGACGGCACGCGAGCGAATTGGCCGCAGCCCGGGAAGAGGCATCCGCGACGTCCGCCGAAGCGGCAGCGCTCATCTCCCGGTTCGGACTGGCCCTGTACAAGAAGCGCCAGTCGCCGAACGCCGCCGACTTCCGCGTCCTGATCGACGCGTTCGAGTCGGCCGGTGGCGAGTTGGTTACGTACATCGGCGCACCTTTCGAGGGCGACCTCGAGGAGTTGGCCGACGTCATCGAATGGTTGCCGGGCAGCGAGGGCATCGGCCCCGGCTGCGTCGCCGACGCCTTCGAGCCCGAAGTGCGCTGGCACGGCCGTCTCGTCCATCGGGCGAAGTTGGTCTGTGTCCTCGCCCGCGACGACGGCACACCCGAGACCGGAGCAGCATCATCGACCAGGAAGGCGCAGAAATGAAGTTCAGCAAGGCCGTGGGGATCGATCTCGGCACGACCAACTCCGTCATCGCCATGGTCGGACGCGACAACGAGACCATCGTGTGCCGCACCGACCGGTCGGGGCGGCGCACCTTCCCCTCCGTGGTCGCCTACGATCGGCGAAGCAACGACTTCCAGGCCGGCGCACCTGCCTTCGCCAAGCGCGGGACGGCCGCCGACCCCGTCGTCAGCATCAAGTCGCACATGGGCGACGCCGAGTTCCGGGCCGTCACGGGCCCCAAGAGCCTCTCCCCCATCGAGGTGTCGGCCATCATCCTGCGGGAGATGAAGCGCCAAATGCAGGAGTACTTGGAAGCGAACGGCTACGCCGACCACGTGGTGGATCGAGCCGTCATCACGGTGCCGGCCTACTTCGCCTCGAACGCGCGGGAGGCCACCACGGCTGCGGCCGAAGCTGCGGGGCTCGAGGTCGCGTTCACGCTGCAGGAGCCGACCGCCGCCGTGCTGTACTACACCCAGCGCGAGGGGATCGAGAACGGGATCTTCCTCGTCTACGACCTCGGCGGAGGCACGTTCGATGTCTCCGTCGTCCAGGTCAACGGCGGCGACGTCGTGGTCCTGGGCATCGCGGGCAACAACTACCTCGGCGGGGACAACTTCGACGAGGCGCTCGCGCAGTTCCTCGTCGAGGATCTCCGAGATGACGTGGACATGGGCTACGACCTCGACGGCTTCGACCCGGTCCACGATCCGGAAGACGCCAGGCGGTTCACCAAGCTGAAGCTCGTAGCCGAGTCGATCAAGAAGTCCCTCAGCCTCAAGCGGGAACACTACGAGGAGTTCTCGAACATCTTCGCCGACAAGTCGGGCGCTTCGGTCAACCTCGCCCTCGAAGTCACCCGCGAGACATTCGAAAGCCTCATCCGGCCCACCTTGGAATCGACGATCCACGAGGTCGAGCGGGCCCTCGAACGCGCCCACGCCGATTTCCAGGTCACCCTGCCGATGGTGGACGCCGTCCTCCTCGTCGGTGGTTCCACCCATATCCCGCTCGTCAACGACATCATCGTCCAGCATTTCACCGATCCATCCCTGCCCGAGCACACCAAGCAGGCTGTCCCCTTGCGTTACGAGCCTGACATGGCCGTTGGCTACGGGGCCGCGGTGGCTGCCGCCAGCACCGGCGTCCGGACGTTGGACGATCTCGCCTACCATCTGATGACCGACGCCTCCGCCGAACCTCTCGGCGAGGAAGAACTGGTGGTGGCACCCACATTCGGTCCCGGGTACGGAACCGACGGCGAAGCGACCGTGGAGGGCACCCTCAAGGCGCTGCACGGGACGTTGCCCAGCGTCGTGTACGCGCGGGTCACGCGGGCGTCGGGGGGCTACAAGAAGGACTTCGCGGTGAGCCCCGACGGCACCTTCGCCTTCCGGGATCTGCCCTCCGATCACGACCCGGAACCCTACGCCTGCGAATTCCTCGTCCAAGAGGAACCGATCGCTCGCGCCACCTTCGATGCGGCCATCAGAAACGCGCCCCAGGCATCCGTGACGCTCTCGCGCACCTACTTCCTTGAGGCGCTGGACGCCGATGGCGCCACCCAGCAGGTGGAACTCATGCGGCAGGGCCAGACCCTGCCCATCTCCCGCGACTACAAGTTCCGCACGAATCCCAACAACAGCTACTTCGTCGTCCTGCGGTTCTTCGAGGAGACCGACTTCCTCAAGCAGATCACCGTGAACTTCCCCGAGCCTGTCGCGCCGGGCACCGAAGTAAAGCTGTCGCTGTCCTGCAGCCAGCAGAGTAGATTCTCCGCGCGAGCCGAGGTCGCGGGGATTGTGGTGGACACACAATTCGAGCCCTCTCCACCGGCTGCCCTTCCCGGTCGCGAGGAGATCGACTCCGCCGTCAGTTCCGCCCGCGCCAAGATCACCAACATCCTTGAGCCCGGCAAGCGGATTGTTATGACAAAGCGCCTGGATCGGCTCGTCAACGAGCTCGATGCCGCGCTTGATGAGAACGATTCGGTCAAGGCGCGCACGAAGCTCCACGAGATCGGGCGCTTGGTCAGCGACATCCCAGGCCCCAAACCCCCTCTGACGCCTCCGCGTGCGGAATTCGAGCGATTGGCGCGCGAGTGCCAGGGGCTCTACCGGGCATCGGGGCAGGATCCCGCCATCGGGGCGGATCTCGAAGCCGCCATCGAGGAGGGCAGATCCGCCTACGCCAATGAAGCCAGGGCGGCGAACGACGAACAAGGCAAGGCGACGCACAGCGCCAACAAGGACCAGGAGAGGCTCACCACCGCCCACAAACAACTCCGAGTCATCCTCGAACTGCTCAAACCACCACCCCCAGTGCCGGAAACCCCGCTGTGGAAGGTCGTGAGCGATAACGCCGGAAGCGTGATCGCCATGATCGACGCGGCGATGAGTCGCGACGATCTCCCCGAGAGCTTCCGAAGGGATCACCTGGTCGATGCCGAGCAGGACCGTCGGGCCGTGAGGGAAGCAATGCGCGCCTGCACGAAGCCCACTGCCTGGATGCCGAACACCTGGATGAGTGACGAGGAAGCGGCGCCGCACTTGGCCACCGTCCAGAAGGTGTACAGACGATGGCTCAGCATCGCGCAGTTGAGCGGGACGGTGGAACTGCTGTGATCTGCCCGCTCTGTGCGGCCGATGTCCCGGTGCAGGCCCGGGACTGCCCCGCCTGTCGCACATGCCTGTCGGAGTACGCGGAAGTCTGGTACTACCCGGACGCGGTCTTCAACGAGGGGGTCACGGCGCTGGGTCGCGAGCACTACGAGACGGCCGCCTCGCTGTTCGCCGAGGTGTGCCATTGGAGGCCTTCGGACACCCAGGCCCACCTGGCTCGGGCGACCGCCTGCTCGGCCCTGGGGCGTCACGAAGAGGCCGTCGGTGTGCTCGTCGACGCGCAGTACAACGGATGCGGCGGGCGGGAACTCGATGAGTTGTGCGCGCGGGAAATGGCGATCCTCGATGGCCCCCCACAGGTCGAGGAGAGCGCGCAGCCTGCCGTCCCGGCACCCGCCACGCGCACCAACATCAGGAAGACGACCCGAGCTGGCCGCCGCCGGCGTCGGTGAGATCCAAAACTCGGCGCTGACCCACAGTTGTTGACGTAGTGACACCTTCGAGCCGACGAGGAGCGAACAGTGAACCGATTCGAAACCCTTCTGGCACCTCCTTCCCTCCCGCCCAAGGATCTCCGCATCCACATCAGAACGCATCCGGAGATCGCGCCCGAGGTGTCCAGCGCCTGCAGCAGTGAACTGGTGAACGTCGGCGTCCGCCTCCACGACGAACTGAGCACGCTGAGGTTCCCTCGCAAACTCGGCACGGAGGCGCCTCCCGACGGCTACCCCCACACGATGAGGCTCCTGACTGGGTCCAGCGCCAGCCCGATCCCCTGGCCGTTCTTCGCAGTCGAGTACACGACCTTCACCCAAGACCACGGTGACCTCGCCACCGAGGTCGCCCTTCGGGAGTCCGTGAAGTGCCTCGATGACCCCTGGCGGGTGCAGGCGTGGGCGGCACAGGCACTTCGTGTCGCCCAGAACGCCGAGTTGGAGGACCCGGGAAACGCCGCCTCGGCCTGGCGGGTGGCGGTCGTCCTCTACCGGGAGTTCTTCGGGCGCGCCAGCGTCACCGAGAGCTACACGTACGGGTTCCAGTCCGACCCGCTTGCCCAGGCCTCCTGCGCCGCCGCCTGGGACTCCTTCCTCGCAGAGGAACTCCACTCGCTCGTGAACCGCGCGCAAGACCATGTCAAGCACCAGCGGCCAGAGTCGGTGGCCGCTGTGCACGAGGTGCTCGCCGTGCGGGAGGTCAGGGCCATCAACCCGGCGATGGTTGCGGAGGCCCTGGCGACCGCAAAGGACAACTTCGTAGCCGGCATCCGGACCGCGCCTTCCCTGCGCGCCGCGCTCGACATGTACGCGAGGAGCACCCCCTCCGATGACTCCGAACGCGCACTCCTGGATTGCATGGCCCAGGAGGTGAATCGCGTCGGCCAAGGCTTCGGAGACATCGAGTCGATCGACGAGGCCGGGCGACTGCTCGACCTCACCCAGCGGCCCGACAGCGCGGTCGGGACGCTCGTTCGGGCCTCCCGCAACGCCTTCTACGAGGCAGCCGTGTCGCTCGCGGCGTCGGCGATGCCGGACGATGCGTCGCCCGAAGCGAAGAAGCTCGCGGCGCGCGTGCTCGCGTGGGTACCGGGCGACAGGGTGGTGGTCAAGCGCACCACCGACTCCGAGACCATCACGGTGGCCCACGTGCAGGAATCGTTGTGGGCCCCGACCCTGGGACCGAAGCTGCAGGCGCTGCTCGATAGCTACATGGAAGCCGACGCCGACTCGGCGGAGGAGGAGCAGTCGATCGAGGCGGTGATCGAGTTCGCGGCGAAGAACCCGGCGTTCGCGGCGCTGCCTCAGACCTCACAGGCCATTCGCATGGCCCTCACGTCGGCATTCAGGGGTGCGGCCGCCCGCAGTCTGGGCGCGGACGGGACGCGCGGACTCAGGGTAATGCGCAAGATCCGCAAGGCCCTGCCGGATGACGCGACGATCGCGATGGGCGACGAAGAACTCACGCCGAAGCAGTGGATCAAGAAGCTTCGCTTGGAGGGTACCGGGGCGCTACCCCCCGACCAGCGCCTCCACGGTCTGCTGCGCGAGGCGCTGAATCTGCCTCCGGGTTCGAGCTCGCATGCGGACGCCGTCGCCGAGTTGATCTCCCTCGCCCGGACGAACACCCTGCCGTCGGACGCCGTCGAGGCGATCCACGCGGCTCTGAAGGCCTTCTTCGTCGTCGCGGCGGGTCGCTACCTGGAGGACCCGCTCCGCAGGCCCGACTGCGTGCGCATCATGCGCGACGCGGCCGGGTTCCTGCCCCCGACCATGAGGCTCGAATTCGGGGGCGAAACGGCGTCCGCGACCGACCACGCCAACAAGGTCCAGGGGCTCGCGAACCTCAAGGTGAGCCAGCAGGCCCCGGCGGGGTCGCAGGACGAACAGCTCGCCGTGAAGGCGCTCATCGCACTGCTCGGCGAGGGGATCGACTTCCGCATGGGGAACACCACGTTCCGCGAGGGGGCGGAGACGTCCATGCGCGCGGTCGCGGTCGCCAACCTCGGCTCGTCCGGCAACCCGGACACCCTGCGGCTCGTCGCGGAATGGCTCGGCAGCGTGCCCTCCTCGACCGGGCCACAGCGCAGCGTCGGGAAGATCGGCTCGCGCGCCGCCTTGATCGTGGGCTGGATCCTCAACATCGTCTTGTTCGTGGGCTGGCTCTTCGCGGGCTCGTTCTTCGCCGGCTTCTTCGACGGGAACCTCGTCCAGCAGATCGTCGTGTGGGTCGGGTGGATCCTCGTCACCGTGCTGGTGCTCGGGGCCATCGCGCGTCGGGTACTGAAGTGAGATAACGGGGCTGGCGCCGAACGCGTCCGTGACACACAGACCAGGAGCGAGGTGACGTCGTGAGCGAGGATCCCTTCACGCGTGGCATGGAGGCGCTCTTCCACGCCGAGCAACTGCGGTCGAGCGACGCGCTCACCGCCACATCCGCGGCCTACGAGGCCCTCCGGCTGTTCGCGGCCGTCCCCACCAGGCGAGGCATGGGCGCCGCGCACCTCCTGCTCGGGGAACTGTCGCTGTTCACCACCGACCTGGCGGAGGCTAGGGACCATCTCGTCCAGGCGCGGGACCTGTTCGCGGCCATCCCGCTCCCCGACCTGGAGGCAGAGGCACGCCGGACGTTGGCCGAGGTGCTGGTGCGCTTCGACGACCTCGACGGCGCGCGGGCTGAACTGGAGGTCGCCCTCGAACTGGCCACCGACGCGGGCGATGTCGGCGCCCAGGCCGCGCTGCTGCGGCGGCTCGGCAGCGTGGCGCGCCGCCGCGGCGACGTCGCTGCTGCGGTGGCGGCGTACCAGACCTCCCTTGCCCTCTACACGGCGCTCGACGACGGCCATGGAGCCGCCGGGGTGGTGCTGTCGATGGGCAACACGCTGGCGGCCATCGGGCGGCACGCGGACGCCAGGGACGCCCATCGACAGGCCGCCGACCTCTTCGCGACGACCGGCGATCGCCTGGGCGAGGCCAACGCCTGGCGCTTCTTCGCCCAGGCGGCCGACCGCTCCGGCGACACGGCCGAGGCCGAAGCCGCCTACCACAAGGCCCTCAGCGGCTACCTCGCCGTCGGCGACATCCTCGGCGAGTCGTACGTACGCCTCGCGCTCGGCGAGTCGGCCGCGGCGAACGACGACCTGGAGACGGCCCGGGGCGAACTGGCACAGGCGGTCGAGCTCTTTGCCCGCACCAGCGAACCCGTCGGCATCGTGGAGGCGACCCGGACGTTGGCGACCGCGCAACTCGGCCACGGCGACCGTGCGGGCGCGCTGCACACCCTGTGCTGGGGCGTCGCCGAGGCGCGGCAGGCCGCCCGGTGGGCGGTCAGCGCGGCACGACGCGACCACAGCCGCTCGCTCGTGAACGACCTCGAAGCCACGGCGCTCGATCTCGCCGTCGCCCTGGGCGAGGGGACCCTGGCGGGCGAGATCATCGAGGGCGGGAGCGCGGGGCTCGTGGGGCTGCTCCCGCTGCTGTTCGACGGACCCGAACCGACCGACCCCAGGATCGTCGAACTTCGGCGCCGCATTCGAGACGTCGTCACGCGACTGGACGCGGCCGGGACCGACACGCCGCCCCCGGCCGCCGACAACGACCCTGGCGACGGATTCCGCGGGGGCGTGCGCGGGGACGCGGCGCAGGACGCGGCCATCGCCGAACTCGAGCGGTTGCTGGGGCAACGGGCCCGCGAGGTGCTCTCGCCGCGCCGCATCGACTTCGCCGCCACCTTGGAGACGGCCCGTGCGGGACGCCTCGTGGTCCAGTACTCGTGTCCCCGGGGCGTGGCCGCGGACCAGCCGCTGTACGTGGTGTGGACCACGCCGTGGGCTCCGCCCCAGGTGGCTCGGCGGATCCTCAGCCCGGCCGTCGCCGCCCGGCTCGACGTCCTCAGGGGAATGGAACTGCTGCGCCCCGCTCCTTCCCCCGCCACCGGACCTCTCCCGGAGGAGGCGTCGGTGCAGCGTGGCCTGGGCCTCAGCGGTGCGGACGCCGGCGCGGCCGCGCAGGTCGCCCGTCGCACCTACGATCTGTGGACGATCCTCGACCGCGAGCCGAAGGCGGACCCGGTCGTCGCCGAACTCGCCGAGGTGTTGTTCCCGGCCCCCCTCATGGATGCCCTGCGCGACCTAGCGACCGGTCTGCCCGCCCGGCTGTTGGTCGTGCCCGGGCGCGAACTCTGGAATCTCCCCTGGCCTGGGCTCCCGGTCCCCGGCGGCGGACGCCTGATCGAACGCGCCCGGGTCTCGCTCATGCCGTCGCTCTCGTCCGGCCATGCGGCGCACCGCGGCGCCCCCGGCGTGCGCCGCGTGACCGCGTGGATCCCGGAGCAGGGCGCCGGAACCGTCCGGGGCACGCAGGTCGAGCGCACCATGGTGCAGGCCATGTTCGGGCCGGACGCCCTGGCCGGCACCCCGGACGCCTTCCTCGCCGCGCTGGGCACCGGCGACGCTGCCGTCACGTCCGTCCACGGGCAGGCCGCGGTCGGCCTCGCGCACGGCCTCTACCTCACCCCGGACCGCTGCCTCACGGCCGCCGACCTCCTGGGGCTCGAGCTTCCCGCCGTGGTCGTGATCGGCGCCTGCTGGTCGTCGCGCATCGATCCCGGCGCCGACTCCTTCGCCCTGCCGCTGGTCGCGCACGCCCGCGGCGCTCTCGACGTGATCGGCGGCGTGTATCCCCTGCCGGACGCCCCTCCCTACCCGACCGCGCGGCTGTTGGCCCAGCTCTACCCCGCGCTCCTGGGCACGGACCCGGCGACGGCGCTGTGGCTCGCCCAGCACGAGGCGTGGGCTGCGGGTGCCGCACCCCACACGTGGGCGGGCGTGATCCACTCCACGTCCGATCTGGAAGCCGCCTGACGCGGGCCCCTCACGCCGTCGGATCGGGCCTGGACGCCTCGGCGAGCAGTTCCTCGGCGTGGGCGCGTGCGGCGTCGGTGCCCTCCAGCCCCGCCATCATGCGCGCCAGCTCGCCGATGCGGTCGTCGCCGGACACCTCCCGCACCCCGGACGTCGTGACCTGCCCGTCGTCGGCCTTCACCACCAC
This sequence comes from uncultured Nigerium sp., assembly GCA_964482465.1. Lineage (GTDB taxonomy): Bacteria > Actinomycetota > Actinomycetes > Propionibacteriales > Propionibacteriaceae > Propioniciclava. The sequence continues at coordinate 8,016 of CAYZXQ010000019.1, read as the reverse complement.
GAACTGCCGGTCGGCGAACGCCGCGACCTGCGCCAGGTGCGTGACCACAACCACCTGGGCGTGCCGGGCCAGCCGCGACAGGCGGCGTCCGATCTCGAGGGCGACCGCGCCGCCCACGCCGGCGTCCACCTCGTCGAAGACGAACGTGTGCCCACTGCTGCCCTCGGCCAGCACGACCTCCAGCGCCAGCCGCACCCGCGACAGCTCACCGCCCGAGGCCACCTTCGCGAGCGGGGCGGGCGTGGACCCCGGGTTTGCCGAGAACAGCAGCGCGACCTGGTCGGCCCCGTGCGCGCCGAGGACACCCAACGGCGTCACCTCGAAGGCCAGGCGGGCCCGCGGCATCGCGAGCGCCGCCAGCTCGGCCTCGACGCGGCTCGCGAGGTCGGACGCCGCGGCCGTCCGTTGGCGCGTCAGGACACCCGCCTCGGCCGTCATCGTGGCATGCAACTCGGCCAGGCGCTCCTCCAACGCGGCCGCCCGGTCGTCGGAGGTGGCCAGGGCTGCGGCGTCCGTCGCCGCCTGCCGACCCCAGGCGAGCACCTCGTCGATCGTGGAGCCGTACTTGCGGGTCAGCCCCTGCAACTCCGCCAGCCGGCCGGCGATCCATTCCAGACGGAGCGGGTCGGCGTCCAGCCCGGCGAGGTAGCCCGCAAGGTCGGCGGCGGCGTCCGCGAGCAGATACGACACCTCCTCGACCCGGCGCGCGAGGTCGGCGGCGCTCGGGTCGGCGTCCGCGACCGCGCCCAGCGCCTTACGCGCGGACGCCACCAGACCCAGCGCCGTGGGGGCGTCGTCGTAGGCCTCGTCGTCGCCCGCCAACGCGACCAGCGCGGTGCGGGCACCGAGTCGCAGATCGTCCACTGCCTGGAGCCGACGCTGCTCCGCGCCCAGCGCGGCGTCTTCGCCGGGCTGCGGATCGGCCTTGGCGATCTCGCCCAGCCCGAACTCCAGCAACGCCAGCTCCCGCGCCCGCGCCTGCGAGCGGGCGCGCAACTCGGCCAGCTCGGACGCCGCGGCCCGCTGTTCGGCGTAGTGGGCGCGGTAGCGACCCAAGACCTCGGCCAGTTCCGGACCGGCATGGGCGTCCAGCACCTCGCGCTGCCGCTCGGCGCTGCCCAGGCGCACCTGTTCGGATTGCCCGTGGATGGTCACCGTCTCGCCCAGCAGCTCCCCCGCGGCCGCCGCCGGCACCTGCACGCCCCCGACCAGCGCCCGCGAGCGTGTCGGCGACACCACCCGGGAGACGAGGACCTCGCCGCCGTCCGGGTCGCCGCCCAGGGCCTCGACCGCCGCCGCGAGGCCGGCGTCGCACGCCAGGCGCCCCTCCACGATCGCCCGCCCGGCCCCATGTCGGATCACCCGCGCCTCGGCGCGCCCGCCCAGCAGCAGGCCGAGCCCGGTGACGATCATGGTCTTGCCCGCGCCGGTCTCGCCGGTCACGGCGGTGAACCCCGGACCGAACTCGACCGTGGCGTCGTCGATCACCCCGAGCTGGGCGATCCGCAGTTCAGTGAGCATCGCGCGGCGGCTCCTCGCGGTGAGCCCGCGCCGCCTGCGCCGCGGCCAACTCGGCCTGGCGTGCGGCGTTGCCCCGCCAGCCGTAGACGGGCAGGTCGAACTTGCGAACCAGCCGCTCCACGAACGGCCGCGGCGAGATCCGCGCCAGCCGCAGCATGCGCTCCGACCGGCGGACCGTCACCTCTTGATAGGTGGTCACGTCGACGCTACGTCGCCCGTCGCACCAGAGCACCCCGCCGGTGCCCTGACCGGGCAGCATCGTGATCGACACCAGCGAACGGGGGCTGAGCACCATGGGGCGCGCGAAGAGCGCGTGCGCCAGCAAGGGGACGACGAGCAGCGCGTCGAGGTCGGGCCACAGGACCGGCCCCTGGGCGGAGAACGCGTACGCGGTGGAGCCCGTCGGCGTCGAGACGAGCACGCCGTCGGTGCCCCAGCGCGACAACGGATGCCCGTCGACGTCCACGACGACCTCGATCATGCGCTGCCGCGACGCTTTTTCCAGCGAAACCTCGTTGACCGCGAACGTCGACCACACCAGCTCGCCGCCGGGACGATCCCGCAGCTCGACATCCAGACAGATGCGCTCCTCGACATCGTAGGCGCCGGCCACCACGCGCTCCACGAGTTCGTCGGCGTCGCTCGGCTCCAGCTCGGCCAGGAACCCCACGTGGCCGAGGTTGACCCCCAGCAGCGGGATGCCCTCACCGACGGCCCACTCCGCCGCCCTCAGGATGGTGCCGTCGCCGCCGAACACGACCACGAGTTCGACCGGCACCGGCGGAAGCCCCTCGAACGGGCGGATGTCGACGCCCGTCAGTTGCTCGGCGAGCAGCGCGTAGGACGCCCCGCGGAGCCAGCACGTGATGCCGTGGGGGCTGACCGCGCTGACGAACCGCGCGGCCGCCGCCATGGCTTCGGGGCGCTGGTAGTGGACCGCCAGGGCGACGTGTCGTGGTGTCACGGGAGCAGCCTAGTGGGCGCCGCAGACAACCCCGCTGCCCGCCGGAGCGCCACGAAGAACTCCCGGTTTCCGGACGCCCCCGGCAGCGGCGACTCGCCCTCCCAGACGCAGTCCCAGCCGACGGACGCCGCGGCGTCCGTCACCGCGGCCACCGCTTCGACCGCACGGGCGGGATCGGCGACGACCCCGCGGTGGTCGAGGGCGGCGCGCCCGAGTTCGAACTGCGGCTTGACCATGAGCAGCGCGACGCCGTCGGGCGCGAGCACCCCGAGCAGGGGTGCGACGAGCAGCGTGAGCGAGATGAACGAGACATCGGCGACGACCACGTCGACGGGCTGCCCGCCGAGGTCGTCCAGCGTCAGGTCGCGCAGGTTGAGACCCTCCCGGACGACCACCCGCGGGTCGCCGCGGACCACGTCCGCGAGCTGCCCGTGGCCTACATCGACGGCGTAGACCGGGGCGCAGCCGCGCTCCACCAGGACCTGGGTGAAGCCCCCGGTGGAGGCGCCGGCGTCCAGGGCCCGTCCGGCGACGGCGATGCCGCTGGCGTCCAGGGCGCCGAGGAGCTTGTGGGCGGCCCGCGAGACGTAGGGGTCGGCGTCCACCTCCAAAGCGGCGTGGGGACCGACCTTCGCGGACGCCTTCGTGGCCGTCCGTCCGGCCACGCGGACGCGTCCGGCGCCGATCAGCTCGGCGGCCTGACCCCGGGAGCGCGCCAGCCCCGCACGCACCAGCGCGAGGTCGAGCCGGACGGCGTCCGTCACCGGCGGGGCGGGTGCGGACGCGGCGGCTGGGACGGATCGTCGGCGGGGCGGGGCGTCGGATTGAGCGCGAGGTGGAGCGCCTCCAACGCGGCGGCCACCTGGGCGGGGTGCTCGTGGACGTCCGTGCCGAGATCCACGGCGGCCAGCGCCGCGTCGATGGCGGCGTGGCCGGTCGCAGGGGGTGGCGGGACGGCGGAGGCGTCGTCAGCGGTCGAGGTCACGGCCCGAGTCTAGGCGTCGGACGCCTCGCCGAGCCCGCGGGCGACGAGGGCGTCTCCGGTGGTCCGGGCGAAGGCGATGGCCTGCACGACGACGGGCGTGATCTGGGCGACCGGGTTGCGCTGGAGCCCGCGGGCCCGGGCGGCGTCGCGGACATCGCCGAACGAGGCGTAGATGACGGGGATGCTGCGCAGGACGATGGCGACGGCCAGTCCGAACCGCTCGGGGTCAAGCCCCACATGGCGCAGCGGCCGGACCACCGTCGTGAGCGCGTCCACGAGCCGCGGCATGGGCGTCGTGATGAGGAGGATGCGGGAGGCGTAGATGGCCACGAGCATGGTTCCCACCACGGTGACCGTCAGCCAGGGCTGGCCGACGAGCACGTGGTAGCCGGCGAGGATCGCGAACAGCACCAGCAGGCTCACCGGCAGCCCCCACGCGATCCGCAGCGGCGCCCGGGTGGAGGCGACGGCGGCCAAGGTGACGGCCAGAGCCCCCACAACCACCCACGGGTTCGCCGAGACCACCGCGGGCACGGTCAGCACGAGGAACGCGACGTACTTCCAGCCGACGGGCATCCGGTGCCACGGCGTCCGGCCCGGGACGTAGACCCCCAGCAACCCGCGCGCGGCGTTCACGACATGAGCCGGGCGTAGAAGGAGACGGCCTCGTCCGGGGCGCCGTCGGCGACGATCCGGCCGCCGTCGACCACGAGGACCCGCTCGAAGGTGCGAGCGAGCTCGAGGTCGTGGGTGGCCACGAGCAGCTGTTGCGGCAGTTCCTCGAAGACGCGCGCGAGCGCGAGCCGGTTGCGCAGGTCGAGCAGGGTCGTGGGTTCGTCCGCGACGACGATGGCCGGCCGGACCGCCAACACGGCGGTCAGGGCGACGAGCTGCCGCTCTCCCCCGGACAGGTCGTAGACGCTCTGGTCGGCCAGCTCGGCCAGGCCGTGTTCGGCCAGCAGCGCCCGCGCGGCCTCGCGCCGGGCGGTCCGGTCGCGGACGACGCGGCGCAGGCTGAGTTCGACGTCCTCCAACGGGGTGGGCATCACGAGCTGGCTGAGCGGATCGGTGAACACGAACCCGACCAGCTTGCGGACCTCGCGGCCCTGCCGCACGGGGTCCAAGCCCTCCACCCGGACCTGCCCCACGGTGGGCGGGGTGAGTCCGTTGACGAGGCGCAGCAGCGTCGACTTGCCGGAACCGTTCGCGCCGACGACCGCGACCCGCCGCTCGGGCAGGTCGCGCGTGACGTCCTGCAGCAGGGTGCGGGGCACCCAACCGCGGCCGGTGGCGTCCGGCACGTCGACGCTGACGCCGACCCCGTCGAACGAGATCACGAGACGGTGACGCGCTCCTCGGCCGAGTGCGGCGCGGGGGCGCGGCGACCGAGCAGCGTCGGGAACGCGCGCAGCACGGCCAGCGCGACGGACGCCGCGATGATGTTCTTGATGACGTCGCCGGGCCAGTAGGCCAGGTCGGCAACGGCGGCCTCGACGAGGGTCTTGCGCAGGATCACGCTCATGCCGACGATGCCCAACGGGTGGACGAACACGACCGAACCCAGCAGACCGGACACAAACAGCCAGCCCCAGCGGCCCCGGCTGAACCGGCGCAGCAGGGCGCGCGAGACCAGTCCGATCAGCAGGGCGGCCAGCGGGAACGCGAGTAGGTAGCCGATGGACGGCTTGGCGAACGTGCCGGGACCGCCGGTGCCGCCGGCGAACACGGGCAGACCGGCGAACCCGACGACGAGGTACAGCAGGACCGACGCCGTCCCGCGCCACGGGCCGAGGATCATGCCGGCGAGCGCGACGGCCAGCGTCTGGAGCGTGATCGGCACACCGAAGGAACCGACCGGGATGGGCGGCACCAGCGAGAACACGGCAATGAGGCCGGTGAAGACGGCGATCAGCGCCAGGTCGGTGGTGGAACGGCGTGCGTCCACGAATCTCCTCCTTGGGTCGGGCAACGGGCTCCCAGCCTAGGGAAGCAGGTCGAGTGCGGCCAACGGGACTCGCTGCGCGGACACCCGTCCGGCCCACACGAGCTGTGCGAGCGCCCACAGCGCGTCGAGTTGGCCCGCGACGTGGCCGAGGTCGCCGGACAAGACCGCCTCGTCGCCGACGATCTCGACCCTCACCCCGCCGCACGTGGCGCCGTCCGCGGTGACGGACGCCGTCCGTCGCGGCAGCAGCAGGTCGGCGACGCTCCAGCCGATGGCCGTGGGGCGACCCTCGGGCGGGGCGTCCAGCAGCGCGTGGCGGCCGTGGGCGCCGGTCATGACCAGCAGCGAATCGATCCCGGCAGCGTGCGCGCCCATGATGTCGGTGTCGATGCGGTCGCCGACGAACACCGCGCGGCGGGCGGCGGCGCGGCGCAGGGCGTCGTCCATCAGGGTCCGGTGGGGCTTGCCCACGACGATGTCGGGTTGGCGTCCGGTCGCGAGGGTGACGGCGGCGAGCATCGCCCCTAGCCCGGGCACGATGCCCCGATCCGTCGGACGCGTCAGGTCGCCGTTGGTCGCGATCCAGCGTGCGCCGGCGTGCACCGCGAACGACGCTTCGTCCAGGCGCGGCCAGTGCAGGTCGGGGTCGTAGCCCATGACGAGCGCGGCGGGGGCGTCCGCCGCCGAGTCGACCACGCGCATGCCCGCCGCGGTCACGTGCCCGACGAGGTTGGGCGAACCCACCACCAGGACCCTCGCCCCCGCCGGGAGCGTGTCCCGCAGCAGGCCCTCGGTCGCGAGCGCGCTGGTGGCGAGGTCGTCGAGGGTAGCCGCGAAGCCAAGCTCGGTGAGGTGGTCGGCGACGGCCTGCTCGCTGCGGGCGGCGTTGTTCGTGACGTAGATTGTCCGGACACCGCGCTCCCGCAGCCGCGCCAACGCCTCCGGGGCGCCCGGGACCACCGTGGGTCCGAGGTAGAGCACCCCGTCCAGGTCGAACAGCGCGACGTCGTAGGGGTCGACGAATGCGCTCACTCGGTCGCCTCCCCGGCTCCCTTCGCAGGAGTTGCGGACGCCGTCCCTCCGCTCTGCGCCGCGGGGAACAGCTCGTCCTGCACCGAGGCAGCCGGGAACAGCTCCCCCTGCGCCGGCTCTTCGCCCGGCTCGTCGGCGGCGGATTGCGACGCCTCGGGGGTGTGCGGCTCGGCCTCGTCCGCGGATTCCGACGCCTCGGCGTCCTCGTCCTCGTCCGGAACGGCATCGGCTGCCGCCGCTTCGGCTTCGTCCGACTCGTCCTCGGCCGCGGCGTCCTCGGTGTCGTCCTCGGATTCCTCCGACGCATCCTCCTCGGCGTCGTCCGACTCGTCCTCGGATTCCTCCAACGCATCTTCGTCGGCGTCGTCCGACTCGTCTTCGGCCGCTTCCCCGTCGGTGTCTACTTCGGACTCCTCCGACGCATCCTCCTCGGCGTCCTCCGCCTCGCCCTCGGCCGCTTCTTCCTCGGCGTCGGCGTCCGCGTGGGAATCGGATTCGTCGGAGTCGGGCTCAGGGTCGTCGCCGACCAGGGCGTCCTCGTCGACCTCCAGCACGATGCCCTGCAGGAGTGCGACGCGGTCGGCGGCGTCGGTCTCACCGTCGGCGTCCAGGGCCGCGACGGCGGCGAACCAGCGCTCGGCGGCGTCCGCGTCTCCGGACTGCTCCAGGACGTCGGCGTAGCCGTAGCGCAGCCGGATGCGCGCCGCGCGCGAGCCCTTGCCCGCGCTGGCTTCGATCTCCGCGCGCAGCACCCGCTTCGCTTCGTCGGCCTGTCCCATGTCGAGGCGGACGCCCGCCTCCACCAGCCGCAACTCGACGCGCTGCGCGAACTCGGTGGCCTCCTTGAGGCCGTCCCGGACCAGCTTGAGCGCGCGGTCCGGGTGGCCCAGCGCCCGCTCGCAGTCGGCCATGGCGGCGACGAACTCCGTGCCGCCGTTCATGCGCCGCAGCGCGCGGAACTCGTGGAGCGCGATCTCGTACTTGCCGGCGGCGTACGCGGCCTCGCCGGCGGCCTCGCGGGTCACGGCCAAGCGCGCCGCCCGGCGACGCGCCGCCTCGGCGTGGGCGTAGGCCAACTCGGGGTCGCTGTCCAGGAGCTGTCCCGCCATAAGCAGGTGCGCCCCGACGACCTCGGCGTGCTCGGCTGTCAGGCTGCGCAGTTCGGCACGCACCGCGCGCGGCAGGTCCTTGTAGTCCATGCCTTCGGGGGTCGGCGGTTCGTCCGGTCGGGGCGCCAGCCCCGGGCGCGGCGGCTCCCGCTCCTCGATCGGCTCGCCCTCGGCGCGCGAACGCCACTCGGGCTCCGGACGCCGGCGCTCGCCATCCCGCGGACGGTCCTCGCGGGGCTTCCAGTCCCCACGGGGACGGTCCTCGCGGGGCTTCCAGTCCCCACGGGGACGGTCCTCACGGGGCTTCCAGCCACCGTCACCGTCGCGCCTCGGCGTCCACTCCCGACGCTCGCCGTCCCGCGGACGATCCTCACGGGGCTTCCAGCCGCCGTCACCGTCGCGCCTCGGCGTCCACTCCCGACGCTCGCCGTCCCGCGGACGATCCTCACGGGGCTTCCAG
>CAYZXQ010000018.1:0-44941 GCA_964482465.1 uncultured Nigerium sp. | reverse complement strand
CGCCGTGGTCCGGACCACGCCGAACACCTCGGCCGTGAAGTACAGCACGGGCTGGAACGCCGCGAGAACGAGCAGCGGCCCGAGCGTGGCCCGAGACACCTCCAGCCGAATCGCCCGCACGGCCGCGAGCACCACGAGCGCGGCGAACGCCACCACGAACCGCCACGCCAGCAGCGTGATCGGATCGACGGCGTCCGTCACCTGCTTGATGACGACATACGAGAAGCCATAGAGCAGTTCGGTCACGATGGCGGCGGCCACGCCGACCCGGGTGGACAAGGCTCCTAGCCCGCGAGGCGTTCGGCCAGCCAGGCGAGCTGGCCGGCGTGCGGGACCGACGTCGGCGTCTCCAGGATCACCGGGGCGTCGGCGTCCAGCACCACCTGCACCAACAGGTCCGAGTCGATGTGCCCGGCGCCGAGGACGTCGTGACGGTCCGCGCCCGAGCCGGCCGCGTCGCGGGAGTCGTTGAGATGCACGAGATCGATGCGTCCGGTGATGCCGCGGACGCGGTCGACGAGCCCGTCCAGGTCGAGCCCCGCGGCGTGCGCGTGGCAGGTGTCGAGGCAGAAGCCGACGCGCTCGAAGCCGTCGGCGTCCGCGAGGGCGGTCCAGAGGCGGTCGAGTGCCTCCAGATGGCGGGACATCGCGTGGTCGCCCCCCGCGGTGTTCTCGATGAGCAGCGGCACCGCGAGGTCGAGCCCGTCGATGCACTTGCGCCAGTTGTCGAAGCCGACGCTGGGATCGTCCCCGGCGAGGACGTGCCCGCCGTGCACCACGAGCCCGCGGGCTCCGATGCTCGCGCACGCGTGGAGTTGCTGCTGCAGCAGCTTGCGGCTGGGGATGCGGATGCGGTTGTTCGTCGTCGCGACGTTCAGGACGTAGGGCGCATGCACGTACAGGTCCACCCCGGCCGCGGCGGCGTCGGACGCCAGCGCCTCGGCTCCGTCCGGGTAGTCGATCCGCGGACCCTTCCAGCCCTGGGGGTCGCCGAGGAAGAACTGGACCACGTCGAACCCGGACGCCGCCGCGTGCGCGAGCGGATTGTCCTGGTCGACGTGGGCACCGAATCGAAGCGCTGTCACGCGGGCCAGTCTGGCACGGACGCCCCCGCCGGGCTCGTCCCGGACCCGCAAGGTCGGCATCGTCGCTGGTCGCGGGGCAACCGCGGACACCCTGCTGCCCAGAAAACCTACGGTACAGTAACCTTGTGCGGGGCGGAGGATTGCCCATACCCGCTGACAAGGGAGTTTCCGTGGACGCACACCACCTGCTCGGCTGCCTGGCGACCTCATTCGGGGAGCGCGCCGGACGGATCGCCACGCGGATCCGGCGCGACGAGTCATGGGTGACGCAGACCTACCTCCAGCTCGACGCGCGCCGCCGCCGGTTCGCGGCCCACCTGGTCGACCTGGGCGTCCAGGCCGGGGACCGCGTGGCGATCTTCTCCGCCAACTGTCCGGAGTGGACCGAGGTCGACTTGGGGTGCCTGTCGGTGCGGGCGGTGTCGGTCCCGATCTATTCGACCAGCACCCCCGACCAGTGCCGCCACATCCTCCGCGACTCCGGCTGCGTCGTCGCGATCGTGGCCGGCGCCAGCGAACTGGCCCGCATCGCCGAGGTCTGGGACGACCTTCCCGACCTGCGCGCCATCGTCACCTTCGACGCCGTTCCGGACGTCCCCGCCGGCCGTGAGGTGCTCTCGTACCCCGAGTTGCAGAGCCGGACGCCGGCGTCCGACCTCGTCGACGAGGTGAGCGCGCGGCTGGACGCGGCGTCCGGGGACGACCTCGCGACCATCGTCTACACGTCGGGGACGACGGGCGAGCCGCGCGGCGTCATGCTCACGAACCGGGCGTTCGCCTTCGAGTTGGAGGCGCTGAGCGCGTTCTTCCCGGTGACCAGCGAGGACAGCTCGCTGTGCTTCCTGCCGCTGTCGCACGCGCTGGAGCGCGCGTGGACCTTCAAGGTGCTCTCCGAGGGCTGCATGAACACCTACGTCTCGGACGCCCGCAAGGTCGCCGAGATGCTCGTCTTGGCGCGGCCGACGCTCATGGTCAGCGTCCCGCGGCTGTACGAGAAGGTCTACGTGACCGCGCACCAGAAGGTGGCCGGATCGCCCGCCAAGCAGCGCGTGCTCGAGTGGGCGCTGCGGGTGGGCGGCCACAACCAGCGCGCCTACCGCAAGGGCAAGACGCCGTCGGCGTACTGGCGGGCGCAGCTCGGACTCGCGGACAAGCTCGTTTTCCAGTCCATCCGGGACGCCATGGGCGGCCCGAAGAAGGTCATGGCGTGCGGGGGAGCGCCGGTGCGCAAGGAGATCGAGGAGTTCTTCTCGGCGATCGGCATGCATCTGCACGTCGGCTACGGGCTCACCGAGGCGGCGCCGCTGGTGTCGTTCAACAGCGACTCGGCGTTCAAGATCGGGACCGCCGGGCGGGTCGTCGTCGGCGGCGAAGTCAGGATCGGCGCGGACGGCGAGATCCTCTACCGCGGACCGAACGTCATGCAGGGGTACTGGAACCTTCCGGACGCCACGGCCGCGGCCCTCGACGACGAGGGTTGGCTGCACACCGGGGACGTCGGGTACGTCGACACCGACGGTTACCTCGTCATCACCGACCGCATCAAGGACCTCATCGTCACCAGCAACGGCAAGAACATCGCGCCCGCGCCCATCGAGGGGACGATCCTGTCCGACCCCCTGTTCGAGCAGGCGGTCGTCCTCGGCGACAACCGACCGTTCCTGACGCTGCTCGTGACGCCGTCGCGTCCGCACCTGGAGGATCTGGCCAACGCCATGCAGATCAAGGTCGGTGAGTACAGCGAACTGTTGTCCGACCCGCGGATCGTCGAGGAGTTCCAGCGCCGCGTCCGGGTCATGACCGAGAAGCTCCCGAGCCACGAACAGATCAAGGACCTGCGCGTGCTGCTGGAGGAGTTCACCATGGACAACGGCCTGCTCACCCCGACGCTGAAGGTGAAGCGCCGCGAAGTCGAGCAGCGGTTCGCCCAGGTCATCGAGGACATGTACGCCAAGCTCGCGGAATTCCGGTCCCGCAAGGAGGAGTGAGTTTCTCAAGCGTTGGGGGCACGGCCAGGGCGAGACTCCGTTCGCTAGCGTGAGAGCTCATGGACCTCACCACGTCGTACCTGTCGGCGATTCCTCAGCGCATCCGGGATCGTTTCGACTTCTACGAGGTGCGCAACGCCGCGGCCATCATGGCGGCCACCAACCCGCAGCGGTTCGCGGACCTTCTCGCCGTTCTGGACGACTTTGTCCTCAAGACGACGGACCTCACGGTGCCGGGTGGTCAGGAGTCGGCCCTCGCAGCTCGCCTCAACCGCGCGTTCCGGGCGCGGGGTTGGCGCGAGGCGCGCGTGGACACGATCATCGAACTCAGCCTGGAGATCGCCCGCTACGGGGACGATCCGGCCCCCACCACCACGCGCTCCCGGGTGGTGAACGAGGGGTACAAGGTCGACAACTTCGTGGACCGCATCGCCGGCGATGTGGAATGGAACGCCAAGGACGGCAACCTCGATCGCGACCTGGGCGCCTACCGATACCTCTACGATGCCGCACTCATCGATGTTGCGCTGATGGTGACGCGCACGCAGGCGGACCTGAGGGCACTGGGTCAGCGGCTCGGTCGCCAAGCTGGCCTGGCGCCGGAAGCGGCCAGGCGCATCTTGGGGACCACGACGACTACCAACATCGACAAGCTCCTTCCGCGTCTGACGCGGGGAGACGCCGGCGGATGCCCGGTGTTGGTGGCGGCCATCTCCGCGCGTACCTGGGAAGAGGCGGCGCCCGCTCTCGGCTGAGTCGAGCGTGGCTCCACAGAATGTCAGTGCCGTCGTGTAAAGATCTATTTGTTGAAACTGGATCTTTAGCCCTAGGTTGTCATCATGTCCACTCCGCTCCGCGCCAACGACGAGATTCCGGCTCTCCCTCGGGTGGACGGGGGGTTCAGGACGGTCCTCGCCGATCCGCCGTGGCGCTTCCAGAACCGCACGGGCAAGGTGGCTCCGGAGCATCGGCGGCTGGATCGGTACTCCACGCTCGACCTCGATGACATCTGCGCGCTCCCGGTGGCGGACGCCGTCGCTACGAACGCACACCTCTACCTCTGGGTGCCGAACGCGCTGCTTCCCGATGGTCTCCGCGTGATGGAGGCGTGGGGGTTCCGCTACGTCTCGAACCTGGTGTGGGCGAAGCGGCGCAAGGACGGCGGTCCGGACGGGCGCGGCGTGGGCTTCTACTTCCGCAACGTCACGGAGTTGCTGCTGTTCGGCGTCCGCGGCAGCATGCGCACGCTCGCCCCGGCGCGGTCGCAGGTCAACATGATCGAGACCCGCAAGCGCGAGCACAGCCGCAAGCCGGACGAACAGTTCGCCCTCATCGAGGCCTGTTCTCCCGGACCCTTCCTCGAGCTGTTCGCCCGCTACCCCCAGCCGGGCTGGACCGCGTGGGGCGACGAGGCGGACGCCGAGGTGGCGCCTCGCGGGCGGGTTCACGCCGGGTACACGGGTGGGGCGATCTCCCCGCCGCTCGAGCCCTACGTGCGCTTGGTCAAAGAGGAGGAATCCGAGATCGCGGTCTACCTTCGGGCCGAGTATGAGCGGGGCGCCAGCCTGCGCGACCTGCGCGAGCGAACCGGATGGAGTCACCAGCGCGTCCGTGGGGTGCTCCTCCGGGCCGGGACGGAGCTGCGAAGCCGGGGGCGTCCCTCGTCCTAGCCCGCGACCAGCCGGCCGCCGTAGATGATCACGCGGCCGCGGACGCCACCGGTACACAGCACCGGCTGGGTCCCGCTGCAGGTCACCACGTAGTCGAGTTTGGTCTCGGGGCTGTACGCGTGGAAGGTCCCGGTGCCGCCGTTGATGCCGGACGCGAGGTAGCCCTCCCGGACGTTGATGGCGAATCCGCAGCTCGTCGTGGCGTTGGCGGTCCCGGCCGCCGCCCACGGACCGCCGTTGGGGTCGCGGAAACACTCCTTCGACCCCTCCGGCACCGCTACGGCGGGATACACCGTCGGCGCTGCGGTCGATGGCTGCGCCGTGGTCGTCTGGGTGGGGGGTGCGGTCGTCGCGGGTGGCGGCGTGCTCGCGGGAGGGGTGGTCGTCGTGGGTGGCGGTGTGCTCGCGGGAGAGGAGGTCGCCGGGGGCGCGGACGGGGAACCCGGCAGCAACAGCCCCGGCACCGGCGACAACGCGATCCCGATCCCGGCCCCCGCCAGCACCACCACGGCGGCCCCGACGAGCGCCGCGATCCGCAGGCCGCGCCGCGGCGGTCGGGCCGGTGCCGCGGGCGGGAGAGGGCCGGCTGCCCACCCGGGGCCGGGTCCGGCGAACGCCCTGGTCCCGTGGGGTCCGGACGCTGCGCCGCCCGAGGGTCCGGACGCCCACCCGTCGGCCGGTCCGGCGGGTCCTGGCCAGGGCTGCTGCTGTCCCGGCCAGCCCGCGGGAGGAATGCCGGCTCCCTGGTCCCACAGCGGCGCGGGCGGTCCCGAGGTTCCCTCCCGGGGCAGCGCGCGGTTCGGTCCGGACGTCCCTTCTCGCCGCACGGCGAGCGTCGCGACGTTCGTCGTCAGGTGCGCCTCCAGGGCCGCAGCTTCTTGGCGGGCGGCGTCCACGGGCGCGGACGGCAGGAACGCGTCGGTCGGCGACAGGCGCAACTCCCGCTCGATGGCGCCCAGCCCGCGCACCAGATCGTGCACCGTCTGCGGCCGGGCGCGCGGGTCCTTGGCGAGGCAGCTTGCCAGCAGAGCCTCCAGGGACGCGGGGACGTCCGGACGACCGGTGGGTGGCGTGGGCTGGAGTTCGATGCGGTCGGCCAGTTCGTCCGCGGACAGGCGGGTCCCCGGCGGGTTGAACGGCGGGTGGCCCACCAGGAGGTGCCACAGCGTGGCCCCGAGGGAGTACACGTCGGACGCGACCGTCATCTGGCCATCTCCGCGCAGCGCCTCGGGGGGAGCCCACGGCAGGGACACCGACTCGGCGGGTCCGGTGTGGACGATGCGCGAGGAGATGCCGAAGTCGCTCAGCCCGGGTGTGCCGTGGGCGCTCAGCAGGATGTTGTGCGGCTTGATGTCCCGGTGCAGGACGCCCGCGGCGTGCGCGGTCGCCACCGCGCCGCCGACCTGCATGCCCAGGCGCAGCACCTCGCCGACGTGCAGTCCGCGCCCCGCCGGCCCGGTGGTCTCGGCCTGGGCGCGCCGTTGGAGTTGCCCGACGAGCGAACCGCCGGGGTAGTACTGCATCACCAGGTAGGGACGGTCGTCCTCGGTGACCCCCGCCGCGTACACCGTCACGATGAACGGATGCTCCAGCCCCGCCATCACGTTCGCCTCGTTGACGATCTGGGTGAGCAACTCGGCGTCCGACACCGCCGCCGTCAGTACCTTGACCGCGACGTGGCGGGAGGGCAGCGCCTGGACGTACTCGAACACCGCCGCCTGGCCGCCCTGGCCCAGAAGCCCGGCGTACGTCAGCCCCGGAATCGTCGGCGGCCGGACCGCTCCGCTGGTCGTCATCATCTCCCCCTGCGTCGTCCTCCGGCACTCTAACCGGCCGCGGCCACCGCGCGGCGGCCGGGGGGCCCGATCGACTGCGCCAGATACCCCAGGGGGTATACACTGGCACCGTGAAGATCGTGATTGTGGGTGGGGTGGCCGGTGGCATGTCCGCGGCCACGAGGCTGCGGCGGCTCGACGAGACGGCGGAGATCGTCGTCTTCGAGCGCTCGGGATACGTGTCGTTCGCCAACTGCGGATTGCCGTACTACGTAGGCGGCGTCATCGAGAAGCGCAGCGCGTTGCTGCTGCAGACGCCGCAGAGCCTCGGCGCGAGGTTCGGGATCGACGTCCGCGTCCACCACGAGGTGGTGGGGATCGACCGCGAGGCCCGGACCGTCCGCGTCCGCGACACCCGCAGCGGCGCGGAGACGACCGAGTCCTACGACAAGCTCGTGCTGTCGCCGGGCGCGTCGCCGTTCGTTCCGCCGATCCCCGGCATCGAGCGGGCGCTGACCCTGCGCAACATCGAGGACGTCGACACCCTCGACTCCCGCATCGGCGTCGCCGAGGGCATGCCCCAGGCCGAGGGCCAGGAGCACGCGGCGGTCGTCATGGGGGCCGGGTTCATCGGCCTGGAGGTCGCCGAGAACCTCGCCCACCGCGGCTGGAAGGTCACCGTCGTCGAGTTGGCCGAGCAGGTCATGGCGCCGCTCGATCCCGAACTGGCCGCGCTCGTGCAAAAGCGCCTGGAGGTCAACGGCGTCCGGGTCGTCACCGGGGCGTCCGTCATCGAGATCTCGGCCCATGCGGCGGTCCTGAGCACCGGAGAGACCCTGCCTGCGGAGATCGTGGTCGCGTCCATCGGCGTCCGTCCGGAGTCGAAGCTGGCCGTGGACGCCGGCCTGGAGGTCACCGACCGCGGCGGCATCGTCGTGGACGAGGCGCAGCGGACGTCCGACCCGAACATCTTCGCCGTCGGCGATGCCGTGACGAAGGTGGACGCCGTGGACGACTCCGCCACGCCCAACTGGCTGGCCAACCCGGCCAACCGTCAGGGCCGCCTCGTCGCCGACGTGATTGTCGGGCGCGACGTGGCCTTCAAGCCGGTCCTCAACACCGCCATCGTGGGCGTCTTCGGCCTGCAGGCCGCCGCCACGGGCTGGAACGAGAAGCGGGCGCGCGCCGCCGGACGGAACATCCGGGTGATCCACACGCACCCCGCCGATCACGCGGGCTACTACCCGGGAGCGAAGGGCATGTCGCTCAAGCTGGTCGTGGACGCCGAGACCGACGAGATCCTCGGCGCGCAGGGCGTGGGCGAATCCGGCGTCGACAAGCGCATCGACGTCATCGCCACCGCGATGCGCGGCGGCATCGGTGCCTCCGACCTCGCCGACCTCGAGCTGTGCTACGCGCCGCAGTTCGGCTCCGCCAAGGACCCGGTCAACATGCTCGGCATGATCGACCAGAACCTCGCCGACGGCACCGCGGCCACCCTCCAGTGGCACGAGCTCGAGGCCGAGGTGAAGCGCGGCGTCCAGCTCATCGACGTCCGGACGCCCGGCGAGTACGCGCGGGGCACCGTGCTGAACGCGATCAACATCCCGCTCGACGACCTGCGGTCGCGGCTGGACGAGGTGGACGCCGAGTGCATCGTGCACTGCCAGGTGGGGTTGCGCGGCTACCTCGCGCAACGGATCCTCGCGCAGCACGGCCGCGACGTCCGCAACCTCGACGGCGGCTACCGCACCTGGGCCAGGATCTGACATGCATAGCCGGGGCCGGCGCCAGGGGGCGATACCGCCTCCGGTGACGGCCCCGGCGTGCCACCATGGGAATACCCTAGGAGGTATGACCATGGACGCTGATCCCAAGGAGCTGAAGGCCCTGCTCAATCGCCTGCGCCGCGCGCAGGGCCAGTTGGGCGCCGTGATCGCCATGGTCGAAGAGGGCCGCGACTGCCGCGACGTCGTCATGCAGCTCTCCGCCGTCAGCAAGGCCATCGACCGGGCCGGGTTCAAGATCGTGGCGGCCAACCTCAAGCACTGCGTCCGGGGCACCAACCCGGACGGTCCCAACGAGGGCGAGCTCGAGAAGCTGTTCATGAGCCTGGTCTGACCGGTTCGGTTGCGGACGCCGCGGGTGCGGCCCGATCAGGGGAAACGCCGACCGCGGACGGCGCCCCGGCATAGGATCGGGGCAAGGAGGCCGCCATGTCCGCACCCGCCACCGCCGGCCGCATCGTCGTCGGCACCGATCTGTCCGTCCCCGCCACAGCAGCCGTCGACTGGGCCGCAGCCCGGGCGTCCGAACTCGGACAGCCGCTCCTGATCCTGATCGCCGTGCCGAAGGCGCCGCTCCCCGAGCGCGCCGAGGTGGACAACGGCGTCGCCGACTTCCGCGCGTATGTGTCCGAGGCGACCGCCGCCGCCGAGCGGTCGGTGGGGGCCGAGGCCGACCGCGTCCGCGCCCGTCACCCGGAGTTGACGGTGGAGACCGCCGTCGCCGTGGACGTCTCGTCCTTCCCCCTGGCGCGCGCCACCAAGGACGCCGCCCTGGTCGTCGTCGGGTCGCGCGGCTACTCGGCCCAGCTCAAGACCGCGGCCCTGGGTGGCACCGCGGACGCCGTGGCCACCCATGCGCACGGCCCGGTGGCGGTGATCCCCGAGTTCGCGTCGGCCAACCTCGACGTGACCGCCCCGGACGATCGTCCGGTCGTCGTCGGTGTCGACGACTCCCCCGAAGCGCTCGGCGCAATCCAGTTCGCGGCCGCAGAGGCGGCCCGGCGCGGGGTGCCGCTGGTCGGGTTGCACGCCTGGCGGGCCTGGCCGTGGCTCACCGAGACCCTCGTCGGCTGGAGCGCCGGGTACACCGACGTGGGCGCGGGGCTGGACGCCATGGTCCGCGACCTGGTCGCGCCTTACCTCGCCGAGGGCCAGGCGTTCGAGTCGCGTGTCGTGGGCGGGCATCCGGCGGTGCAACTGGTCGAGGCGTCCAAGGACGCGTCGCTGCTCGTGGTGGGCTCCCGGGGTCGCGGCGGTTTCGCCGGGCTGCTGCTGGGATCGACCAGCCGCGAGACCCTGCGCTTGGCGCGGTGTCCGGTCGTGGTGATCCGGCGGCGTCCGGAGTAATCGCTGCGGCGTCCGCCGACGTCAGCGGCGCTTGGCCCGCTGCTGGTCGGCGCGGAAGGTGACGACCGACGTGACAAGGTCGACCGGGAGGTCGGCGTCCCAGGGGAACTGGATGGCGCCCTTGCTGTGCGCCAGCCCGCCCAGCAGCGGCAGGGCGTGGGTGACGCCGTCGGCCCCGGGATAGAACCCGAGGTGGTGGGTGAACGCTGCGAAGTGCACGAGGTTGCCGTGGAGGGTGAAGGTCGGCATCCGGTAGGAGATCTTCTCGCCGGCGTCCGGGACCAGGCTCCGGATCAGATCGCGCAACTGCTCCATGAGGGCGCGCTGGCGGCCGGTGTAGTCCGCGAGGTAGTCGTCGATGGGCGAAGTCACGCACCCATCCTGCCCGAGCCGCAACGTCGGGGGCGCGGGGTAGGGTCGGTTCATGGCCGTCCAACTGCAGCGGCAACGCGAGATCGTGGAGATCCTGACCCGCAATGGGTTCGGACTGCTGGTGGCCGCGTCCGGTGTGGGCGCCACCGGCCCCGGACGCAAGCTGGCCGCCGCGCTCACCCCGCCGGGCTACCGGGTGGACGAGGCGCTGCGGTCGCCGGTGGTGGTCCGGCGCACGCTGGAGGAGTTGGGGCCGACGTTCGTCAAGCTCGGCCAGATCCTCTCGACCCGGGCCGACCTCGTGCCGCCCGCCTACCAGGCCGAGCTCGCCAAGCTGTGGACCGCCGTCCCGCCCGAGCCGCTCGCGGGCGTCCGCGGCACGATCGAGGCCGAGCTGGGCGTCCCGCTGGAGCAGGTGTTCGCGCGGTTCGATCCCGAGCCGCTGGGCAGCGCTTCGCTCGGGCAGACCCACGCGGCCCAGCTCCGCGACGGCCGCGAGATCGTCGTCAAGGTGCAGCGCGCCGGCATCGCGGACGTGCTGCACGCCGACCTCGCGATCCTGCGCGCGGTGGTGGGTCAGGCCCAGCGGCGCTGGGCGGCGGCTCGCGGGCTCGACCTGCTCGGCTTCGTCGACGAGTTCGACCGCCAGCTCGCCGGCGAGCTCGACTACCTGCGCGAGGGCCGCAACGCCGAGCGCATCGGCGACAACTTCGCGCGGCGCCGCGGGTTGCGGGTGCCGACCATCGACTGGGAGCACACGACCTCGCGGGTCCTGGTCATGGAGCGGCTGGACGGCATCGCCATCGACGACGTCGCGGCCCTGGACGCCGCCGGCATCGACCGGCGTGCGCTCGGGCGGCGGGCCGCCACGGCGGTACTCGACATGATCCTCGTGGACGGCTTCTTTCACGGCGATCCGCACCCGGGCAACCTCATCGTCGCCCCGGACGGCACCATCAACCTGCTCGACTACGGCATGGTCGGCACCCTGGGGGACGACCGTCGCCGCCAGCTCGTCGGGCTGGTGAGTGCCTTCGCCGCGCGCGAGCCGGAGCTCATGGCGGACGCCGTCGTCGACCTCGCGCCGCCGCTCGGCGCGGTAGACCGTCCGGCGCTGACCGCCGCCGTCGGACGCCTCATCGCCGACTACGCGGATCGGCCGTTGTCCCAGGTGCCGATGGTGACGGTCCTCAACGAGCTGCTGGAGATCATCCGGAGCCAGCGCCTACGGCCGCCGCCGGAGCTGTCGATGGTCGCCAAGATGCTCACCATGGTCGACGGGCTCGGCCGGGTGCTCGATCCCGACTTCGACATGATGGGCCTGCTCGCGCCCTATGGGGTGAAGTTGCTCAAGCAGCGTCTGGAGCCGGACGCCCTCGTGCGCGCCCTGTGGGCGGCGGCGTCCGAGGCGTCCGCGCTCGGGGTCGAGCTGCCCGGCGAGGTTCGACGGATCCTGCGGCACTACCTGCAGGACGGCGTCCGCATCCACGCCGACGACCGCGCGCTCGAGCCGCTGCTCCACCGGCTGGACGCCCTCGGCGACCGTCTGGTCGCGGGCATCCTGCTGGCCGCGCTCATCAACGCGGTGGGCTCGCTGGGGGCGTCCGACAGTTCGCGGCTGGCCAAGGTGAGGGGTCCGTTGCTGGCGGCGGGCACCGCCGCGGTGGCGGGGCTGGCGACGTATCTTGGGCGCTCGTGGCGGCACCGGCGGTAGGGCCTGCGGGATTCGCCTGCGGGGGGCGCCAGCCGGTAAGGTGGGCCCTCGTGGCGCCCGCCCGTCGGGTGGACGCCCGGCATCACGCCCTCCTGCCCCGGGAAATACCCGTGGCCGCTCAAGACCAGAGGAGGTGGAGAACGCGTATGCGCAAGTACGAGATCATGGTGATCGTCAACCCCGACGTCGATGACCGCCAGGTGTCTGCCCTCGTCGAGAAGCCCCTGGATGTCATCACGAAGTCCGGCGGCACCGTCGACAACGTGGACGTCTGGGGCCGCCGCCGGCTCGCCTACGACATCCAGAAGAAGTCGGAAGGCATCTACGTCGTCGTCAACGTGACGGCCGAGCCCGCTGCCGTGAAGGAGCTGGATCGCCAGTTCACGCTGAACGAGCGGATCATGCGGACGAAGGTCATTCGTCCCGATACCCACGCCTGATCGCCGAGTTCGTCCACACGACGTCCTCACGGCCCTCGCCTTTTGTCGGGCGCACCTGACAGGCTGGGTCACGATCAACCCACGTCCGATCCATCAACGGAGATCACCATGGCAGGCGAAACCCTCATCACGCTCGTCGGCAACCTCACCGCCGATCCCGAGCTCCGCTTCACGCCGTCCGGGGCCCCGGTCGCCAACTTCACGGTTGCGTCCACGCCCCGCACCTTCGACCGCGCGAGCGGCGAATGGAAGGACGGCGACGCCATGTTCCTCAACTGCGCGGTGTGGCGCCAGGCGGCCGAGAATGTCGCCGAGACGCTCACCAAGGGCATGCGGGTCATCGTCCAGGGCCGGCTGAAGAGCCGCTCCTACGAGACCCGCGAGGGCGAGCGCCGCACGGTGTTCGAGATCGAGGTCGAAGAGATCGGTCCCTCCCTGCGGTATGCCTCCGCGAAGGTCCAGCGCAACGCGCACGGGTCTTCGTCCGGCGGCTACTCCCAGCAGGGCGGCTCGGGCGGAGGCGACTCCTGGTCGTCCCACCAGGGTTCGGGCGGCGGCAACTCCGGCGGCTACGGCCGTCCGGCGCCGGCGAACGATCCGTGGGCGGGCGCCCAGAGCGACGATCCGCCGTTCTGATCCCGCGTCGGTCGGGGGTCGGACGCCGCGGCGTCCGTCTCACTCGACCGCGGTCGGGCAAGGCATCCGAGCCCTCACGTCATTCCGGCATCACGCCGGGCTCTAGCTGAAAGAAGAGCACCACAATGGCCCAGCAGCGCAAGCCGCTCAACAAGAAGAAGATCGCGCCCGCGAAGTCCATCAAGATCGGGCACATCGACTACAAGGACACCGCGACCCTGCGGAAGTTCATCTCCGAGCGCGGCAAGATCCGCGCCCGCCGCGTGACCGGTCTCTCCGTCCAGGAGCAGCGCAAGGTCGCCACCGCCATCAAGAACGCGCGTGAGGTGGCTCTGCTGCCCTACGCGTCCACCGCTCGCTGAGAAAGGGACGGTCACATGAAGCTCATCCTGACTGCCGCCGTCAACCACCTCGGCGTCGCCGGTGACATCGTCGAGGTCAAGGACGGCTACGGCCGCAACTACCTCCTGCCGCAGGGCTACGCCATCAAGTGGACCCGCGGCGCCGCCAAGCAGATCGAGGGCATCCAGCGGGCGCGCGACGCCCGTGCGGTCCGCGATCTTGAGCACGCCAAGCAGCTGCGCGAGCAGCTCGAGGGCCTGACGGTCGAGCTGCCCGCCCGCGCTTCCGGCGAGGGCAAGCTGTTCGGCGCGGTCTCCGCGGCGGATGTCGCCGCGGCGATCAAGAAGGCCGGCGGCCCGGCCGTCGACCGGCGCGCCGTCATCATCGGCAAGCCGATCAAGGCGACCGGCTCGCACACGGTCGGCGTCAAGCTGACCGACGCCGTGACCGCCCACCTCCCGGTGGTCGTCGTCGCTGCCTGACCTCGTGCGCCCGGCCGGTCCGGGCTGCGACCTGAGAGGCCGTCCCCTGCGCGGGGGCGGCCTCGTGGCGTCTGGCCGCAACGCCGCCGGGGTCCCCGGGGGGTGCGGGCATCTCGCCTATCGTGGGCAACGTGAGCACCGACGACTTCTGGAAGCGCCCGCCCGGCGAGGAGCCGGTCGGTCCCGTCGAGGGTGATCCGGAGACGGACGCGTTCGAGCCCGAGGATCCCTGGATCGGCGAGCCGACCAGCGAGATGACGCTGGAGGACAACTTCACCGAGGGTCTGTTCCCTGCCTCCCTGGGTGTGGCGGGCCCGCCCGCGGGCGACCCGAGCGCCACCGCGGGAGTCCCGGCGGGGGCCGAGGTTCCGCGCGGTCCTGGCCGCGGCGATGCCGGTCATGGCGAGCCGGTCGACGCTGCCGCCGCCGCGTCCGGGGACGCCGGCGATCCCCCCGAGGTGGGAGACGAGCGGGGGGCGTCCGACGCGGCGTCCTCCGACGCGCGCTCGACCCCGCCCGCCCCGCGGGCGTCCGCGATCGAGCGCGAGGCGCGCGCTGCGGCGTCCGAGGTGGACGACCGAGCTGCCGCCGGGGCGTCCGAGGACGACGAGGCCGAGCCCGAGGCGTCCGATGCCGTGGACGAGGCGGTCGCAGCCGAGGAGGAGGCGCCCGAGGTGCCCGTCGTGCGGACTCCGCCGGGACGGTTGCAGCGACTGTCCGGGACGATCGCCGTGACGGCGTTGCTGGTGGTCGGGACCCTGTTCGCGGTGTGGATCGCGGTGCAGCCGCCGCCCCCGCCCGCGCCGGTGCCGCCGCCGACCCCGACGCCGGTGGCGATCCCGAGCGAGGCCCGGACCAAGATCTACCGCTCCCCGATGGTGGGCACCGGCGAGTTCCGCGTCGCGTCGCTGACGATCGCGCCCGCGACGCCGGCGAAGGCGACGAACACCTATGCGGTCCGGGTGGAGGATGGCGCGAACGTGGACGCCAACGAAGCCGCGACGTTCATCCAGAAGGTGTTGGACGATCCGCGCGGCTGGGCGGGCTTCGGGAACAACAACTTCTCGCTGGTTCCGGACGCCGAAACGGCCAAGCTGGTTATCACCATCGCCACGCCCGACACGGCCGACAAGCTCTGCGGCGCGCCGACGAAGACCCAGGGCCTGTACTCGTGCCGCGTGAAGAACGCGATCGTCATCAACTCCGACCGCTGGCACTTCATGACGCCGACGTATAACAACGTGGAGGAGTACCGGGCGTACGCAGTGAACCATTTCGTGGGTCAGTTCCTGGGGCAGCGGATCGCGTTCTGCGCGAAGAAGGGAACCCCGGCTCCCGCGATGGCCCAGCAGGACACCAACCTCGACGGTTGCTTGCCGAACGCGTGGCCGAAGCTGCCCTGATCGGGCTGTGACCGGATCGTTGCCGCGGCGGCGTGGGAAACCACGGGCGCACGAGGCAGGCTGGGCGGTATGAGCACCCCACGTGGTACCCGTGCAGTCGGTGTCGTGGCTGCGTTGTTCTTGCTGTTGGCCGGTTGTTCCGGCGGGTCCTCGAGCATGCCCGGGGACAGGGAGGCGGCCCCCGCCAGCGTTCCCCGCGCGGCTCCTGGGGACGGCAGCACCGCCGCGTCCGCGCGTGAGATCGCCCGGACCGGCTCGCTCACCGTGGCGGTGACGGATCCCGTGGCGGCCGCGGCCGAGCTGCACCGGATCGCGGAGGCCCACGACGGGTTCGTCAGCAACGAGTCGATCCAGACGACCGAGTCGAGCCGGTCGTCCACGGTGACCATGTCGGTGCCGTCCGCGAAACTGGACACGGTGATGGACGCCGCGGCCAAGGTCGGCACCGTCACCAACCGGTCGACCACCGCCAAGGACGTCACGGCCCAGGTCGTGGACACCGACGCCCGCGTGAAGACCCTGCGGGACTCCATCGCGCGCATCCGTGCGCTCATGGACCGGGCGGGGACCGTCACCGAGATCGCGGCGGTGGAATCCGAGCTGACCACCCGTCAGGCCCAACTGGAGTCGATGCTCGCGCAGCAGCAGGCGCTGCGCACCCAGGTCGATCGCGCGCCGGTGACCGTCACGTTGGTCCGTGCGAACAGCCCCGAGGCGAACCCCTTCCTGGCCGGGCTGTCCGGCGGGTGGGAGGCGATGAAGGAGTCCGCGAAGGGCCTCCTGATCGTCGTCGGAGCGTTGATCCCGTGGCTGGTTGTGGGTGCGGCGATCGGCTTCCCGGTGGCGTGGTGGGTCCGGAAGCGGCGCGCGAGTCGTCCCCCGAAGCCCCCCGTGCCGTCGGGGTATGTGATCCAGCAGCCGGTCCCGATGCCGGGTCCGATGCCGATGCCGGGTCAGCAGGGTGGGAGTCCCCAAGGTGGGAGTCCCCAAGGTGGGGGTCCGCAGGGACCGGTGGACAAGCCGTCCGACGAGGGGTGATGCGCTGGACCCGTCAGGCGCCCGTGGGCGGCCGACGGGTGACCCCGAAGCTGTAGGCCGTCAGCGGCGTCCCGGGGATGCCGCCCAGGGTCGTGGGCTTGGCCGGGGCGTCCGAGGGTGTCGCGTCGGCGTCCGCCGCCGAGTCCTTGCGATGGAAGGCGCCTGCCTCATAGGGCCGCACGGGTTCCTCGCCCATCTGGGCGATGAGTTGCGCGTCGAGCTCGTCGCGGATAGTGATGCGGTGCTTGCGCGTTTCGGCCATGGACCGCAGCCTACCCGCGGCGTCGGTATCGGCCACCAAGAGGCCTTTCGCCGCTTTTCGTTCGCTCTCCAGGCCCCCCAGCGGTCGGCTTTCGGCATCGAGAAGCGGGTTATGGCCTCCACGGCTCAAAGTCAGCCCCCGACGGGAGGCTCAGAGCAGGCGCCACAGGCCGAAACCCCGCTCCGCGACCAGGGGCTGACCGGCGGCGACGGGACGTCCGTCCAGGAGGCTGACCGCCGGGGCCGGTGCCAGGACCGGCGGGTGGGCGGCCCGCGCCGCTAGGGCGAGGATCGTCTCGTCGGGGTGGGCGCGCTCGTACAGGACGACATCGTCGCCGGTGTGCAGCCACCGCAGCCCACCCTGCGCGAGGGCGGGGTGGCGGCGGCGCAGGTGCGCGAGCGTCCGGGTGAAGGCGAACAGGTCGAGGTCCACCGCCGGGGCGGAACCCGCGGCGTCCGACAACCGGCGACGCGTCGGCGGCACCGCGCCCTGGAAGTCGCCGGGGGTGTCGGCGAGGGCGTCCCAAGGGTAAGGCTGGCGGGCGGCGTCGAGGTCGGAGCCCTCGAGACCGAGTTCGGAGCCCGCGAACACCATGGGGATGCCGGGCAGGGTGAAGAGCAGGCCGGTGGCGATCCAGTGGGCGGCGGGCCCGAGGGCGGTGCGGGCGCGGGCGGTGTCGTGGCTGTCGAGGAGGGCGAGGTTGGCGACGCGCGCCCGCCAGGGGATGGAGGAGCCGAAGGCATCCATGACCTCGGCGAGGTCGCGGCCGGAGTAGGACAGGCGG
Source organism: uncultured Nigerium sp. (assembly GCA_964482465.1). GTDB lineage: Bacteria > Actinomycetota > Actinomycetes > Propionibacteriales > Propionibacteriaceae > Propioniciclava. The sequence continues at coordinate 27,816 of CAYZXQ010000018.1, read as the reverse complement.
CCGGGCAGCCCCCACTGGCCGTGGACGTCCGCGCCGAGCCACGCCCACACCGGCCGGAGAAACTCGGCGTAGGCCATCGTCGAGTGCCACCCGTCGCCCACCAGGTCGGGAGCCGCGTCGTACTGGTGCTCGGCGACGAGATAGGCGCCACCGACGGACGCCAGCGTCGCGGCGGTCCGCTGCGCGCAGAGGCGGTTGAGGTTGTCGCCGCCGTACCATCCGGCGGACTGGGCGACGTCGATGCGCCACCCCGCGAGTCCGAAGTCGCGGACATAGCGGGCGACCACCGAGTCCGGACCCTCGTAGAGGCGGCGGCGCAGTTCCGCGGAGGTGTGGTTGAGCTTGGGCAGGGTGGGGATGTCCCAGAACGCGCCGTAGCGTCCGGTCGCCCGGTCGATGTAGTAGAAGCCCGCCTCGGGCGAGTCGGGGTCGGCGAGGGCGGTCGTGAACCAGTCGTGGTGCCACCCGGTGTGATTGAGGGTGAGGTCGCCGATGACGTGGATCCCGCGTGCGGACGCCTCCGCCGTCAGGTGGCGCAGCGCGTCGTCGCCGCCCAGCAGCGGATCCACGTGGTCGAAGGTGAGCGAGTCGTAGCGGTGCGTCGACTCGGCCGGGAAGAACGGGGTGAGGTAGAGGCCGGTCACGCCGAGGTCGGCGAGGTGGTCGAGCCGTTCGGCGAGCCCCCACAGGCTGCCGCCGTAGAGCTGGCCCATCGAAGCAGGGTAGGGCTCGGGGGCGTCGGTCCACGAGGCCGCGTGCGCCCACGCCGGGAGCGCGGGCAGGGGGTGGGCCTCGCTGGGGGCAAAGCGGTCCAGGAAGACCTGGTAGAACACGGCGTTCCGGGTCCAGGCGGGCGGGGCGGGGTAGGTGGTCAGCCGGAAGTCGTGGGCGTCGGTGACCTCGCGGTCGTGCAGTCCGGTGCCGGTGAGCCAGGCGACACGGGTGTCGGTCTCGACGAGGAACCGGTAGGTGAGCACGTGATTCGTCATCGGTCCGGACGCCGTCCACCACACCTCGCCGGGGGTGGTTCCGATGCGGGTGAGGGGGAGGTGGTGCGGGTCGCCGTCCGGGACGGTGCGCAGGGTGACGGTTCGGACGTCGGGGGAGGTCCGGACGCGGAGGGTCACCTCCGTCCCGAGCGCAGGGTTCGGGGTGCTCACGTACAGCGGGCTGCCGTCGTGGTGGGCGTGCGTCACGATGCCTCGATTCGCCGTGGGTCGCCGTCGAGCCTAATGGGTGCGCGGAGTGTAGCCGCGGACGCCCCACCGCGCCGGTGCCGTGGCGGGGACAGGGGTGTACCGAGGGTCGGGGCCTGCGCGTACAGTGCGGCCATGGGACTGTTCGACTTCCTCCGCGGCGGCCGGGACGACCACCACCCCACGCCGCGGTCGACTCCGCCCGGTGCGCCCCGCGCGTCCGTGACGCTCCCGCTGCGCGCGGCGGCACCCGGCACGCTCGACCCGGCGGTCCTGCCCGCGGGCCGGCCCGTCCTCGCGGAGTACGGCGAGACGGCGATCGCGTGGCTGGTCACTGAGGGCGACCTGGGTGCGCTGTGGACGCGGCTCGTCGAGGAGTTCCCGAGGTCGGGGCTGTGGCCGCTGGTCGTCGACGCCCCCGAGGGCGATCCGACGCAGCCGTGGCTCAACCGCGAACTGGACGGCCCGAAGCCCGTCCGCGTGGGCGCCGAGGAGGTGCTGGCCAAGGGGTTCGCGGACGACAACGAGGACGACAACGAGGACCACGACGAGGATCTGGACGAGCCCTGGCGCCGCACCTTCGGGGGTCTCGCGCCGGCGTCCGAACCCGGCGACGCCACCATCGTGCTGGTCGGGCCCGACGCCATCGCGGCGCTGCTCCTCGTCCCGGTGGCCCGTCCGGCGGACGTGACCGCGCAGGTGGGCTGGTGGGGTCCGGTCAACTACGACCTCGACGGCGCCGATGTGGCCGCGGTGCTGCGCTCCTGGGAGGAGCGGTTCGGTGCCGTTCCGGTCGGGATCGGCTTGGACACCCTGACCGTTCACGCGGCGTGGCCGCCCGCGGCTGCGGACGCCGAAGCGTTCGCCCGGGAGTGGTACGCCTTCTGTCCCGATGCGATCGACCAGGGTGTCGAGTCCCTTGAGGCGCTCGCCGAACTCACTCAGTCCCCGAGCTGGTGGTTCTGGTGGGATTGACGGGTCGGCGCGCCTTGAGGAAACGCCGATCGATCATGTTCTGGCTGCGGCGGCCCGGATCGAGCGATCCGAACCCCCTCGATCTGGGCCCGTATGTTCACGCGGGTGCCGCCGCGAGCGGGTCCGGAAGCGGGTCCGGACCCGCCCAGGCGGTCAGCGCCACCAGAGCTGACGGAGTGCGAGCGCGATGTCGAGGCGTTCGTCCGGGCGTTCGCGGGGCGGGTCGCTCAGGACGAAGCGCAGCGCGGCGACGAACTGGGTGAGCCAGCGCATGGGTCACCTCCTTCGTGGGTGTCCGCAGGCCCGCCAGGGCGCGACAATGCGGCCCGTGGCATGGGCGAAGAAATGCTCAGAAAATAGGCGCAACAATGCCGCGCGCGGCTGCGAGATGGCAGGTGAAATGTCGAAAGGGGGCCTCACCCGTGCGGGAGCAAACGCGCCGAGAAGGGTCGGTCAGAGTGTCTGATCGGCCGCGCGCACATCTCCCCTACCGCGCCGGTCGTCGTGGAACGGCGCGCGATGTCGACGGCCCTCCGGAACGAGGGCACGCATCGTGACGACCCGCATTATGCGGGTTGACGAGGGGAGATGGCGCTCAGCGGCGCGTCCGTGCGGGGGTCGGATTGACGCGTGCGACATCGCCGACCGCGCAGCACGTAGAGGCCACCTGTGCAAAGATCATCACGGCAACCACCCCCTTCCGTCTCGACTTCGAGAATGCGGGCTCATGCCCGATAGCGAAGAAACTATTCCCCCTCTCACGCAATGTCAACTCGCGGTGGCGCATTCCGAGCCGGATCAATTCGCGGTGTTCGGATATCGGGCGGGGCGTCGAGACCTTGGCGGGGGGCATATCCGGGAGGGCGGCCGGGCGACCTGCACGGCGTCCGCAGACAGGGCATGGCGCACGGTCCGCACCAGCCCGGCTTGTCACGTGGTCGCGGGGGGTCAGGCGTAGGCGTCGAACGCGCGCTCCTGGAGGCGGGCGAACCGGGCGCGTAGGTCGGGGTGGGAGAGCCAGAAGCCGACGTCGAGGCGTCCGATGGTGTCGAAGAGGTCGCCGGGGTAGAGGTCGCCCGTGGCGGACAGGTCGGCGGCCACGGCGTCCAACGCCAGCGGGACCACCCACGGCAGGCCGACGCCTTCGGACATGAGCAGGCGCAGGTCCCCGAGGGTGAGGTCGCCGAGCGGGACATCCCGCAGGTCGGCCGCCCGGCGGGCCGCCGCGGTGCCCGTCGCGGGAGGGGTGGCGCCCGGATCGAGGTCGTGGAGGGTCCGGGCGAGGTCGGCGGCATCCATGACCGCACCCTAACCCGCCGACCGCCCGGGCGCAGCCGGGATTGTCGGAGGGGTGTGGGACGCTTGGCGACGTGGCAGGACTAGGGCGAGCGAGCGTCGGCATGGCGTCGGCGTCGGTCGTGTCGCGCCTGCTCGGGGTCGTCCGCAACGCGCTACTCGTGGCGTGCGTGGGCGAGATGACGGGGGCGTCCCAGGCGTTCCAGACGGCGAACACGCTGCCCAACCTCGTCTTCATGCTGCTGTCGGGCGGGGTGCTGACCGCGGTGTTGATCCCCGAGATCACCCGGGCGATGGCGCGTCCGGACGGAGGCCGCGAGGTGGTCGACCGTCTCCTGACGGCGTCGTTCGGGCTGGTCGCGGCGGTGACGGTCGTGGCAACCGCCTGCGCGGCGCCGCTGATCGTGCTGTTGGGGCTGGAGGGCCCGGTGCGCGATTTGGGCATCTTCTTCGCGTACCTCTGCCTGCCACAGATCTTCTTCTACGGGGCCTACGCGATCCTCGGGCAGGTGCTCAACGCGCACGACCGCTTCGCCGCGGTGATGTGGACGCCCGTGCTGGCCAACCTCGTCCAGATCGGCGGGATGGCGATCTTCCTGTCGCAGTACGTCGGGCGCCTGCCTCCCGAGCGCTGGACGCCCGCCATGGTGTGGTTGCTCGCAGGCACCTCCACGCTGGGGATCGCGGTCCAGGCGTTCGGGTTGCTGCCCGCGTTCCGCGGATCGGGTTTCCGGTTCAAACCTCGCTGGGGCTGGCGTGGCTACGGGTTTCGTCGGCCCTTCGCGGTGGCGAGCTGGGCGATCACGGCGGTGCTGCTGGCTCAACTCGGAGGCGTGCTGGTGCAGATCGCCATCAACACCGCCTGGGCGCGGGCCAATGCGCTGGGCACCGAGGTGGCGGGGCTCATGGTTTACACGCTGGCGTTCCAGGTGTTCATGGTGCCGCACTCGATCGTCACGACCTCGATCCTCACCGCGCTGTATCCGCGCATCGCGCGTTCGGCCAACGCGGGGGAGGTCGGTGCCCTGCGCGCGGATGTCGTCCGCGGCGTCCGGGTGCCGGCCACGGCGATCGTCCCGCTGACGTGCGCGGCGCTCGCACTGGCAACGCCAGGGGTGAAGGTGGTGACGCCGAGCCTGACGCCCGAGGGCGTCCGCGAGCTCGCGCTCGCCTTCTCGCTGATGGCGCTGGGGCTGTTTCCCTACGGCATCGCCGCGCTCCAACAGCGGTACTCGCTCGCGCGCGGCGACGGACGCGCCAACCTCGCCTTTCAGGGAGTGGTGACGGGCATCCAGGTGATGTCCGCGCTCGTGGCGGTGCTGGTGCCGCCGGCATGGGCCGTCGCGACGATCTGCCTCGGACAGACACTCGGCAACACCGTCGGGGCGGGGTGGTTCCTGCTGCGCACGCAGCGTCAGCTCGGCGGGTTGCCGCTGCGGGCGCTGGGGGCGTTGATCGTCCGGCTGCTGGCGGCGTCGGTCCCGGCGGCGCTCGCGGCGTGGGGGATGGTGTGGTGGGTGTCCGGACGCCTCGGCTCGGAGTGGTCGGCTGCCCTCGTCCAACTCGCCGCGGGCGGCGCGGTGTTCGGGGTGGTGTTTCTGGGGTTGGCGTACGTCCTGCACCTCGGGGACGTCACTCACCTCGTTGGACGGTTGGTCCGCGGAGCCCTGCGTCGCTGAGTGCCCGGTCAGGGGCGTTGCGTCGCTGATGGTGCGGTCAGGGGCGTTGCGTCGCTGAGGGTGGGGCATTGCGTCGCTGAGTGCCCGAGCACCGCAAGGGTTCGTGCGTGAGGATACGAGGGTCCTCGTGTTGGGGGCACTGGGGTCTACGCGGCCGGGGCACGAGGTCGCCGCATCGCGTTCGGCCTGGTCCGGGTGAGGGCTGTTCGTGGCGGCGGGGATTGGGGTGGTGGGCGTCAATGTTGTGGGGCGGTACGGGGTCGTCGCATGGCGTTCGGTCTGGTCCGGGTGAGGGTTGTTCGTGGTGGCGGGGATTGGTGTGGTGGGTGTCAACGTCCTGGGGGTGAGGTCGTAGCGCGCCGGACGGGGCGGCGTCCGCAACCGGCAGGAGCGTGCAATGCGAGGTGGCGGCAGCGATGCCGGGTGAGATCGGGACGAGCGGGGGCGTCCGGGGGTGATTGAGTGTGCCGGTGGACAGCGCGCAGGTCGACAGCGAGCGCCGCCGGGGCATGGTGGCGGGCGTTGTCGCGTACCTGTTGTGGGGCGTCTTTCCGCTGTACTGGCATGCGGTCAGCGCGGCGTCGGCGCTGGAGATCCTTGCGCACCGGATCGTGTGGTCGCTGGTGTCGGTGGTGGTCGTCCTGATGCTGCTGCGGACGCCGTGGTCCTGGCTGCGCAGCGTCTTCAACCGGCGGAAGTTGCCGCGCATGGCGGCGGCGTCGATCCTGATCGCGGTGAACTGGCTCACCTACATCTGGGGCGTCAACGCGGGCTACGTCGTGGAGACGTCGTTGGGGTACTTCATCAACCCCCTGTTCAACGTCGTGGTCGGGGTCCTGGCGTTCGGCGAGCGGCTTGGGCGGCTGGGGCGGATCGGTGTCGCGCTGGCTGCGGGCGGGGTGGTCGTGATCGCGTGGGAGAGTTGGCGGACGCTGTGGATCTCGCTGCTGCTGACCGTCAGCTTCGGGCTGTACGGGGCCGCCAAGAAGCGGGCCTCCCTACCCGCGCTGCAAGGACTCGCGGTCGAGTCCGGGCTGCTCGCGCCCCTGGCGGTGGCCTACCTGGCGTGGCTGGGGGCGTCCGGGGGGCTGGTGTTCGGGACCGACGCGGGCGTGACCACACTCCTGATGGTCGGCGGTCCGGTGACGCTGCTGCCGCTGTGGCTGTTCGCCGTCGCCGCGCCGAGGATCCCGTTCGGGGTGGTGGGGATCCTTCAATACGTGGCGCCGACGATCCAGTTCTTGCTGGGGATCACATTCTTCGGACAGCACGTCGTGCCGTCGTATTGGGCGGGTCTGGTCCTGGTGTGGGTCGGATCGGCGGCATACCTGACGGAGGCCGTGCGGCGGTCCGCGTGACGACGCTCCCCAACGCCGTCACGCGAGGGAAGGTGGGTCCGCAGCGCAGGCGGGGACACCCGAATCAAGCAGGCTGGGATCAAGGAGCCCAGCGCACCCGGGGACCAGCGCATCAGGGGACCAGCGCACCCGGGGACCAGCGCACCCGGGGACCAGCGCACCCGGGGACCAGCGCATCAGGGGACCAGCGCACCAGGGGACCAGCGCACCCGGGGACCAGCGACACCGAGGAGCCCTGAGCGCCGGCTCGAGGGGGCGATGAGGGGAGGCGCCGCGCGGTGCGAGGTGTCGCCGAGGCGCTTGCCGACCCCTGTTCTCGCCTCATATCCCGTCTGAGGTTGGGTGGGAGTGGCAGAGAAGCCATTCGCCGCCTCTACTTCGTCTCCGCGAGGTGGTGGATCGTCTTACCTCGCAACGAGAAGCGGCAAACGGCCCTACGCGCAGCCTGAGCGCGATGTTGTGCGCGGGCGGTTGCCCCCGAGTTGCCGCGCCCGCTCGCGTACGGCTGCGCCCACACGCTTCATGAGCAAGCGGTTGTCGTCCGCCAAGACCGCGGCTGCGCTCAATCTGACGACCTGCCATCCGAGGCTCGCCAGACCGGGTTCGAGTTCGCGATCGCGCTCGAACGCTGTCCGATCGCCGTGGAAGGCGTACCCGTCGATCTCGAATCCTTGCAGGAGGTCGGGGAGCGCGAGGTCGAGGGGATGGGCTCGTCCATCGGGCATTGTCACCCGGAAGTTGGTCGCGTACGCGTAGGGGAGCGCCAAGGCGCGAAAGTCCCGTTGAAACCTGCGCTCTGCCTCGGACCAGGGTTCGTCCCGAGAGTCAGCGAGGAGCCATGCTCGCTCCTGGTTGCCGGGTCGACCAGGGGTGAGCGCCAGGGCCCGGTGCAGGTGTGCCAGCGTGACGGCGCGCCGACGGAGTGCCTCGTCGATGGCGGTGCCGCCCAGTTCCGGGATGAGTTCGAGCGTCGAGAGGGCCGGGCAACTCACGCGGATCGCGTGCTGTTCGAGCACGAGTGCGGGCGGGATCCGGCATTGACGCCAACGGATGCCGAGGACGCTCCGCCGCGACCCGGCCGGCCTGGCCACTTCGACGGTGGGGACGGCCAGGTCACTCCACCAGGTGAGCGCTGCTGCTGCACGTCCCAGGACCACGGCCGTCGGGTCGACCGCCATCGCTGCTCGGACCCTCATGGACACCTCATCGCGCCGCGCCGGTTCGCAGTACACGCCGCGCGCCAGGGGGACCAACTCGCCGCGCTCCAGCGCAGCCCGTACCGCCCGATGGAGATGGGGAACCTCCCGCCTCACGATGAGGCCGTCATGGTCCGTCAGGGCTTGTTGAACGCATCGAGCACACACTCCCCACGTTAGGCAGGGCCCGTCAGGTCGTCCTCGTGGGGGGTTGGTGCGCGCGAGATGCCTCTGCCCGCTTCTGGTTCCGATTCTGGGCAGGTTGAATCGATTGCGCCGCGAACGAGAAGCGGGAAGCGGCCTACGAGCCGCCCAGACCCCGCAGCCGGACCGCCAGCCGCCGCATCGTCGGAATCCCGCGGACCGTCACCGGCACGCCCACCAGCCCCGTGACCACGGGATTCGCGTTCTTGGGCTCTCTCCCCGGCATGGCCTGCGTCACGGCGTGCCGACGGTCGAGCGCCACGAGCACCAGCCCGTCCGGGCCCTCCCACGGCAGGGGCAACCCCAGGTCCGCCCGGCCGTCGAACAGGCGCACCTCGCCGGCATCGAGCCTTGTCAGTCGCTGATCGAGCTCCAGGCACCAGCGTGCCGAGCGCACGACCACGGCGTCCGCATACCCGCACACGGGACCCAGCAATCGGACCACCTCGCGCGCCAGCGGAGTGCCGCCGGTGTGACGAAAGATGACGGTCCCGTTGGTCTGGACGTTCATGGCCGTCCCTGCGCCGGCCGCCGCGAAGGCCGCCAGCAACTGCCCCGAGGTCGGCGAATGGCTGCGGGCCTGCCCGAGGTTCAGATTGCGGAAGAACGCCACCCGCCACGACGTCAGCCCCACGCCCATCACGACCCCACCCTCTCATCCGACGCCGGCACTTGACCCTCACGCGGCGTGAGGGTTTACCGTTCCGGCTCGGAGGTAAGAACTATGAACACCCAGACCCTGATCGCCCACCTGACCGACGTCGACGCCAGTGTGCGCCTGGCCGCCGCGACCGAGGCCGGCATCCGCCGCGACCCCGCCACGGTGTCCGCGCTCGTGGCGCGGCTCGGCGCCGAGGACGATGTCCAGGTGCGCGAGCGCCTCACGTGGGCGGCCGTACACCTCGCGGACAGCGCCCTGGACGACATCATCGCCCTGCTCGCCGATCCCAACCCGCTCGCCCGCCGCCAGGCCGCGCACGTCTTGAGCAAGATCGCCGACCCGAGCGTCGCCGAGCACCTCGTGGGCGTGGTCGCCGATCCCGACCCGCAGGTAGCCGTGAAGGCGTACCGGGCGGCCGCCAACACCGGACGTCCCGAGGTCGTCGCACCCCTTGTCGCCCGGCTGTCGCATGGCGACACCGAGCAGCGGGACGCTCTCACCGTCGCCCTCGCGCGGCTCGGTGCGGTGGCCGTCCCGGCGCTGATCGCCGCCCTGGACGATCCGGACGCCGACGTGCGCGCCCACGCCGCCGACACCCTGGGCCACCTGGGCAGCCCGGACGCCGATCCGGCGGCCGAGCGGTTGGCGGCGTTGGTGTCGGACGCCGACCCGCACGTTGCGCTTGCCGCGGTGAGCGCGCTGGGCGAGTTGGACGGGACCGACGACGCTCTCCGTGCGGTTGCGGACGCCGACACGCGCGTCGGTGCCGTGGCCCGCAGTCTGCTGCGCCGCTGACGCCGGTCGCGTCCGGTCGGAAAGGCAGGGAGGGGGCGATCCGTGGGTCGCCCTCTCTCCCCGTCTCCGGTCGCATGGTCGTCGTCCGTGGCCAACTCGCGCTTCCCTTGCGATGGCGCTCACCTTGCGTCCGCGCTTCCCTTGCGTCGGCGCTCACCTTGCGTCCGCGCTCCTGGTGGACCGGCGCTCCGTTTGGCCTGGTGCTCTGCTTGGACTGGTGCTCTGCGTGGCCTGGTGCTGCGTTTGGCCTGGTGCTCTGCTTGGACCGGCTCTCCTCTTATATCGTCGCTCACCCCGCGTCCGCTCTCCCTTCCCGTGCCGGCGCTCGCCACAGACGGTGAGCCGAAGCAGCGAAGGCACGCGGGAGCAGGGACGGTCTGTGCAGGGCGGGGGCGAGCGGCGGGACGGGTTTCGGCGGCGGAGGTGCGCCAGCCCGGTCCGGACGCCGCCGAAGCGGGACGCACGAGAAGGGCGCCTCTGCGTGCTCAATCTCCCGATGGAGCACGCCCGTTTCGGTGCACGGCCTGGATCAGACCGACCACCGGTTATCCACAGATTCCTGTCTTGCTAGGTGGGATTGTCGGACGGCTGTCATAGAGTCGGTTTCGCCACCTGACCCCGAGGATGACGAAGATGACCCCACCCACCCCCGACCAGCCCCGCCCCCGGGTGCGACTCCGCCGGAACCCCCGCTGGCTACTTGCGGGCGTGCTGGCGGTCGCGCTCGGCGGTCTCTCGACGGCGTTCCTGTTCATGTCCGTGACGTCGGCGGATCCGGTGCTGCGGGTCAACCGGACGGTGTATCGGGGCGAGACGATCCGCCCCGCGGACGTGAGCGTGATCGCGGTCGCCCGCGGGATCGACCTGAAGACCGTCTCGGGGGCCCACCTGGACGAGGTCGTCGGCAGTACGGCCGTGACCGATCTTCCCGCCGGATCGCTCCTGGTGGCAGGGTCGTACGGTCCCGCGGGGCTCGCGGAGGGCCAGTCCCGTGTCGGTCTCAAACTCGCGGCCGGGCGGCTCCCGACGACCGACCTGGTGCCCGGCACCGCCGTGCTGCTCGTGGCCTTGCCTGCGGCGTCCGCCACCGAGCCCGACGCGAACCTGCCGCCCAGCGTTGCGGGGACGTTGGCGACCGCCCCCGTCGCCCAGCCGGACGGCGGCTTCGTACTGGACGTGAGCCTGGCTTCCGACCGTGCCGAGGCCATCGCGCGGTTGGCCGCCGCCGACCGATTGGCGGTGGTCAGGCAGGGGGGCGGGCGATGAGCACGATCGTGCTGGCCAGCGCCAGCGGCGCCCCCGGCACCACGGTGACGGCGCTCGGGCTGACGTTGGTGTGGCCTCGGGACGTCCTGCTCGTGGACGCCGACCGCTCCGCCAGCCAGTCCCTCCTCGCGGGCTACTTGCGAGGCGCGGCGCCGCCCGGCGACGGCTTGCAGGCGGTGCTGCGCGCCTACCGCGAGCGCGGCGACCTCGCCGCGGCGGTGCTGAGCCAGCGAATGGCCTTGCCGGAGCCGCCGTCCGACCGGCCCGCCCCGGCCGCGCCGATCCACCGCGACTTCCTGCCGGGGTTCGCGCACCTGGGCTCGATCGATCTGTTCGAGGGGGCGTGGCGGCCGCTGGGGGCGTTGTTCCGGCAGGCCCCGTTCGATGTGGTGGTCGATGCGGGGCGCGTCGGTCACCGGGGGCTGCCTTTGGAGCTGGCGTCCGCCGCGGACGTGCTGGGGCTGGTGTGCCGCACGTCGCTGGTGTCGCTGGCGGGCGTCCGACTCCACCTTCCGCCGCTGGTCGACGCCGCGCCGCCCGGACGCTGCGGGCTGGTGCTGGTCGGCCCGGGTCGGCCGTACGCGGCGTCCGAAGTCGCCGAGCAATTCGGCGTGCCGGTGCTGGCCCACGTGGCGTGGGATCCGAGCGGCGCGGGGGAGTTGGCCTCCGGCGAGGGGCAGGGCCGACGGTGGTTCCGGACGCCGCTCGCTCGCTCGTATGCGGACGCCGCAGCCGCGCTCCGCACGTGGGCGGACGCCGACACCCTCGCGGCGGTGGCCCGATGAAACGGCTCGCGGACGTGCCGCTGCTCCAGGCGCCACGTGAGTTCGCCGTCCCGCTGTCCGAGGCGAGGCGTGCCCAGCTCGAGATCACCCCGCCGGCAGAGGTCGACTGGGGTCTGGTGGTGGTGCTGCGGCGCAAGGCGGCCGAGGAGATCACGCGGGAGGCCGAGGCGCACGCCGACCGCACGGGCACCCCGATGCCGGACGCCGACCGCCGCATGCTCGGACGCGCGGTGGTCCGCAAGACGGTCCGGGCGCACGCCGAGGAGCAGAGCCTGCTCGGCGAGTTGTGGACCCTCGAGCGCGAGCGCGTCTACGCCCAGGCGCTGGAGAACGCGATCTTCGGCTATGGACGCCTGCAGCCGCTGTTCGAGATCGCAGACGCCGAGAACATCGAAATCCACGGCTGCGATTCGGTGATGGTCCAGTACGGGGACGGGCACCGCGAGCCGCATCGACCCGTCGCGGACAGCGACGCCGAACTGGTGGAGGCGGTGCGCTTCCTTGGCGAGTCGGTGATGCCCACGCGTCCGTTCGACGACGCCCACCCGACCATGACGCTCGCGCTCGGCGACCGGTTCCGGCTCCACGCGATCGGGTTCGGGCTGTCGTTCCGGCCGTCGGTGACGATCCGGCAGCACATCCTCACCAGCATCGACCTGCCCGGGCTGGTCGATCGGGGGATGCTCCCCGACGAGGTCGGACAACTGCTCCACGCCGCCATCCTCGCCCGCAAGTCGGTGGTCATCGCCGGCGATCAGGGTGCCGGCAAGACGACGCTGCTGCGGGCGCTCATCGCGTCGATCCCCGAGAACGAGCGCTTCGGCACGCTCGAGACCGACTACGAGTTGCTCACGCACCTCCAACCCAACCGGCGCAACATGCTCGCGCTCCAGGCCCGCGTCGGCCTGGGCGAAGTGTCCGACGGACGCGCTCTCGGCGAGTACAGCGTGGCCGACCTGATCCCCGAAGCGTTGCGGCAGAACCTCTCACGCCTAGTGGTGGGCGAGGTCCGCGGCGTCGAGGCCGGCGCCATGTTCGAGGCGATGCAGTCGGGGGCGGGCACGCTCAGCACGACGCACTCGCACTCGGCCGCGTCCACCATGGATCGCCTGGCGGCCCGCGTCGCGCAGGGCGGCGTGCTCACCGTCGACGAGGCGTTCCGCCAGATCGCCCACCACATTCACCTGATCGTGCACGTGAAGTTGGTCGACGACACGTGGCGGGGCGGCGTCCGGAGCCGCTTCGTGTCCGAGGTGCGCCAGTTGACCGGTGCGATCGAGGGCAATCGTCCGGTGTCGCACCTGGTCTACCAGGCGGCTTCGGACGCCGTCGCGGGGGTCTTCCATCCCGACCCGGCGTTCTTGGCCGAGTTGGCTCCCTATCTCGCCGACTGGCGCCGGTCCGCGGACGCCCCCGCGCGGCTCCGCTCCGTCCGGAGCCGACCATGACCCTCCTGGCCGTCGTGCTCGCGGCCTGCACGACGGTGGCGGGCCTGGTGGTGCTCCTCGCGTGGGCGGTAGGGGCGCTCCCCGGCCCCGACCAGGCCCTGCCGTCGTCCACAGGTCTGTGGACAAAGCATGTGGACGTGCGCGCGCACGTCACCCGCGCCGACGGCGTCCGCCTCGCCGTGGGGCTCTTCCTCGGCGCGGCGGTCACGGCCTACACGGGCTGGCCGCTGATGCTCGGCCTGGTGCCGCTGGCGGTCGTCGGGCTGCCGCGCCTGCTGAGCGAGCCACCCCACGTCGCCATCGACCAGTTGCAGGCGCTGGATCGCTGGGTGCGTGCCATGACCGCCACCATGGCCACCGGAAAGTCGATCACCGATGCCCTGCGGCTCTCGGCGCGCCAGGCCCCGCCGTTGCTGCACCCGCACCTCGTGCTGCTCGTGCGCCGCCTGGACGACCGATGGACGCCCGCCCAGGCGCTGCTCGGGCTGGCCGATGAGCTGGACAGCCCCGACGCGGACGCCGTCATCGCGAGTCTGATCCTCGCCGCCGACCGCGGTGGGACCGGCGCCACCGCGACCCTCGCCGCGCTGGCCGACACCATCGCGGACCGGCTCAAAGCCATGCGCGAGATCGAAGCCGAACGTGCAAAACCCCGGATCGTCGTACGGCAGGTCACAGGAATCACCGTGGTGGTGCTCGCCTTGGCGTTCCTCTTCGGCCGCGAATTTTTCGCTCCCTACGGCACCCCGCTGGGGCAGGCCATCCTCGCTGCCCTCCTGGCGAGCTACGTGGCGTCGCTGGCGTTCCTGCGCCGCCTGACCTTGCCGCGCCGTCGCGAGCGCATCCTGAGGTCCCAGCCATGAGCGCGTTGACCCTTGTCGTGCCGGGAATGCTCGTGGGGCTCGGCTTCGTCTTGATCGTGTTGGCGTTCCGGCCCCAGCACGTCCGCCTGGGCGACGCCCTGAGCGTCCTGGCGGATCGGGTTCCGGACGCCGCCCCGCACGAGGTCCCCGACGGCGAGCGTGTCGGGGCGTGGCTGTTGGCGCGGCGTCCGTCGCTGGCGTCCGAGGCCCTCAGGCGACGACTCGAGTTGCGCGGCCGGAGCGTCACGGCCCACCTGACCGCAAAGGCGACCTGGGCCATCGCGGGATTCCTCGCGCCTCTGCTGCTGGGCCTGGCGCTCTGGCTGGGCGCGGGAATCGACCCGGGCCTGCCGCTCGTGACGAGCCTGGCGGGTGCGGTCGTGGGCTTCCTCCTGCCCGACCTGAGGCTCCGCGGCGAGGCGCGCAACGTGGCGTCCGACGCGACCGAGGCCCTGCTGACCTACTTCGATCTCGTCACGCTGGAGCGGCTCGCCAACCAGTCGGCGACCCACGCGCTGCACGCGGCGGCGGGGCTGTCGGACGCGGCGATCTTCCGGAGCATCCGGGCCGCGCTCGACCGGGCGCGCCTCGAGCAGCGCATGCCGTACGCCGAGCTCAAGGCCCTCGGACGCCAACTCGAGCTTCCCGCCCTCACCGACCTGGCCGACGTCATGTCCCTGGACGAGTCCGGCGCCGCGCTCACCTCCACCCTCCGCGCCCGCGTCAAGGAGCTCCGCGACGCGCACCTGACGGAGGTGAAGGTCGCGGCCGCGGCGATCTCGGAGCGGATGACGTTCTTCATGGTTATCCCCAGCCTTGTCTTCGGCTTGCTCTTTTTGGTGCCACCTCTGCTTAGACTCGTGTTCAGTTGATCCCAAACCCCCAGGAGAAAACCATGAATCGCCTCATCCACCTCACCGTTGGCACCGCCCTCGACATGCGGCGTCGCGGCGAGCGTGGCCTGTCCCAGTCGACCGAGAACGCCATCCTGCTCGCGGGCGCGGTGGCCATCGCGGCGGCGATCATCTTGGCCGTCAAGACGTTCGTCGACGGCCAGATGGCGAAACTCCACGCGTGAACCGCCCCCAGCGGGGGATGTCCGAGTCGACCCAATGGGCCGTCCTCATGCCGTTCCTCCTGCTCGTGGTCCTGGGTGTCATCCAGGGCGGCATCTGGCTGCATGGGCGCACCGTCGCGTCCAACGCCGCCGTGGTCGCTGCCGAGGAGGCCGCGCTGCTGGAGCACTCCGCGGCGGACGCCCGCGCCCGCGGCGAGGCGGTGGCCCGTCAGGGCGGGCTGGTGGACGTCACCGTCACCGTCACCCAGTCGGCCACCGAGGCGTCCGCCACCGTTGCGGGCCGCATGCCGACGTTCTTCGACGTCGGCCAGACCCGCGTGAGCGAGCGGTCCACCCGGCCACGGGAGCGGGTGACCACGCCATGACCGGTGTCGGACGCCGCGGGTGCGGCCAGGTCGATGGGCGACGGTCGAGGGGTGCCTGGCGCACCCGTGTGGGGTCTGCGATGGCGGCCTGCGCGTGGGGATTCCGCTGGCGGGGGAGCCGGGGCGGCGGGCGGGGTCACCGCGGGGCGGCCGCGGTGGAGTTCGCGATGCTGCTGCCGGTGGTGGTGCTGTTGATCGGGGTCGTCGCGGGCGGCGCGCGCATCTGGTTCGCGCGGGCGACGGTCCAGCAGGTGGCGGACTCGGCCGCACGGGCGGCGTCCGTGGCCCGCGATCCGAACACGGCGCAGGCGGACGCCCGCCGCGTGGCCGAGGGCGACCTCGCCGCCGCGCACCTGCCGTGCGCGGGCGGGCCGTCCGTCGCCGTGGACACGGCCGGTTTCGCCGTCCCGGTGGGTCAGCCGGCGTCGGTGGGGGCGACGGTGCGATGCGATCTGGTGCTGTCCGATCTGGTGGTGCCGGGCCTGCCCGGCGTGCTGACGACCGAGGGGTCGGGGACGTCGGTCCTCGACCGGTATCGAGGAAGGCGCTGAGATGATCCGACGCCTGGCGGCGCTCGCGGCGGTGGTCGCGATGGTGGTGGTGCCCCCTGTCCTGCTGGTGTGGTTCGGTTTCTACGACGTGCGCGGCCTGAGCCCGTGGACGCCCGGCGATGTGCGGCTGGTGCTGCTGGTCCTGACTGTGGTGGGGTGGGCGGCGTGGGCGGCCTGGGTCGTGTCGCTGCTCGTGGAGGTGGCGGCGCTCCTCACGCCCGGACGCCGAGGTCCACGGCTGCCCGGGCTGGGCGCGACTCAGGCGATGGCGGCCTGGCTCCTGGCCGCGGTCGTCGCCTCGTCGGGCGCAGCCGTGGTCGCCGGGCCGGGCGCAGGCCTCGCGGGCGAGATGCAGGCGTCGGTCCGCGGGCTGGAGGACAAGGCGAGGCCGGCTCCCAAGACGGCGACTGCGACGCCGCTCGCCGCCGAGTCTCCGCCGCCGCAAGCCGTGCCGTCCGCTCAAGCTCCCGGCGCGCACCGTTCGTTGCGGCATGTCGTGGTGGCGGGGGACGATCTGTGGAGCCTCGCCGAGCGTTTCTACGGCGAGGGCACCGCGTGGCGCCAGATCGTCGCGGCCAACCCGAGTCTCCAGGACGATCCCTTGGCCGACCTGCCGGTGGGCATCGAGCTGACGATCGTCGATCCGGTGCGGCTGGTGACGGTCCGGGCGGGGGACACGCTGTCGGGACTGGCGAAGCGCTACCTCGGTCACGGCTCCCGTTGGCCCGAGATTCGGGCGCTCAACCGTGCCCGGATCGCCGACCCCGACCTCATCGATGTGGGCTGGGTGTTGCGCGTCCCGCTCGTGGCAGAGCCTGCTCCCAGCGCCACGCCGTACGTCGGCACGGTCCCGGCCTCTCGTGCGGACGCGGGACCGCCCGGCGAGGCGGGCGGGGGCCAACCCGACGAGACGGTCGCTGCGGCGACGGGCGGATCCCGTCAAGACGGCGTGAGCGCGACGGGTCCGGGCTACGCCGGGAGCGGCGATCCGCGCGCGGACGCCGTGGTCGGTCCGCCGTCCGGCCCCCAGCGCGGGGTGGGAGCGGCGAGCGACGAAGGGGGCGGGCCGAGTGCCGCCACGGCAGGCGCCCTTCCAGTGGATCCCAGTGCCGTTCCGACCAGCCCGGACGCCTCCGGCTCCGAGACGGCGAGCCCGACCGACCGCGCGGTCCCGCTGCCTGTCACTCCCGAGGGTTCCGGCGAGACGGCCGTCCTCGGAGGCGACGGCGACACGCCAGCGGAGACGTCCGTGCCCGGAGCCCCCGGGCAGGCGGGTGCGGGAGCCGGGGCCCTCGCCGTGGCCCCCGCGCCGGGCAGCGCTGGCGACCGGTCAGCGGCGAGCGACGCGCCCCAGGGGATGGATGAGCGCGCCGTGGCGCTGCTGGTGGGCGGGTTGTCGGCGCTCACCGCGGGGGCAGTCGTCGGGGGGATTGCGCTGCGCCGCCGCCTGCAGGAGGCCACGCGGCCGCTGGGACGCCGCTACGTCCAGCCGGGCGACGACCTCCGCAGGATCGAGACCGCGCTGGCGGCCCGCGCGAGCGAGCATGAGCCCGACCTCCCGGTGCTCGACCGCGAAGACCTCGTCGGCCGGGCGATGCGGCATCTCAGCCGCGTGTGGTGCGAGGCGGGGGCGGCCGCGCCGCCGCTGGAGCGGGTCGTGGTCGGCGATGTGGACGTCGAGTTTGTATTCGCCCGCGACCCCGGTCCCACTCCCGAGGGCTTCCAGGTGCGTGACCGGCGCGTGGCGGCGTCCTGGGTACGCCTGTCCGACCTGGACGACCCCCCCTATCCCGTGGCGTACCCGGCTCTGGTGACCCTCGGCGCGGAGCCCACGGGCGAACTCGTCCTCGTGGACCTCGTGACCAAGGGCGTCCTCGGCGTCACCGGCGAGACCGAAGCGGCGGCGTCCGCGCTCTCGGCGATGGTGGTCGAGCTGACGTGCGCGCCGTGGGCCTCCGAACTGGGGCTGCTGGTCGTCACCGACGACCCCCATTTCGCACTCGCCGCCGCCGTCGAGAGCGTCACCGTCACGGCGTCGGTGGCCGAGGGTGTCGCGCACCTGGAGCGCCTCGCGCGGGAGCGCGGACGGTTCGTGGCCGCGTCCGGGGCCTACGACCGGGCGCGCCTCGATCCCAACCTGGCCGAGGCATGGAGCCCCCAGGTGGTGCTGTTCGAGTCGGTTCCGGACGCCGACGCGCTCGCCCGGCTGGCGGAGGTCGCGAGCGGCGTGCCGTGCGGGCTGGCCGCCGTGGTACCCGCGGACGCCCCGCGTTGGTCGTGGAAACTCGACGATCCGGGCGGCACGGCGATCCAGGGCACCCTCGCCGCCGCCGAGCCGACGGCCCCGCGGCGCAGGCTCGCCGCCCAGACCATTCCCCGTCCGGCGCGCGAGGCCATCGCCGGGCTGTACGCGCTCGCCCAGGCCACGGCGAGCGAACCCGCGCCGTGGTGGACGCAGGACGGCGGCACCCCCGATCCCGAGGAGTCGGACGACGTGAACATCATCACCTTGCCGCCCGTCCTGTCGGGCACGGCGCCCCTGCTGCGCCTGATCGGCCCGGTCGTCCTGGAGCGTGCCGCCGGCGACGAGCCGCCGCGCGCCGCGCGACAGTGCCTCGAATACTGCGGGTGGCTGTTGGAGCATCCGGGCGCGACCGCGGTCCAGATGGGCAACGCGTTGCTGGTCGCCGAGGGGACGCGGCGATCGAACATGAGTCGGCTGCGGAGCTGGCTGGGCGCGGACGCCGCGGGTCGCCTCTACCTGCCGGACGCCTACTCGGGCCGGATCCACCTGCACGAGGACGTGACGAGCGATGTCGAGTTGGTCCGGCGTCTCGTGCTCGGTGGGGTGGATCGGGCGTCGACCGAGCGCCTGGTCTCGGTATTGGAGCTGGTGCGCGGTGCTCCGCTCGCGGACGCCGCCCCAGGCCAGTGGCACTGGGCCGAGGAACTGCGCTCCGACATCGCCGCGTTGATCCGGGACGCCGGGGTGGTCCTGGCGACCCGGGCGCGCGCCGAGCGCAACCTCGACCTCGCGCGCTGGGCGGCCAACCGGGCGCTCGCGGTCGCGCCCGACGACGAGTTGCTCGTGTGCGAGCGGATCCGCACCGAATACGCCGCGGGAGCCTTGGACGAGGTCGAACGCCTGGCCACCCGCATCCACCGGACGGCCCGGGTGCTCGGCATCGATCTGCTCCCGGAAACCGTCGACCTACTGCAGGAGGTGATGGAAGGACGACTCCGGGCGCGGCGCGCGTGAGCGGTTGCCCCGCGGGAGTGGATCACTCTCGGGGGTGATCGACAGGTTGTTGTGGTCGGTGGGTTGTCTCGCGCTGAGTGGGTCGTTCCGGGGGTGATCGAGAGGTTGTTCCGGGAGCTGGGTTGCCCCGCGCTGAGTGGATCGTCCCGGGGGTGATCGAGAGGTTGTTGTGGTGGGTGGGTTGTCTCGCGCTGAGTGGGTCGTTCCGGGGGGTGATCGGCAGGTTGTTGTGGTGGGTGGGTTGTCTCGCGCTGAGTGGGTCGTTCCGGGGGTGATCGGCAGGTTGTTGTGGTGGGTGGGTTGCCTCGCGCTGAGTGGATCGTCCCGGGGGTGATCGGCAGGTTGTTGCGGTGGGTGGTTTGCCTCGCGCTGAGTGGATCAATCCCGGGGTGATCGACAGCCCGTTCCGGTAGCTGGGTTGCCCCGCGCAGGAGTGGATCACTCCCACCGGGCGCGCGTCGGCGGCGCGCAGCACCCGGGACTTCGGCTGCCCCGCTCAGGAGTGGATCGCTCGGTCGGGCGGAGTCAACCTGGCGCGACTGCCCACCCAGGGACCGTGAGGAAGACTCCCGGGGACCGACCCGGGCCGAATCGACCCCGCTACACCCAGCGCCGGACCGTCGCGGCGTACGCGTGCCAGTCGTCCCCGAAGAGCCGTCCCAGCGCGGCCTCTTCGCGGCGAATCTGTGGGGTCACGGTGCCGACGAACCCCAGGGCGGCCAGCGCGGTCCAGGGGCGTCCGGAGACCAGGCCGGTCCCGAGCAACCCCAGCGCCAAGCCCGCGTACATCGGGTTTCGGGACCACGCGTTCGGGCCATCGGTCACCAATCGGGTGGCGCCGTCGACATCCCAGGGGTGCCAGGTGGTTCCCCGCACGATGAAGCGACGGAGGGCGTCCGCACCCCCCAGCGCGGCCGCACCGGCGAGCGCGACGCCGGTCGCGATCTCCGCCGGGCCGGGACGCCGGCGTCCGCCCCACCGGGCAGCGGTCTGCTGGACGGCGAACCAGGCGGCGAACTGAACGGGCGGGATCCAGACGTTCACGCGTGCGTGGCCCGGTATTCCTTGACGAGCCACGGGAAGTCGGTCTGGATGGCGTCCACCCCCAGATCGAACAGGCGCGCCCACGCGGCGGCGGGGGATTCGGTGATCGCACGCTCGTCGTCGTAGCCGCCGAAGAGCGGGATGCCGGTCGTCAAGGTTTCCGAATTGACCCACACGAGCCGATGGTCGGCGCGGATGCTGGCGATCACGCCCGGCTCGAACCACGCCTCGTCGTCGTAGGAGGCGATCAGTTCGACGCCCACGATGTTGACCTCGGCGTCCATGGGCAGCGCCGCGTACTCGTCGGGCGTCGAGCAGATCGCGAGCACGGGGTATTTGACCTTGTGCTGACGCAGTTTGTCGATGGCCGCAGTCTCCCAGGAGGGCACCTTGAGGAGGATCTGCGGGCCCATGCCAAGCCCGTCCAGCAGCTTGAGCAGCGTCGGCCAGCGCCACCACGAGCGGTCCAGGGCGAAGAGCAGATCGGTGCCGCGGAACTCGTTCATGAGCGGCAGCAGCCGCTCCACGCGCGCCTTGCGCAGCGGACGGTCGTGCCAGATGTAGCTGACCTCGCCGATCTCCGCCGCCGCCATCGCCTGGATGTTGCGGTCGACGCCGAGCAGTTCGGCCTCGTAGCCGTCGTGGAACGCGTAGAAGATGTTGTCGTTGGAGGCCGCCACGTCGATCTTGACGACGTCCGCGCCGGACGCGACCGCCGCCTTGACCGCCAGGATCGTGTTCGACGGGATACTGCCCACGCCCACGCCGCCGTGGGCCACGATGAGCGGACGCCGCGATGCCGTCAGTCTGTTCCCGAGTGCGTTCATCGCCTCGTGCTCGACGTGACCGAACACTCGAACCTCCTTGTCGCGTTGCCGCCGGGGGACCGGTGCGGCAAACACCGTTCTCCACTCTAGTGGTCGGTGCCGGACGGGGGGCCGATGGGTGGGAGTGCGTCGGTCCCGGCTGGGAGGACGCCGCAACCCGGATCGTCCCGGGTGCGGACGCCGCCGGGCCCGCCGGTCGCGACGGGGGGCGTCCGGTCTCTGGGTGGGCGTGCTTGGGTCGCGACCCGTCGTGGACACCCGGATTCGCCACGGACTCGCTTCGCAGGAACCGCAGCCCGCGGCGTCCGCGTGCGTGACCGGACGCCCCCGGTCGGCCATCGCCGGTTTCCGGGGACACACCGGCGGTGCCGTTGCCCGCCCAGCATCACCCTCCCGACACGGTGACTCCCCTCCCCGGATCGCGTCGCCTCCCGTCCTGACGGGGAGGGTCACCGCCCGCGGACCGACCGGGTTTCGGACGCCGCGGGCTCGCCCCTTCCGCCACGGCGTCACTGTGGAAGGATGGGAGCGGCCCTGTGACGAAGGAGTGATGATGGCTGATTTCCTCTACGAGGACATGCTTCCGCACGGACACGACGAGACCCCGTACCGCCTGGTCACCAAAGAAGGTGTCGAGGTCGTGGACGGCCCGGACGGCACCCAGTTCTTGAAGGTCGCGCCCGAGACGCTGGAACTGCTCGCGGAGACGGCGATGCACGACATCGCGTTCTACCTGCGCCCGGCGCACCTCGGACAGGTCGCCAAGATCTTGGCCGATCCCGAGGCGTCCGCCAACGACAAGTTCGTCGCGCTCGACCTGCTCAAGAACGCCAACATCGCCTCCGCGGGCGTGCTGCCCATGTGCCAGGACACCGGCACCGCGATCATCAAGGGCGAACGCGGCCAGCGCGTCCTGACCGAGGGCCCGGACGGCAAGCCGCTGTCCAAGGGCGTCTACGACGCGTACACCAAGCTCAACCTGCGCTACAGCCAGAACGCCCCGCTGACCATGTGGGACGAGAAGAACACCGGCACCAACCTGCCCGCGCAGATCGAGCTGTACGCCAACACCGAGCCCGGCCACGAGTTGGAGTACAGCTTCCTGTTCATGGCCAAGGGCGGCGGCTCGGCCAACAAGAGCTACCTCTACCAGGAGACGAAGTCGGTCCTGAACCCCGACTCGCTGATGAAGTTCCTCGACGACAAGATCCGTTCGCTCGGCACCGCGGCCTGCCCGCCGTACCACCTGGCGATCGTCGTCGGCGGCACCTCGGCGGAGTTCGCGCTCAAGACCGCCAAGTACGCCTCGGCCAAGTACCTCGACACGCTGCCCACGCAGGGCACGATGGCGGGCCACGGCTTCCGCGACCTGGAGATGGAGGCGAAGGTCCTCAAGTTCACCCAGGACATGGGTATGGGCGCCCAGTTCGGCGGCAAGTACTTCTGCCACGACGTGCGCGTCGTCCGGTTGCCGCGTCACGGGGCGTCGCTCCCGATCGCCATCGCGGTGTCCTGCTCGGCCGACCGTCAGTGCCGCGCGAAGATCACGCCCGAGGGTGCGTTCATCGAGCAGCTCGAGTTCAACCCGGGCCAGTTCCTGCCCGACACGACGGCCGACGAGCTGGACGCCGGCGAGGTCGTCAAGATCGACCTCAACCAGCCGATGAGCGAGATCCTCGCGACGCTGACCCAGTACCCGGTCAAGACGCGGCTCTCGCTGACCGGTCCGCTGATCGTGGCCCGCGACATCGCGCACGCCAAGATCCGCGAGCGTCTGGACGCCGGCGAGGGCATGCCCGACTACATGAAGAACCACCCGGTCTACTACGCCGGTCCGGCCAAGACGCCGGAGGGCATGGCGTCCGGCTCGTTCGGTCCGACGACGGCCGGCCGCATGGATTCCTATGTGGATCGCTTCCAGGCCGAGGGCGGCTCGATGGTCATGTTGGCCAAGGGCAACCGCTCGCAGCAGGTGACGGACGCCTGCGGCAAGCATGGCGGCTTCTACCTGGGCTCCATCGGTGGCCCCGCCGCGCGCCTGGCTCAGGACTGCATCACCAAGGTCGAGGTCCTGGAGTACCCCGAGCTGGGCATGGAGGCCGTCTGGAAGATCGAAGTGGAGGACTTCCCGGCCTTCATCGTCGTGGACGACAAGGGCAACGACTTCTTCGACGAGTTCAAGCCGGTGGTCCTGCAACTGCAGAAGAAGGCCTAGTCGCCTGAGGTTTCGGACGCCGCCCGCGCCACGCGTGTGGGCGGCGTCCGGCTGGGAGGGTGCCAGCCATGGCCGCCTACGACGAGCGGCGCACCCGCCTGGACGTGCGAAGAAGTTGCAGAATCGGGGCCAAAATCATTGCAGGATCAGGCATAAAACCCTTGCAAAACCGGGTATTATCACCGCGTGGAGTACCGGACAAGGGTGGCCGAGAGGAACCTTGACGAGTTGCTCTCAGCGCTCGGTGGGGTGGTCCTGGAGGGCGCTCGCGGAACTGGCAAGACCTCGACGGGACTTGCCCGCGCGCGCAGTTCCGTGCGGCTCGACCAGTCACCCGACGCCGTAGCCCTGGCTCGCACCCGACCAAGCCTGGTGCTGGAGGGCTCGGTTCCGCGACTCATCGATGAGTGGCAGCTTGCACCTGAGCTGTGGAACGTCGTCCGACACGAAATCGATGATCGGGCCAAGCCTGGTCAGTTCATCCTTTCGGGATCGGCGAGTCCCGCGGATGACATCGTTCGGCACTCGGGGATCGGCCGCATTGGCCGCGTGCGGATGCGTCCCATGTCCTTGTGGGAGCAGGGGGTCTCTCCGGGCACGGTGTCCCTTGCTGAACTGCTGGAGGGACGGGGTGCCCTCGGGGCCCGCACCGCCGTGACCTACGAGGATCTGGCCGCACACGCCGTCGCGGGCGGTTGGCCTGCCACGCTCGACCTCCCACACGCCCAGCGCGAGCGCTATGTGCGCGCCTATGTGGAGGAGTTGGTGCGCGTGGAGATCCCGGAGGCCGTGGGCGTCCGGCATCAACCCGATCGACTGATGCGGCTGCTGCGCTCTCTGGCACGAAACGTGTCGACGGAGGCGTCCCTGGCGTCGCTGGCCGCCGATGTCGGGGCGGACGGCTCGCCGGCCGACGCGAAGACCATGCGCACCTATCTTGATGGGCTCAAACGCGTGTTTGCGGCGGAGTTCTTGGGCGCGTGGAGTCCGCAGTTGAGATCGCGTTCGCGACTGCGCTCAGCGGAGAAGATCCACCTCGTTGATCCCTCCTTGGCGTGTGCGGCACTCGGCGTCGGAGCGGACCGCCTGGCGCGCGACGTCCAGTACTTCGGCTTTGTCTTCGAGTCGATGGTGACGCGCGATCTTCGTGTCTACGCGGCGCCCGACGACGGCAGGGTCTACCACTACCGTGACAACACGGGGCTGGAGGTCGACGCCATCATCGAGTACCCCCACGGAGCCTGGGGGGCGGTCGAGGTGAAACTGGGGTCGAGTCGGGTGCCCGAGGCGGAGGCGAATCTGCTGAAGCTCGTCAACGACCGAGTCGATCTCGCGCGGCTGGGTGCTCCCAGCTTCCTGGCTGTCATCACGGCGACCGAGTACGCCTACACCCTCGACTCGGGGGTCCACGTCATACCGTTGGCACTGCTAGGCCCTTGACGCCGACATCCTCGTTACACCGTCGAACCGCGAGCACCGCTTGGAAAGGACGCCTGATGGCGCGCACGAAGAAGGACGCCGCACCGGCGGCGTCCACCCTGAAGGAACTCAAGGACACGCTCTGGGCGGCGGCGAACAAGCTGCGCGGATCGATGAGTTCCAGTCAGTACAAGGACGTGGTGCTGGGCCTGGTCTTCCTCAAGTACGTGTCGGACGCCTTCGCCGCCCGCGCGGACGCCATCGCCGCCGAGTTGGCCTCCGAGGGCTACGACCCGGACGCCATCGCCGACATCCAGGAGGATCCGGACGAGTATCTGGGGCACGGCGTCCTGTTCGTGCATCCCGAGGCTCGCTGGGAGTACTTGGCCGGCAAGGCCAAGGTCAACGACGGCGAGACCATCGGACGCCGCCTCGTCGACGCCATGGACCTGCTGATGCGCGACAACCCCGGTCTGCAGGGCACGCTGCCCCGGCTGTTCAACGGCAGCAACGTCGATCAGGTACGGCTGGCGAGCCTGATCGACCTGTTCAACACCGTGCAGTTCACGGGTGAGGGGGCCGAGCGCGCGCGGGACCTGCTGGGCGAGGTGTACGAGTACTTCCTGGGCAAGTTCGCCGCGGCTGAGGGCCAGCGGGGTGGCGAGTACTACACGCCGGCGTCCGTGGTGCGGGTGATCGTGGAGATGCTGCAGCCCCGCGAGGGCCGCGTCTACGACCCGTGCTGTGGCTCGGGTGGCATGTTCGTGCAGGCGGAGAAGTTCTTGGCGGCGCACGCTGACGATCCGACGAAGCTGTCGATCTTCGGCCAGGAACTCAACCAGACCACCTGGCAGTTGGCGAAGATGAACACGGTGATCCACGGGTTCACCGCCGATCTGGGGCCGACGTGGGGTGACACGTTCGCGATCGATCTGCACGCGGGCAAGCGCATGGATTACGTGATGGCGAACCCGCCCTTCAACCTCAAAGACTGGGCGCGCAACGAGCGCGACGCGCGCTGGACCTACGGCGTCCCACCCGTCAAGAACGCCAACTACGCCTGGCTGCAGCACATCATCAGCCACCTCGCGCCCACTGGCACGGCGGGCGTCGTCATGGCGAACGGGTCGATGACATCGAACACCAACGGCGAGGGCGAGATTCGGGCCGCGATGGTCGAGGGCGACATCGTGAGCTGCATGGTGGCGTTGCCCGAGCGGCTGTTCCGGACGACCGGCATCCCGGTCTGCCTGTGGTTCTTCGCCCGGGATAAGTCCGCGGGCAAGGGTGGCTCGATCGACCGCCGTGGCGAGGTGCTGTTCATCGACGCCCGCGGCCTGGGTCACATGGTGACGCGCGCCGAGCGCGCCTTCTCGGACGCCGACATCGCCCGCATCGCCGAGACTTACCACGCCTGGCGCGGCATCGAGAGCCTGGGGATCGGCACCAAGGACGCCTCCGAGACCGGCGAGGGGGCGGACGCCGAGCCCGTGCCGCAGATCAGCGAGTACGCCGACGTCCCCGGCTTCTGCCGATCTGTGACGCTCGCCGAGATCAAGGACGCCGGCTACGCCCTCACCCCCGGACGCTACGTCGGTTCCGCGGCCGTCGAGAACACGGTGGACGCCGACGCCGAGATCGCCCGCCTCACCGCCCTGTTGCAGGAGCAGTTCGCCGAGTCCGACCGCCTTCAACGCAACGTCCTCGAGCAACTTGGGCGCCTCCAATGACCGCGACCACTCTTGGGCACGTTGCGGATACGAGTGGCGGACTGATTCAGACAGGCCCCTTCGGGAGCCAACTCCACGCCGCGGACTACTCCCCGAAAGGTGTGGCGGTCGTGATGCCACAAGACATTGTTGACGGTCGTATCTCTCGATCGAACGTCGCCCGCATTCCTTCCGTGATCGCACAGAGTCTCAAACGGCATGGATTGAGCGTGGGCGACATCGTCTACTCACGACGCGGGGATGTGGAGAGGTCGGCCCTCATCAGCGAGGACGACTTGCCGGCAATCTGTGGGACAGGCTGTCTTCTCGTCCGTACCCAAGACCGGGGCTACGTAGATCCCGCGTTCCTTCATGCTCAACTGCAACTGCCTCAGACGCGTGCATGGGTACGCAGGCATGCAGTGGGTGCGACCATGCTCAATCTCAACACGAAGATCCTTCAAGGGGTGCCTGTCTGGCTACCGGCGATCCACACCCAGCGGGCGATCACGGAGGTGCTTGGCGCGCTGGACGACAAGATCGCCTCCAATCAGAGGTTCGTCATGACCAGCGACGCTTTGATTCGTGCGCGGTTTGAGAGTCTCCGCAAAACGTCGGGACGAGTCCGGTCGTTGAGCGACGTGACAGACGTGGTCAGGTCCACGTCGCAGCCCGGGGGAGATGGGATCTACCTGGGGCTTGAGCACCTTCCACGCCGGCTGATGTTCGCCGGGGGCTGTGGCGTTGCCTCAGACGTGTCCAGCGCGAAATCGTCCTTCTCGCCCGGAGATGTTCTCTTCGGGAAGCTCCGGCCCTACTTCCACAAGGTGGTGGCCGCGCCAGGAGAGGGAGTCTGCTCGACGGACATCTTGGTCTTGCGCGCCAAGCAGCACGAGCTGTGCGGACTCGTGCTGGCCGCCGTAGCCTCGGACGAGTTCGTTGCACTTGCGTCGTCTGTGGGATCTGGCACGAAGATGCCCCGGGCTAGATGGAGCGACCTCTCAGAGTTCAAGGTCCCGTGGCCAGGCCAGGCGGCGGTCATGGCCTTCTCTGCTCAGGTCGCAGCACTGCGCGACGCGGCTCTCGCGAGGCTGGAGGAGTCCCGGACACTGGCGTCCCTGCGGGACGCGCTGCTGCCGGGGCTGATGGACGGATCGATCCGCGTGAAGGACGCGGCCGCCCGGGTGGCCGACCAACTGTGAACGGACTCACGCGCCACATAGATGTGTGCGCGTCGACTGCCCTTGGTGATACCCCCGAACGTCGCTAGGATGAATACCATCGGAGGGAGTATTCACGATGGCTCCACAGGGTAATGAGTACACGAGCGTGGTGGGTCGACGAGTGAGACAGCACCGGGAGGCGGCCGGGCTGAACCAAGGGCAGCTAGCCCAGCTTGCAGGTGTTTCCCAGCCAACGATCTCCCGCATCGAACAAGGCGACGGCGTCCTTGACGCCATGACGGCGTTGCGACTGGCGGCTGGCCTGGGCGTCCGTGTGGGGGCGCTGTTGAGCCCGGCGCACATGATCGATCAGATGGTGACTGCCGCGCGTCCGGGCGACAGCGACAGCGGGATGGACGACATGATCGCGGCCGCCCGGGCCTACCTCGCCGACTATCGACGGA
>CAYZXQ010000017.1:29000-45127 GCA_964482465.1 uncultured Nigerium sp. | reverse complement strand
TTCCGCACCCGCGAGTTCGAGCAGATGGAGATGGAGTTCTTCGTCGAGCCCGGGACGGACGAGGAATGGCACCAGCACTGGATCGACGCCCGCAAGGCCTGGTATGTCGACCTCGGCATCGACCCGGAGAACCTGCGGCTGTACGAGCACCCGAAGGAGAAGCTGTCGCACTACAGCAAGCGGACCGTCGACATCGAGTACAACTTCGGGTTCGCCGGCGGCGACGGCTGGGGCGAACTGGAGGGCATCGCCAACCGGACCGACTTCGATCTGGGCACGCACTCCGAGCACTCCGGCAACGACCTGTCCTACTTCGATCAGGCCGGCGGACGCCGCTACCTGCCGTACGTGATCGAGCCGGCGGCGGGCCTCACGCGTTCGCTCATGGCGTTCCTGGTCGAGGCCTACACCGAGGACGAGGCTCCCAACACGAAGGGCGGCGTCGACAAGCGGACGGTGCTCAAGCTCGACCCGCGGCTGTCGCCGGTGAAGGCGGCCGTCCTGCCGCTCTCGCGCAATGAGGCGCTGTCGCCCAAGGCCCGCGCGCTGGCCGACGAGCTGCGCCGCTTCTGGAACGTCGAGTTCGACGACGCCCAGGCCATCGGACGCCGCTACCGCCGCCAGGACGAGATCGGCACGCCGTACTGCATCACGGTCGACTTCGACACTCTGGAGGACCAGGCGGTGACGATCCGCGAGCGCGACACCATGGCGCAGGAGCGGGTGGCCCTCGATCAGGTCAAGACCTGGCTGGCCGTCCGCCTCGCGGGCTGCTGACCGGGGCTCAGCCGAGCCGCAGGCTCGCGAGGGCGGTATCGACCTCGGTGGCGTTGGCGGCGTCCTCGATCGCGGAGACGCCGAAGGCTACCGAGGAGGTGCCGTCCCCGTGGGGGATGACGACGAACGTCCAGGCCCCGCCCGAGATGCCGTCGTGCGGGGTCGCCTTGATCGTGCCTTGGAGCTTCCAGGCCGGCTTGCCCTGGATCGTGACGGGCGCGCTCGAGGTGACGGACGCCGTGGGTGCCGCATCCCGGTAGCCCGCCTGCTGCGCCCAGCGCCAGGTGGCCTGGGCGGTGGCCTCTGGATTGTTCCCCGCGTTGACGATCGTGCCGACGCCCAGCAGCGTGGACCACGTTCCGGCTAGAGGGCGCGCCGCCAGCGCCCCGCACGTCGCCCACGGCGGAGCCGACTGCGTGTGCCACTGCGCGCCGGGCAACGTCAAGGTGGCGTAGCCATCGCCGACCTGCCCCTGCGTCGGCGCGGCGCAGGCAGCGGTGGGAACCTGGACTGCCGTCGAGGGCGAGGGGATGGGCGTGGGGGCGGGCGTCGGCGTCCGGAGGTTCGAGAGGACGACTGCGGCCAGCACCACCAGCACCACCACCGCCGCGACTCCGCCCAACCAGAGACGGGCGACCTTCGGTCCGGACGTCCGGGCGCCGGGGGCGGCGTAGCCCGCTGCGGGGGCGGGCGGGTACGCGTCGGGTGCTTGGTTCGGCTGGCTGGGGTCGGGCCTGACGTCGCCGGTCCAGCGGGTGCCGTCCCACAAGCGCAGGGTCTGGGGTGTGCCGTCCGGATTGGGGTACCACCCGGGCTGCTGGGACACCCGTCAACCCACCTTCAGCGACGCGATGGCTGCGTCGACCTCGGCCTTGTTCTCGGCGTTGCCGATCGTGGAGACGGCCAGCAGGGTGGAGAACTGGCCGTCGGATCCGCTGATGACGATGAGCGTCACGTCGTCGCCGACGTTGCTCTGCTCGACGGTGCCGCGCATGACCCACGCGGCGTGCCCCTGGACCGTTTGTGCTGCGCTGGAGGCGACGGTGACCTTGGGATTGGTGGAGTAGTTCTTGTCGACGTTCCACTTCCACAGGGCCGCCGCCACCTGCTCGGGGGTCTTCGTCTCGGCCGGGACCGTGCCGACGATGATGACCGAGTACCACTTGTCGGCGAGCTTGCGTATCGCCTGGCTGCCGCAGGTGCCCCACTCGGGTGCGCCGCGGTGATCGGTGAAGGTGGCCGGGGCGGCGACGGAGATGCGACCGTCGGTGATCTGTCCGGCCGTCACGACCGTGGGGCAGGCCTTCTTTGCCGTCGAGGTGGGGGCCGGGACCGACGTCACGCGGGGCGCGGGCGTCGGCGTGGACACCGGGAGGACCTTCCCGAACAGCCCGGCGAAGGGGTTGAACACCACCAAGAGCCCCGCGAGCACCAGGACGAGCGCGCCGACTCCCAGCCCGACCCACCACCCGGTGCGGGAGCGCGGCGGCTGCGGCGCCACGGGCTGCTGGGCCGGGCCGACCACGGGCGCGCTCGGCTGCTGTGAGACGGCGACCACTTGCCCGCTCCACGCCGTGCCGTCCCAGTACCTCATCGTCTGGGGGGTGCCGTCGGGATTGGGGTACCAGCCGGGCTGGGCCATGGGTGTCCTTCCGTCAGGATGTCGACGTCAGTCTAGGCGATTGAGGTACGGGCACTCTGGGGCCCTACAGTGGGACGCCGACCCGCGAGGAGGTGCCCATGACGCGACCGCTGACGTTTGGGGCGCCGTCGCGTCCGGACGCACTCACCATCGACACGCCCGTCGTGTTGGCTCCCATGGCCGGCATCACCAACGCCGCCTACCGGCAGCTCTGTCGCGAGCAGGGGGCGGGGCTGTACGTGTGCGAGATGATCACGTCCCGGGGGATCGCCGAGCGCATCCCCAAGACCTTCGGCATGCTGAAGTTCGCGCCCGAGGAGACGATCCGGTCGGTGCAGGTCTACGGCGTGGACGCCGACGTCATGGCCCAGGCCGCGCGCATCCTCTGCGAGGAGGTGGGTGTCCACCACATCGACATCAACCTCGGGTGTCCGGTCCCCAAGGTGACGCGACGCGGCGGGGGCGGCGTCCTGCCCTGGAAGACCGACCGAACCGCCGCCATCCTCCGCGCCACGGTGCGCGCGGCCGATGCCTACGGCGTCCCCGTCACGGTCAAAACCCGCCTCGGCATCGACGAGGACCACCTCACCTATCGCGACCTCGCCCGCAGCGCCGAGGACGCCGGGGTGGCGGCCATCGCGCTGCACGCCCGGACCGTCCAGCAGGCGTACGCGGGGGAGGCGCAGTGGGAGCGCATCGCGGACCTGGTCGGTGCCGTGGAGATACCGGTGCTCGGCAACGGCGACATCTGGGAGGCTTCGGACGCCCTCGCCATGGTCGAGCAGACCGGGTGCGCGGGGGTGGTGATCGGACGCGGATGCCTGGGCCGGCCGTGGCTCTTCCGGGATCTCGCGGACGCCTTCGCGGGACGTCCCACGCGCACGCTGCCCACCCTGGGGGAGGTCGCGGCCATGGTGCGGCGGCACGCCGAGTTGCTCGCCGGGCTGCACGGCGAGCGGTGGGGACTCACCGACCTGCGCAAGCACATGGCGTGGTACTTCAAGGGGTTCCCGATCGGCGGGGACGTCCGGCGCAACCTGGGGCTGGTCTCCAGCCTCGCCGACCTCGACGCCCAACTGGCGCGTCTCGACCCCGACGTGGCCTTCCCCACCGAGGAGGTCGGGGTGCCGCGCGGGCGGCAGGGTACGCCTCGGGCGCGGGTGACGGTCCCGACGGGCTGGCTGGACAGCCGAACGCTCGGCGACACCGACCTGTCGGCCGCCGAGTCCGACGTCAGCGGCGGCTAGCGAACCGCTGACTCATGCTGTTCTTGGCGAGGACGGGTCGGGCGAGATGAGCCGGAACCACGAGGTCGTGGGCTCGTAGTGACCATCCGGGCCCAGATCGAGGGGGGTTCGGTTCGATCGATCGGGGCCGCCGCAGCCACACCATGAGGGATCGGCGTTTCCCCAGGGCTCAGGCGAGCACCTGGATGGCCGGCCACAGGGCCGCGAACATCGCGACCAGGGCCAGCAGGGGGGCGGCGATCCCGAGCCAGATCGCCCACCAGCCGTAGGCGCGACCGCGCCGGGTCCGCACCGCCACGATGCCGGTGATCCAGCCTGCGATGCCGGTGAGCGTGGCGACCACGGCCCCGTTCGCCCAGGCGCCCATGCGGTCGGCGAGCGCGACCAGCCGGGGATCGTCGGGGCGCATCTCGGCGGCCACCTTCGGACCGACCTCGACCATGAACGCGCCCGTGGCCCGCACCGAAAGGTAGGTCGCCACCACACTCACGATCAGGCTCACCCCGACCATGACGACCGCCACGAACCCCAGGCGGGTGTTCTCCGGCGCCGCGGGAAGCCCCCAGGGTTGCTGCGGCGCGCCCGGGTATCCGCCGGGTTGCTGCGGGCCGCCCGGGTATCCGCCGGGGTACTGCGGGCCACCGGGGTCCTGCGGACCGCCGGGGTACTGCGGGCCACCGGGGTACTGCGGGCCACCCGGATACTGGCTGGTCATCGGCGTCGTCCTCCTGGTTGCTTCGGCCATGATAGGTGCCATGACGAAGCTCCAGCCGCGTGCCCGGGCGTGGGCGCGCACGATGGCGGGCCACCACGACGCGGGGGTGGTCCGGGCACACGAGGACTCGGACGCCGGCGTGGCGCCCACCGTGGCGCACGGGCGCGAGGAGCGCGAGGAGCAGGAGGCGGCGCTGTTGCGCCCGGGGGCCACGCTGGCGTCCGGAGCCGGCCACCGGGCCCGGCCCGAGGAGCCGGACGCCGAGCGCACCTGCTTCGAGCGTGACCGGGACCGGATCGTCCATTCCACGGCGTTCCGCCGGCTCGCCGGCAAGACCCAGGTCGTCGTCTTCCCGACCGATCACCAGCGCACCCGCCTCACCCACGCGCTCGAAGTGGCGCAGGTGGCGACGTCCATCGCCCGGGGGCTCGGCATGAATGCGACGCTCGCCGACGCCATCGCGCTCGGCCACGACTGCGGGCACGGGCCGGGCGGGCACGCGTCCGAGGACGCCTTCGACGCTTTCGTGCCCGGCGGATTCGACCACGGACCGTGGGGCGCGGACGTCACGCTGGAGTCGCTCAACCTGTGCGCGGAGACCCTCGACGGCGTCCGCAACCACTCCTGGTCGCGGCCGGCGCCGACGACGATCGAGGGCGAGATCGTGTCCTGGGCCGACCGGATCGCCTACTGCGCCCACGACCTGGAGGACGCGATCCACGCGGGGATCCTGACGCTTGGAGACGTCCCGGCCGAGGTGGCCCAGGTCGCCGGACGGACGCGTCGCGACCAGTTGGCCACGTTCATCCGCGCGGTGATCGCCACGGCGTCCGACACCGGCGTCGTCGGAATGGACCCCACGACGGCCTCGGCGCTGGCCACGCTGCGGCAGTTCAACTACGAGCGGATCTACACGCGTCCGGAGTCGGTGGCCCAGAGCGACGCGGTGATCGAGGTGCTCCACGGGTTGGTCGAGCATTATGCGGCCCGTCCGGCCGGGATGCCGCCCGAGTACCTCGACCTGGCCGAGGCGGACGCGGTGCGCGCGGCCGTCACCTATGTCGGGGGCATGACGGACCGCTTCGCCTTCGACGCCGCCGAGCAGTTACTGGGCTGGGATCCCGACCGGTTGCCGAAGGGCATCGGACGCGGCGCCTGAGCCCTCCTCGCTTGCCCCCACGGGGGGACCCTCGGGGGCGGCTCGTCGGAATCCGGATTCAGGGGTGGAGGCGCGTGGCGAGCGCGGCCGGCAGGATGCGGCCGGAGCGGACGAGTCGCCCGAGGGTGACCACCGTCACCGCCTGACCGGCCATGATGCCGAGCAGCACGAGCACCTGGGACGCGCCCGCCTGGAGCGGCGAGCCGCCGCCCAGCAGGACGCCGATGAAGGCCCCCGGCAGCGTGACGAGCCCCACGGTGCGGGTCTGGTCGAGGTTCGGGATGAGCGCCTCGGGCAGGACCCGGTCGATGATGAGGCCGATGGCGGCCGGACGCTCCAGTCCGAGGGCCAGCGCGGCCTCGTACTCGGGGAGGGTGGCCCCCAGTTCGGCGAAGACGCGGCGTCCAGCGAGGGTGTGCGCGGTCATCATGTTGCCGGTCACGATGCCGCCCAGGGACACCAGCGTGATCCCGTTGGCGGGCGCGGCGCCGGTGGCGAAGACGATGGCGAGCACCGGGACGATGCCCGCAAGCAGCGCGAGCGCGGTCCAGGGCCAGCGGGGCCGGACGCCGACGCGTCCGGTGGTCGTCCAGACGGCGACACCGAACATGAACGCGGTGAAGGCCGCGGCACCCCACAGCGTCTGGACCGCCAGGGTGATGACGCCGGACACGGCAGCCAACTGCACGATGGCGCGGAGCGCCGCCACCACCTGCTGGCGTCCCAGCCCGATGCGCCCCACCGTGGTCGCGGCCACGGCGAGCGCGACGAACAGCACGAGCGCGAGCGCCAGCCCCCAGCCCACCACGACGGTCATCTCGTCCCCTTTCGGGCGCCCACCCTACGCCCCACGCCGGGGTCGGGGCCCGTCGCTAGACTGCGGGCTGTGCCCGGCCGCATCAACGACGAAGACCTGGCGACGGTCAAGGAGCGCTCCCGCATCGAGGACGTCGTCGGGACCTTCGTGGCGCTGCGCAACGCCGGCGGGGGCTCGCTGACCGGGCTGTGCCCGTTCCACGACGAGAAGACGCCGAGCTTCCGGGTAACCCCCAGCAAGGGCTTTTACCACTGCTTCGGGTGCGGCGAGGGCGGCGACGTCATCTCGTTCGTGTCCAAGATCAACAACATGGGCTTCCAGGACGCCGTGGAGTGGCTGGCCGACCGCGCGGGCGTCCAGTTGCGCTATGTCGACGACGGGGGACCGCGGGCAGAGCCCGGGCTGCGCATGCGCATCCTGGAGGCCAACCAGGCCGCCGCGGATTTCTTCGCCGGTCAGTTGTTGGCTCCGGACGCCGTGGCCGGCCGCCAGTTCCTCCACGAGCGCGGTTTCACCCGCGAGCACGCCGACCACTTCGGGATCGGCTTCGCGCCGCGGGGCGGCAAGGAACTGCGCGATCACCTCCTCAGCAAGGGTTTCTCGCGGGACGACCTGGTGAAGGCGGGGTTGGTCCGGGAGTCGGGCTGGGATTTCTTCCAGGCCCGGCTCGTCTGGCCGATCCGGGACGCGGGCCGCTCGACGCTCGGTTTCGGGGCGCGGCGGCTCTTCGACGACGACCGCATGCCGGCCAAGTACCTCAACACCCCCGAGACGATGGTCTACAAGAAGAGTCATGTCCTCTACGGGCTAGACCTGGCCCGGCGCAACATCGGTAAGAAGAACCAGGTCGTCGTGGTCGAGGGCTACACCGACGTGATGGCCTGCCACATCGCCGGCGTCGACACCGCCGTGGCGTCCTGCGGGACGGCGTTCGGCGAGGAGCACGGGCGCATGGTGCAGCGGCTCATGACCGGTGACGCGATGACGGGCGAGGTGGTCTTCACCTTCGACGGCGACGCGGCCGGGCAGGCCGCCGCCATGAAGGTGTTCTCGACCGACGCCACCTTCACGGCGCAGACGTACGTGGCGGTCGCGCGCGACGGCCTGGATCCGTGCGACCTGCGGATCCGTGAGGGGGACGCCGCGGTGCGCGAGCTGGTCGCTTCGCGCGTCCCGCTGTACCGGTTCGTGATGAAGAACGTGGTGGCGCGGTTCGACCTCGACCGCGCGGACGGGCGGCTGGCGGCGATCCGGGCGGCGGCGCCGCTGGTGGCGAGCGTCCGGGACGCGGGACTGGTCGGCGGATACATTCGCGAGTTGGCCGGGCTCGTGGGCATGGACGACGCCCAGGTGCGCGCGGAGGTGACCCGTGCGACCAACCGTCGGGTGCCCGTCGAGGTTCCGGACGCCCGCCCGGCGCCCGCGGCGTCCGAGGCCCAGGCGGCGATGCTGGAGCTGCCCGACCCGCGCGACCGGCGCCTGGACGTCGAGCGGGGGTTCTGCAAGCTGGTGTTGCAGCACCCACACGCGTTCGACGCCGGGTGGGGCGGCGCGACCCCCGACGACTTCCAGCACCCGAGCTACCGACGCGTGTTCGAGGTGGCGGCGGGGCTCGAGCGCGGGACGTCCGGGTGGGCGCAGGCGGTGGCGGCCGGACTGGACGATCCGGTGGGGGAGCAGTTGGTCGCCGCGCTGGCCACCGAGCCGCTGCTGCGGGAACCGTCCGCGGGCTACGCGCATTCCTATGCCGCGCGGCTCCGGCTCGGGACCGTCGCCCGCGCCATTGCGGATCTCAAGTCGCGGCTGCAGCGGACCAACCCCGTGGACGAGCAGGCCGCCTACAACAAGATGTTCGCACGGCTGCTGGAGTTGGAGGCTCGGCGCCGCGATCTCCAGGCGGAGGCCATCGGGGAAGATTAGCCGGGGCGGGCGGCGTCCGGAACCCCCGGCGGAGTTGTGGTGTTGTCCGGGTGTTGTCCTGTGGGAAACCGGCGGGCCCGACCGGCGGGGTGAGGATCCCGACCAAGGTGGGGCCATGGAAGACCACACGCCCTCCCTGCTGACCCATGCCGACGAGATCCGGCTCGCGCACGCCATCGAGGTGGGGGTGTTGGCTGCGGCGGCGCGGGCTCGTCCGGGGCTGGGGTGGGCTGCGGACGCCGACCTGGCGGCCCTCGAGCGGGAGGGCGAGCGGGCATGGCGACGGTTCGTGGCGGCGAACACGCGCCTGGTGTGGCTCGTCGTGCTGCCCGTCGCGCGGCGGACCGGCCTGGATCCGCAGGAGCTGTTCCAGGAGGGCACGCTGGGGCTGTTGGAGGCGCTGCAGCGGTTCGACCATGTGCGCGGGGCGCGGTTCGCGACGTATGCGCTGCCATGGATCCGGATGCGGGTATCGGACGCCGCGGCCACCCAGTGGGGTGCGTTGGGGCTGCCGCCGGGGCGCGCGAAGTCCTGGCGCCGCGTCCGGGCCGTCGAGGCGTCGCTGCTGGTGGCGACGGGGCGGCGTCCGAGCGCGGAGGAGGTGGCGCGGGCGGCGGGCGAGGGGTCGGGGACCGTCCGGGGGCTGCTGGCGTACGCGCCGGCGGAGGCGCTGTCCGAGCGGCACGATCGGGCGTCGGAGAGCGACGACGACGGGCAGGACGAGGAGGCGGTGGCCCGGTTGGTGCGGGCGTTGCCGTCGGCGCAGCGGGCGGTCGTGGTGCGCCGGTACGGGCTGGGGAGATTCCCCGCGATGACGCAGGGAGAGGTGGCCGAGGATCTGCGCGTCTCGGTGTCGACGGTGCGGCGGCGTGAGGTCGAGGCCTTGGAGTTGCTCCGGGAGTCGGTGGCGGCGCTGGCGGCGTGATCTCGGGCGCGGATGGTTGAATGGCGGGTGTGAAGCTGTTCCTCGACAAGGGCAACCTGCCGTCCGACCAGTACGCGAGCCTGCGCGAACACCTCGGCGTCAAGCCGCGAGTGCTCGCGTGGGGTGCCAGCGCGGACGGTCCGGTGGTGGCTTTGGACGACCGGTTCTGCGTGCGTGAGGCCGACGGTTGGCACGACACGCCCTGGCATCTGGTGCTGTCCGGGGGGCTCGCCGAGGGAGGCGTGATGCGCTGGCGGACCCTGGACGGCGGGGCGCACGAGGTGACGTTGGTGACCCAGGGCAGGTTCCCGGACGCGTTCCGGGATCGGGTGGAGGCGACGATCCTGGTGCAGCGGCAGCTCGTGTACGCGCCGGGGCGCATGGTGGTCGTGAGCGCGCGGCGGAACCTCGGGAATCCGACGGGTGACGTCGTGTGGTCGGTCCACGGCGGACGCGGGGTGAGCCTGGACGACCCCGTGGTGTCGGCGTGGGCGACGGCCGAGTTGGCGCGCCTGCAGCGCGAATATGCGTTCTGAGACGGAAGCTGCTAACGTTTCTGCTCGCGCGAGCGCGATCCCCTGTAGCTCAATTGGCAGAGCATCTGACTGTTAATCAGAGGGTTACTGGTTCGAGTCCAGTCGGGGGAGCCACAGCGGAAGGCCCGGTCCACAAGGTGGATCGGGCCTTCGTGCGTGATCGTGTGGGTGTCGTGGGCCCGGCGCGGAGCCTGGCCGGGGGTCGGGTAGGTCCCCCACGGGTGGCGTCGCGACGTAGGGCTGGTCGTGCTGCGGATCAGAGGTGATTGGTCGTCTGCGCGCCTCGATCCATGGCACTTTGCTCTCGCATCCGACGACCACTCGGTCGGCTCCAGCCGCCGGACATGTCCGGTGGAAGAGGCGCGGGGACGGTTGCGCCGCTGCCCGCTCGTGGGCCCGCTAAGCTGGCCTGCGCCGGGGCGGTAGCTCAGCCGGTCAGAGCAGGGGACTCATAATCCCTGGGTCGCGGGTTCGAGCCCCGCCCGCCCCACCAGCGGTCTACCGCTCGTTCACTAGGCGTATTACCCTCGGACGAGCCTACCGCAACAGGCCAGAAGGTTGGACCGGAGACCCCTCCTCTTGCACGATAGGCGCACGTCGTGCAATAAGGATCGGAGGATCCGATGGGCCGCGAACGCCGTGAGTTCGGGTCGATCCGCAAGCTCGCTTCGGGTCGCCACCAGGCCGTCTACACCGGTCCGGACCTGCTGCGACACGTGGCGTCGACCACCGCAAGTATGAAGAGCCAGTTTCGCCGGCGAGTCGAGCACAGAACTGCAGATTCCATGTAGTTCTGCTGCAGGCGGCGGCGATTGACCTCGACCGTGACGCAGTCAGCCGAACGGATCGATCACCGCCAGGTCGGTGATGGCCTCGAAGTCGCGGACGTTTCGTGTGGCCAGCTGGTGACCGCCGGCGAGACAGATGCCGGCGATCTGCGCGTCAGCAAGGCTCATCGGCCGGCCCGCTGCCTCCGTGGCGATCACCACGCGTGCCGTCGCCTTCGCGGCCTCGATGTCGTAGACCAGGATCGTCTCCCGGAATGCGGTGACCTGGCCCTGCCAGCGCTGTTCGAGTTGTCGGCGACGCTTGCCGATCGGAAGCCGGCCGATCCCCCGCTCGATCTCCTCGACCGTCACCACACAGATGGTCAGGTCCGCGGGACCAAGCGAACCGGCCCACGACAACACGCCAGCGTCGGGCTCATCACGCATGAACTCCGACACCACGTTGGTGTCGGCGATGATCACGTCAGGTCCACAGGGCGAGGCAAGTCGGTTCGCGGTTCCAGAGGAAGTTCCAACCCGCCGATTTCGGACATCGCCGCGTGCAGGGCGAGCAGGAAGTTCTCCTCGGGCAGGTCGACGGTCGCATCGAGGATCGCGCGCACTTCGGCCTCGACCGATCGGCCGTGCTTGGCGGCCCTGCCTCGCAACCGGGCGTGGGTGCGCTCATCGAGCTGCCTGATGGTTAGGGTCGCCATCACGTCCACCTCCTGACAGCAATGCTAGCACCAGCTCTCCCGCCCGGCCGGATCTGGCGTCGTCGGCGACGCATACCCCCACTTTGTGTGGCGCTACCCCATGGGGGTATTCAACGACCCAGGGATGCTGCTACCGGAATAGTTGCATGCAATAGTTTGCAATAGCGTTATGCCGAGCCGACAGGCTGATCGCAGGGGACGAATCGGAGGGCGGCGGCAATTTCAGGCCCGTTTCTCTGGGTGACGGGCACCTCGGGCCCCTTGCGTACGGCCGGAGGCCCGGACGTCGCCCGGTGCCGTCTCGTCGGCGAACGCCCCGATGTCCGAGCTTGTCAGATCCCCTTTCCGGACCCGAGACGTACCCTGGATCAGGGGCGGACGGCCGTCCCCATGGGGGTGGGGCATAGCCCAGAAATGGACCTTGAACGCGTTCTTGTTGCACACGGCGCGCAATAGCCGTGCCGTATGTCCTCGTCAGAGGCACATTCGGGTCACTCGTAATCCCTGGGTCGCGGGTTTGAGCCCCGCGCGCCCCACAGGCCCGCACGTGGCCGCTTGCCAGGCTCGGAGGGGCCCGCAAAGAGGCCTCGCGCTGGCCCTGCCGGACGCCTGCCATCCTCAACGCCATCCCGATCGCCGCGTCGACGCCGACCACCCGGACGCCACGTGGAAGCACACGGCCACAGCGGGCGTCCGCCGTTCGGGCGGAGTTGGGCGAGACGCGGCGTCCGCGATAGGTTTCCGGACATGGGTTTCCGGGTCATGCTTCGCGCCGTGGGCGCCACCATGGCCATGCCCGGGTGCTGTCGGATCCAGCCCGTCTGACAGCACGTGCGATCGCTCCCGTCAGGTTGCAGTGATCCAGGGCTTCCCTCGGGCGGTCGCCGCGGCGTCCGCACCACGACACGTACGCACTCGATTCACCACGTAAAGGAACCCATCATGAACCTGCGACGCCTTGCCGCCGCCGCCCTTGCCGCCACGCTCGCCAGCCTCGCCCTCACCGGGTGCGGTGCCGCCGGCTCCACCGGGACCACCGACACGACCAAGCCTCTCAAGGTGATGGCCGACGTCATTCCGCACGCCCAGCTCCTCACCGAGGTGCAGAAGCAGGGCCTGTTGGGTGACGTGAAGATCCAGGTGACCCAGATCGCCGGGGACGTCGACCCCAACCAGCTCGTGCAGGCAGGCGACATCGACGCCAACTTCTTCCAGCACACCCCCTACCTCAAGGACTGGAACGCCAAGCACAACAACGCCGATCTCGTGAGTGTCGGGGGAGTCCACATCGAACCCCTGGGCCTGTACAGCAAGAAGGTGAAGCTGGACACCGTCCCGGAGAAGGCCGTCATCGCTATCCCCGCGGACGCCACCAACCAGGCCCGCGCGCTGTTCCTCATCGCAGACGCCGGGCTCATCAAGCTCAACGTCGCCCGCGACACGCCCAACCTCGACTACAGCCAGGTGACCCCCGAGAAGAACATCACCGACAATCCCAAGGGCGTCACGTTCGTGAAGATCGACCGGCCGCAGCTCGCGGCGTCCCTGGACGACCCCAAGGTCAGCCTCTCGATCGTCAACGGCAACTACGCGCTCGAGGCCGGACTCAAGCCCGCCAAGGACGCCCTCATCCTGGAGAAGCCCGACAACAACCCGTACGTGAACGTGCTCGTGGTCAAGGCCTCCCTCAAGGACGATCCGCGCGTCAAGAAGCTGGCCGAGGCCCTGACCAGCGCGCAGATCAAGACGTACATCCAGTCCACCTACGACGGCTCCGTCCTGCCGGCCAAGTGACCTCATGATCGTCGTCGAGCACCTCACCAAGGTCTACTCCTCGGGCGGCGCCACCGTCACGGCGGTGGACGACGTCAGCCTGAGCGTGGCGTCCGGCAGCGTCTTCGGCATCCTCGGACGCAGCGGGGCGGGCAAGACGACGCTCATGCGCTGCCTGACGGCCCTGGAGCAGCCCACGTCGGGCAGCGTCCAGGTTGCGGGCGCGGAGCTCGTGGGGATCTCCCCCCGCGAGCTCCGCGCCGCGCGCCACAAGATGGGCATGATCTTCCAGCACTTCAACCTGATGGGCAGCCGGACGGCCGCGGGCAACATCGCTTTCCCCTTGGAGGTCCAGGGGGTCGGCAAGGCCGAACGGACCGCCCGCGTGGCCGAGTTGCTCGATCTCGTCGGCCTGGCGGACCGGGGCGACAACTACCCGAGCCAGCTGTCGGGTGGCCAGAAGCAGCGCGTCGGCATCGCGCGGGCGCTCGCCGCGCGCCCCGAAGTGCTGTTCTGCGATGAGGCCACCAGCGCGCTCGACCCCGGCACGACCGAGCAGATCCTCGACCTGTTGGCCGAGATCAACGCCAAGACGGGCGTCACCATCGTCCTCATCACCCACGAATCCGAGGTCGTCCGCCGCATCTGCGACTCCGCGGCGCTCATGGCCGACGGGCGCGTCGTGGAGTCCGGGCCGCTGGAGACCCTGCTGGCCGACCCCGATTCCCGCCTCGCGGACATCCTCCTGCCCACCGGCGACCCCGCCGAGGTCGATCCCGCGCACCATTCGGTCGTCCTCGGGTTCGCCCACGGCCACACGACCGAGCCGGTCATCAGCGGGCTGGCCCGCGACCTCGGCGTGGACGTCTCCATCCTGGGCGGCACCGTCGAGACCATCGCCGGACGCAAGGTCGGACGCCTGCGCGTCGCCTTGTCGCACCCTCACGGCACCCTCGATCGGGTCGCCGTCGAGCGCTACCTGACCGACCGCGAAGTGAGCGTGCACCTGTGACCCAGACCACCTGGATGGAAGCCCTGCCCGAGCTGCTGGGCTCGCTCGGCCAGACCGCCTGGATGGTCGGCTGGTCGTTCCTCATCACCCTGGTCCTCGGGACGGCCGCGGGCGTCCTGTTGCGCCTGACCGCGCCCGACGGTCTCACCCCGAACCGGTGGTTCTACGGCGTCTTCGGGGCGCTGGTGAACATCGCCCGGTCGCTGCCGTTCCTCATTCTCATGATCGCGCTCATCGGCTTCACCCGCTGGGTCGTCGGGACCGCCTACGGCCCCACCGCCGCCGTCGTCCCGCTGGCGGTCGGCGCGATCCCGTTCTTCGCGCGCGTGGTGGAGGCGGCCGTCCGCGAGGTGGCGCCGGGCAAGGTCGAGGCAGCCCAGGTGATGGGCGCGACGACCTGGCAGATCGTCCGCAAGGTGCTCCTGCCCGAGTCCCTGCCGGGTCTGGTCGCGGGCGCGACCCTCACGCTCGTCACGCTGATCGGGTACTCGACCATGGCCGGCACCATCGGCGGCGGCGGCGTCGGCGACTTCGCCATCCGCTACGGCTACCAGCGCTTCAACACCCCGGTCCTGCTCATGGCGGTGGTGGTGCTGATCGTCGTCGTCCAGGCGGTGCAGTCCGCAGGCGACGCGCTCGTGCGCTCGATGGCGCACCGGCGCGACTGACGGACGCCGCGGCGTCCGGCCCCCGGCCCGCCCGTTAGGCTGGCGGGGTGCCGGTCCAGGTGAGCCCCGAGGAGTTCGAGTCCTACGTCGACGACGCCCTCGACACCATCCCCGACGAGCTGTTCTCCCTCCTCGAGAACTGCGTGGTCATCATCGAGGCGGACGCCCCCGCCGACGACCCCGACCTGCTGGGGCTCTACGACGGTGTCCCGCTGACCGAGCGCGACAGCGGCTACTCCGGGGTGCTTCCGGACCGCATCTTCATCTACCGCAACCCGACGCTGCGCCTCTGCGACACGGTCGAGGAGGTCATCGATGAGGTCCACATCACCGTCGTCCACGAGATCGCCCACTTCTTCGGCATCGACGACGACCGACTCCACGAACTCGGCTACGCCTAGGTCGGCACTCGGTCGCGGGGAGGTCGACCGTCACGGGGATCGGACGACCCGAACCCCGACGACGGGGCGTGGGAAGCGACCCGGGTCCGCGCGTCGGGAGCCGTCGAGAACAAGGCGGGCCGACCCTGTGGACAACGAGGACCGCTCGTTCGGCGGGTCTGACATGATGGGGCCAGCCCTCACCCCCAAGGAGTCCGATGCGGAAGTCCCTTGTCGCAGTCCTGGCCCTGACTGCTTGCGTGGCGGTGTCAGGGTGCATGTCGTCGCCTGCGCCGTCTCCGGTGCCGGCACCTACGTTCGCGTGTACGCCCGAAGCCGGTGGTGGCGAGCACCCCTGCAACGAACGCGAGTACCACGAGATGAAGGCCCAAGACGCCCTGTACTTGGAGGCCGAGCAGGTGTACCGCGCTTGGTGGCGCGAACGTGAGCGTTTGTTCAGGGAGGGTGCGCCTGCCGACGATGCGGCGCTGGCGTTCACGAGCGGGGCTGCTACCGAGTCCCTTCTCAAGACGCACGCGCGGGGCACCACCTACGTGGGGGGCTCGCTTGCCATCGTCTGGCTCCACCGAAACGTCGGTTCCTCTCGGGAGGGCTCGATCGTGTCCCTCGAGGCTTGTGTCGATGGGTCCTCGGCGACGATCAAGAGGAATGGGACCGTCCTTGGGCGCGGCGACATCGCTCAGGAGCGCGTCTATCTGGGTGGTGCGCCGGGGAGGTTGAAAGTCGTGTTCTCTGAGGCGAAGGCGGTCACGACGTGCGCCCGGTGACGAGAGTGGCTGGGCTGTGCTGCTTGCTTCTTGCACTTCAGATCGCGCCCGCGGCTCACGCTCATCCCTTGGGGAGCGCCGGAATACTGCCCTCACTCGATCCCGTGGTGGGGGCGAACGATGGCTATGTGGCCGGGCACTTTGGCGACGAGCTTCCCGGTGCCGCCCCGCAGGGGGGCAGGAAGACACCCAAGAGCGTTTCGGCTCCGGTTGCTGCCGACGTGACGAGGCCCCCGACGCGGCAGGAGTGGTTGGAGTTCGTGTCGCGTCTGCCGGAGTGTGATG
>CAYZXQ010000017.1:0-28900 GCA_964482465.1 uncultured Nigerium sp. | reverse complement strand
CCCCCGACGCGGCAGGAGTGGTTGGAGTTCGTGTCGCGTCTGCCGGAGTGTGATGGTGATGTGAGTCGGAGTGAGGAGTGTCGGATGCCGGAGGCGGAGCCGGCCGATTCCGGCGCTCCGCGGCCGGTGCGTCCGCCGCGCGCTGCGGTGGCTGCGGTGGCTCGGGATGTGAGCGTGGGTCTTCAGCTCCCGTCGGCGGATCCGATGATTGGCCCCGATCCGAGCGTGAACGAGTGGAAGATGGCGGTTGTCGGCTTCCCGGTGTGGGTGTGGACCAACGGTGAGCGCGACCTGTCGGCGTCGAACACCGCGTACGGGTTGACGTTCACGCTGCACGCCCGTCAGATCGATACGGTCTTTGACATGGGTGACGGTCATCGCATGGTTTGCGCCCGCACCGCGCCCTATCCTGTCGCGGTGAAACCTGGGACGCCTTCGCCGGTGTGTGGGTACGCCTACCAGAAGGCGTCGCTGCCGCGCGGGGTGTACACCGTGACGGCGACCACGCGCTGGGAAGTGGACTGGGCCGCGGGCGGCTACTCCGGCACCCTCCCGGTGACCCGGACCGCAAGTCGCCAACTCCCCGTCGGGGAACTCCAAACCGTCGTCGTCGGGTAGCGCGTCAGGCCGACCGACGAAGACCACGCCGCCCGTGCCGCGGGATGGACGGTCTCGTCGCTGTCCGTCTGCTCCCGGCCACCAGACTGTGCGTCGGTGTCGGCGGACGCGAGCGCCAACGAACCTCAGGGGCACTGACGAAACCCCTAGCCAGCAGACAGGAACCGCCG
This sequence comes from uncultured Nigerium sp., assembly GCA_964482465.1. Classification (GTDB taxonomy): domain Bacteria; phylum Actinomycetota; class Actinomycetes; order Propionibacteriales; family Propionibacteriaceae; genus Propioniciclava. The sequence goes on along the minus strand of CAYZXQ010000017.1, from coordinate 28,112 downwards.
CAGGGCGCGTCCGACGCCCGCGCCGTCGGCGTTGTCCACAACGGCGAAGCGTCCGAGCAGCGAGGGGTGACCCGTGGACATCACCACGCCGTGCCCCGCCCAGGCCAGCATGTCCGCGTCGTTGGGCATGTCGCCCAGCGCCAGCACCTCCTCCGGCGCCACCCTCCACTCTGCACACAGCGCCGCGAGCGTCGCAGCCTTGGTGACCCCCGGGGCGCTGAGCTCGAGCAGGCCGAACCGGTCGTGGGTGAGCGAATGAGTCACGGTGGCCAGCGCACCGACCGCGGGGGTGGCGGCGGCCGCGAGTTCCTCCGAGGACAGGCCGTGGTGCAGGACGAGCAGCTTCACGACCGGGGTCACCGTCTCGACCAGTTCCTCCCAGGGCGCATCGAAGCGGCCTGGGAAGCCGTCGTGCTCCCCGTGCCAGCCGTGCTCGCACCCGAACAGATCGCCGCGCTCCAGCGCGAACCGGGCCCCCGGCACCGCCGCACGGACGGCCTCGGCGATCTGCACCACCGCGTCGCGCGCGAGCGGGCGCCGGGCGACCACCTCGCCGCGGGACAGGTCCACCACGGCTGCGCCGTTGCTCACGATGGCCAGGGGGTGCGCGCCGGCGAGAGAGTCCAGCACGTCCAGCCAGCGCAGCGGCCGTCCGGTCGCGACGACGAGGCGGACGCCGGCGTCCGCAGCCGCACGCACGGCGGCGAGATTCGCGGGGGAGATGGTGCCGTCGGCACCGACGAGGGTGCCGTCCAGATCGGTGGCGACGACGCGGATCATCGCTACAGCTTGCTGTTGGGCGTGGGGGAGCCGCCCTGGGAACCGGACGGCGACGGCTCGGGGCTGGCGGATTCCGGCGAGGGCGAGGCCGATTGGGGGCTGGGTGAACCCGACTCGGGGCTGGGGGAGCCCGACTGAGGGGACGGCGAACCGCCTCCGGACGCGGACGCCGACGTCGGGACCGGTGGCGGCGGCTGCTGGGTGGAGGAGTTCTGGAAGATGAGGATCGCGATGAGCACCGCCAGGATCATCAGCAGCATCATCAGCAGCCACGAGACGAGGATGGACAGCCACCCCGCCCGGTCGTGCCGTCCGGGCCACGGCAGCGGCCACACGCGCGTCACCCCCGGACGCACCTTGTCGATCCAGTGCAACCGGAAGTCCGGGCCCGCCGGACGCCCCTGCAGCGGCAGCCACGACAGGTCGATCTCGGCCAGGATCCGGCTCGCCTCCGCCACCGCGCGCGGGGAGCCGTCGTAGGCCAGCGCCACCCACGGAGCGACCGGGTCGTCGGAGCCGGGGGCGTCCGGCTCGGGACGGTAGCGGACGCCGAGGCGTCCGGAATCCTGCCCCTGCCCTCCGCGGGCGAGGACGGTGTCGATGTGCAGGGTGTTGACGGTTCCGGCGAGCCGCTCGCGAGCCGCGGCGTCCCCGGCCGCACCCTCCGACAGCAGGACGATCATCGCCGGTGTGCCCGCGTCGTCGCGGCCGACGAACGCGACTCCGGACGCCGTCGCTACCAGTCGGGCGTCGACCCAGAAGCCTCCGACCCGCGGGGGATCGGAAGGCAGCAACGGCCACAGCGTGGCCACCTCGGAGGTGGCGTCGCCGGGCGCGGGGGAGTCAGGGGTCGTCATCGGGGACCATCTCACCACATCGGTGCAATGCGCACCCACTGTTGTCGGGTGCGGCAGGTAAGGTGCCCTCAGGCTTTCGGAGTCCGACCACAGGAGATGCGCGTGTCCACACCCCTCAATCAGCCCAGTAGCCAGACTCCGCAGACCCGCCAGGCTGCGCAGGCGCTGGGCGAGGCGATCGCCGAAGTGCAGCGGGTGATCGTCGGGCAGGAGCACATGGTCGAGCAGTTGATGGTCGGCCTGCTGGCCAAAGGTCACGTCCTGCTGGAGGGCGTGCCGGGCACGGCGAAGACGCTGGCCGTCCGCACCTTCGCCACGGTCGTGGGCGGCGAATTCGCGCGCATCCAGTTCACGCCCGACCTCGTGCCGTCCGACATCGTGGGGACGCGCATCTACTCGGCGCGGCAGGAGAAGTTCGACATCGCGCTCGGCCCGGTGTTCGTCAACTTCGTGCTCGCCGACGAGATCAACCGCGCGCCCGCCAAGGTGCAGTCCGCGATGCTCGAGTTGATGGCCGAAAAGCAAGTGTCCATCGGCGGCAAGACCTACCCGGTGCCGCAGCCGTTCATCGTGATCGCCACCCAGAACCCGATCGAGTCCGAGGGCGTCTACCCGCTGCCCGAGGCGCAGCGCGACCGGTTCCTGCTCAAGGTCGACGTGCCCTACCCGCGGGGCAACGAGGAACTGGAGATCCTGCGGCGCATGTCCGTGCGGCCGCCGGAAGCCCGCAACGTCCTCGACCCGCGCCGGATCCTGGCCTTGCAGGAGCTGGCCAGCAACGTGTTCGTCCACAACCTGGTGTCGGAGTACATCGTGCGGCTCGTCCTGGCGACGCGGACGCCCGCCGACTTCGGCATGCCGGATCTCGCGTCGGTGATCCAGATCGGGGCGTCCTCGCGCGCCACGCTGGGCCTGGTCGCCGCGGCGCGCGCGCTCGCGCTGATCCACGGCCGCGACTACGTGCTGCCGACCGACGTGCAGGCCGTCGCGAAGGACGTCATGGGTCACCGGCTGGTGCTGGGCTTCGACGCGGTGGCCGACAACATCTCGCCCATCCAGGTGGTCGAGCGGATCATCGCCATGGTCCCGGCGCCGACGCCCGTGTGGAATCCGCAGGCGCGTCAGCAGGCCCACACCGAGCACCGGTACAGCCCCGACTTCAACCCCCAGCGCTGAGGCGCCGCGTGACCACACAGGGTGCGTCGCCGCCACCCCCCGACGAGCTGGGGGTGGTGGCGTCCGTTCTGCGCGAACCCAGCGCGGCGACGCTGCCCTTGTCGAAGCTGGCGCCCGAGCAGGCGCTGCGGCGCCTCGAGTTGACGATCGTCCGGCGCATGGAGGGATTCCTGCACGGCGACCACCGGGGCCTGCTGCCTGGGCCCGGCTCGGAGAGCAACGACGCGCGGGTGTACGTCCCGGGCCAAGACGACGTCCGCAAGATCGACTGGGCGGTCACCGCGCGGACGCTGACCCCGCACGTCCGGGACACCATCGCCGACCGCGAGCTGGAAGTGTGGGCGCTGCTGGACGTCACGCCGTCCATGAACTGGGGCACCGAGGGCGTCACCAAGCGCGACCTGGGCATTGCGGCGATCGCCACGGTGGGGTTCCTGAGCCAGCGCATGGGCGACCGCTTCGGCGGGCTGATCATGCGGCCGGAGACGATGGTTCGGATCCCCGCCCGCTCGGGTCGGACCGCCCTGTATGCGCTCCTGCGGCGCATGCTCACCGAACCCATCGTCCGCGACCGCAGCGAGGGTCCCTACACGCTGTCCCGCGGCATCGACCAGCTCGCGCGTATGCAGCGTCGGCGCGGCCTGCGCGTGGTCGTGTCCGACTTCCTCACCCCGGGCGACACCGAGCTCGACCCGAACATCGAGCCGGAGTGGGAGCGGGCGCTGCGCCGGCTGGCGGTGCGCAACCAGGTGATCGCCATCGAGGTGGTGGACCGGCGCGAGATCGAGTTCCCCGACGTGGGCGACATCCTTATCCGCGACCCCGAGACCGACTTCTCCCGCTACGTGAACACCTCGGACGCCGCCGCGCGCGAACGCTTCAACGCGGCGTCCGCGGCCCAGCGTGAGCGCATTCGGGTCTCCTTGCGGCGCGCCGGGGTCGGGCACATCCAGTTGCGCACCGACCGAGACTGGGTCCATGACATCGCCCGCTTCGTGCTCGGCTACCGGCGCACCGCCGCGATCCTGCACACCCCGCCCCAGGGGGTGACGCGCTGATGCCCGAGCTGTCGTTCCTCGATCCCGGACGCCTGTGGTTCCTGCTGGTCGTCCCGGCGCTGGTCGTGCTCTACATCTGGGCGACGCTCCGCAAGAACCGGTTCGGGATGCGGTTCACGAATACCTCCGTGCTGGCCCGGGTGGTCGCCCGGCAGAGCCAGTGGCGGCGGCACCTCGCGGTGGCGTTGTCGCTGGTGAGCCTCGTGACGCTCGTCCTGGCGTGGGCGCGTCCGAACGGCGTGGAGCGCGTGCCGCGGGAGCGGGCAACCATCGTGCTCGTCGTCGATGTGTCGCGGTCGATGGCGGCCACGGACGTCCAGCCCAACCGGCTGGACGCGGCCAAGCAGCGCTCGATCGAGTTCCTGGGGCAACTGCCCGTCAAGTACAACGTGTCGGTGGTGAGCATGTCGGGCAACCCGGCGGTCCGCGTGCCGCCGACGACCGACCGGGGGATGGTGCAGCGCGCGGTCCAGGCGCTGGAGTATCAAGACTCCACCGCCATCGGGGACGCGCTCGTGACGGCCGTCGGGGCGATCCAGATGGCGCCGAAGGGCGACGACGGGTCGGTCGCACCCGGCTCCATCGTGATGCTGTCGGACGGCAAGAACACCGCGGGACGATCGCCGCTGCAGGGAGCCGACGAGGCGCGCAAGGCGAAGATCCCCGTGTTCACCATCGCCTACGGCACCGAAAACGGCTCGGTCGATCTCGACGGCAAGCGCGAACGCGTCCCGCCCGATCGCGAGCTCCTGGCGGGTATCGCGGCGGCGACCGGGGGCAAGACGTGGTCGGCGGAGAGCGCCAGCGACCTCACGCGCGTGTACTCCGACCTCCAATCCACGGTCGGGTTCGAGGAGGTCAAGAAAGAGACCACCGCGGTGTGGGCCGGCTACGGGCTGGCCTTCGCCGTGCTCGCCGCGCTGGCGGCGGTGTCCCTGGGAGCGAGGTGGCCGTCGTGACCCCCCTGATCGCCTTCTTCCACGAGGAGCGACTGTGGTGGCTCCTGCTGGTCCCGGGGCTGCTGGCGCTCTATGCGCTGCTGCTCGCCATGAAATCGAAGCGGACGCGGACGTTCGGGATCGACCACCTCGACCGCGTCATGCCCCGTCAGGCGGCGTGGAAGCGGCATGTGGCCGTGGCGGCCGCAGTCATCAGCCTCGCGGCGCTCATCGTGGCGTTCGCCCAGCCGAAGGATGTCGTGCGGGTGCCGCGCGAACGTGCCACGATCGTGGTGGCTATCGACGTGTCGCGTTCGATGGAGGCGACCGACGTCCAGCCGAGCCGGATCGAGGCCGAGAAGGTGGCCGCCCAGCAGTTCGTGGACATGATGCCGAAGGGCTTCAACGTGTCCCTGGTGGCGTTCTCGGGCACCGCGGCCGTGGTCGTGCCGCCGACCTCCGACCATGGCATGGTGAACCGGGCGATCCAGAACCTGCAACTTGGCCCGTCCACGGCGATCGGCGAGGGCATCTACAGCTCGCTGGACGCCCTCACCTTGGCCCCCTCCGACCCGGCGCACCCCAACGATCCGGCGCCCGGTGCCATCGTCCTGCTCAGCGACGGATACACCAACATCGGCCGCTCGTCCCTGGACGCCGCCAAGGACGCCAAGAAGCGCGGTTTCCCCATCCACACCATCGCCTACGGCACCCGCGACGGCTACGTGGTGAGCAACGGCCGGCGCGAGCCCGTGCCGGTGAATCCCGCCGAGCTCAAGGCGGTGTCGGACGCCTCGGGCGGCGAGTTCTTCCAGGCCGACTCCACGACGAAGCTCGGCGATGTCTACAAGCAGATCGCGAGCTCGGTCGGCTACGAACTGGTCGACCAAGAGGTCACCGAGCTGTACGCGGGGATCGCGCTGGCGTTCGCCGTGCTGGCGTCCCTGGCCGTGTTGTCGTTGGCGGCCCGCTGGCCGTGACCGCCTAGTCGGAGGACGGCGTCCGACGCCGGAGCCCCACCGCCACCACGAGCGCGCCGGCGACGGTCGCGAGCGCCGACAGCCCGAGGAAGCCGGCGTCCGCCGAACCCCCCGTCGTAGGCAGGACGTCGACCACTGGCGCGGCGTCGCGCTGGACGGGCACGGTTACCGAGTCGGTGTCGCTCACCGGCGCCGGGCTCTCCGCGGCCTGCGTCACCGGCGGCGTCCCGACCGCCGTGGCGGTGTTGACGACCTGCTGGGCGTTCGCGTCCGCGGGCGTGACGACGTACGGCGCGGCGCTGCATGTCGTGGATTGTCCGGGCGCCAGCGTGGTCTCGGGACAGCTCACCTGGCCCACCAGGGGGTCGGTCACGCCCACGCCGGTGAGGGTGACGTCGCCGGTGTTGGTCACCGTGAACGCATACGTCAGCGAGTCGCCTGCGGTGACGCGCGGTGGCGCGGTCACGGACTTGACCAGGTCGATGGCGGGGTGTTGGGGGATGTCGAGGGTGGCGGACGCCTCGGCCGACAGTTGGTCGGGCTTGTCGGAGGTCGGGTTGGCGACCGTGGTGACGGCGGTGGCCTTCGCCTGGTTGAGAACCCGGCCTGCGTCCACGTCGGCCTGCGCGATGACATGCGCTGCGGCAGAGCAGGTGGTGCTCTCAAGCGGTGCGAGCGCGGTCGCTGCGCAGGTGACGGTCCCGAGGGTGGCGTCGGTTACGCCCACCTGCGTGAGGGGGACGTTGCCCGAGTTGGTGACGGTGAACGCGTAGGTGACGCTGTCGCCGAGCACCGGGGGATGGCCGAGTGGCTGCACCTCCTTGGTGAGCGTCAGGCCCGGCAGCCACGCCCGCACGGTGATGGTGCCTGCGGCGTACGGCTTCTCCACCTCGCCCTGGTTCTGGGAGTCGAGGGCCTTGGCGTAGATGGTGACGGTGCCGGGGCCGACGCCGGTGATGACCCCGGTCGTCTTGTCGACCGTGGCGATCGTGGGATCGGCGGAGAAGTAGGCGACGCTGGGGTCGTCCGCGCCCGTTGAGGAGCCCGACGCGGGGGGTGTCGCGGCGGTGTACCAAGCGGGCGCCGTCGCGGTTGCCTGTCCCGTGCCCGCCACGTAGAGCGCCGTGGCTGAGAGGTCGAAGTGGAGCGCCTGGACGGTCGCGGGCTCGCCGACGGCCAACGTGACGAACCGGCAGTTGCGTAGGGCGTCCACCGCGATGGTGGCTCCTGCCGTGACGGCCGCCGGCTTGGGCGTCGCGTAGTCGGCGTAGTTGAGGCCGGGCGGGTAGCTGCCGTCCCGGGGGTCGGTCGGTGCGATCGAGCCGGCTGCGATGCCACTGAGCACCTCGGTGAGGGTCAAGGAGGCCCGGCTGGCGAAGTCGACGTTGTAGAGCGCGACGTTGGCGGCGTTGGCCGTGGTTCCCAAGCTGGCCGTGAAGTCCGCCGCCACAGGGACCAGCGTGCTGCCGGTCGCGGGAGCGGCGGCATCCGGGACGGCCACGAGGGTGACCGGCGTGCCGGTTCCGAAATCCGCCACCGAGAAGGAAACCAAGGCTCCCGCGGCCGGCGGGGCGATCTTGATGTTGGCCGCAGGGACGCGACTCGCGGGCAGCGCGGGGGAGGCGAGGCCGAGCAGGTGGGTGCGCACCGCGCGAATGGCGTCGATCTGGGCCGTCGCGCCGACCGCCTCGCTCTCACGCACCAGCCAGTAGCCGTCCGTGCGATCGAGGATCGCAGTCGAGGCCGTGGCCGCGGGCGGTGTCTTATAGACGCGATAGGCGCCGGTGTTGGTGTTGCCGTTGTGGGTCGAATACTCCACATAGCGGTAGGCGGCCGGCACGCCGATCAGGTCGTAGCGGTAGTCCTGCACCTGGATGAAATCGGCCCCGTTGCTGGCCTTGATCGACGTGTTCGGGCCCGCGAACACCGCGGAGTTCCGGGTCAGGTCGGGCATGATCGACAAGCTGGCGTGCTCGACCCGCGGGCCCCACGTGTTGGCCGCCGCGAGGCTGCCGTCCATGACGAGATTGTAGAAGTACGTCTTGTTGGTCTGGTTGGTGAAGATGACCCCGGCCCCATAGTTGGTGGTCTTGATGTCCTTGACCGTCAGGTTGACGAAGTGGCGCGTGCCCGTCTGCTCATAGAGCACCTGCAGGGCGCTGTTGCGGTTGGTGCCGAACCAGCCGATGCTGTTGGAATTCCCGACGTTCTGGATGATCACATCCTGGGCGACGAAGCCGACAGCCCCGGTGCCCACCACGACGGCGTACCAGCCGTAGTCCTTGTTGTCGCGCATGTCCTTGCCGGCGCCGTCGAGGATCACGTTCTCGATGTGGACATCGGGCTGGTAGAAGAGATACCGGTCGACCACCGTGGGGCCGCCCGTGCTGTAGGTGCGAACGAGGGTGGCCGCGGGGCGTCCACCCGAGGTGGCGACGCCGACCAGGGAGAAGTTCGCGGGGCTGAGCGCGGCGTAGTGGAGGTCGGAGTCGTAGGTGCCCGCGTCGACGAACAGCGTCTTGTTAGGCCCGATGCAGGCCTGCGCCGCCGAAACCTTCGTGCCGACGAACACCGACGTGAGCGGGTAGTGGACTCCGTCCGGGGCAATCACCTGTGTGGCCGACGCCTTGGCGGCGTCCTGAGTCAACAGGCAGTAAGAGCCGACGCCGCCGTCGGAGTAGCCGTTGGTGGGCGGCACATAGGCCGCGTCCCCGTCGCGCACCTGGTAGAGCGTCTGAGACGTGTCGGGCGCGGCCGGGGCGCCGCTGGACGTCACCACCGACCACGCGGGGACCTGGGACGGCACGAGCAACACGCCGCCAGCCACCGCGGCGGCCAAGAGCCGCCGAAGCGACGAACCCCGCCATCCCAAGCTGTTGCCAACGCCGTCAAGGGTAGGAATGTCGCTGGGTCGTGTCGCGCCGCGCATGGTCGTCCTCTCCGTACGCGCAACAACGTCGCGTCACGGTCTGTGTGTCGTGGACCGGTGCCGTACGGAGAGCCCCCCAGCCAAGCCCGGCGCTCATTCTCGCCCAACCGATGGCGGTGCGCTAGCCGGTCGGCGGCGATGTTGCCGCCGTGCCGTCGGACTAGGGAACCGCTGATTAAGGCTGTTCTTGGCGAGGACGGGTCGGGCGAGATGAGCCGGAGCCACTCGATCTGGGCTCGTAGTGACCATACGGGCCCAGATCGAGGGGGGTTCGGATCGCTCGATCCGGGCCGCTGCAGCCAGAACATGATGGATCGGCGTTTCCCTAGGCGGGAAGAGTGCAATCGGTGCGCTAGAGTCGGCGCACCGGCCGCCCGTGCGACGAAGCCAGAGCGGTCTGGTCCCTCGGACGTCCGTCCCCGCCTGGTGGTGTCGTTTCACACCGCCCGACCCGATCGGACTCGGGGAGCGCCGCTCCCCGCACCAGATCACTGGGAGGGAAACCCCAATGTTCACCTTCGACGCCACGCCGGTGAAATTCGTCGGCCTGCTCATCATGTTCGCCTTCACCACCGGGTGGGGGATCTACGAACTCACCCGCCCCACCGACTGGCGCGGTCGGGTCTCCGGCATCGCCCACCTGTGGATGTCCATCGTCATGCTGCTCATGGTGCCCACCATGGTGTGGATGCCGTTCGTCAAGGTCGTGCCTCAGCCGCTGATCCTCGCGACACAGGCCGCGTCCACCCTGTGGTTCATCTGGCTCGCGGTGAGGGCGACCTCGAGCGACCAGCGCCTCCACTTCGCCGGTCACGCCGCGATGTTCGGTGCCATGACCTGGCACCTGGCCGCCATGGCCGTGATCATGGACGGCGTCGCCAAGAGCGGCCTGCCCAAGATGCAGTGGATGATGTCCCAGCGCGCCCCCGGCCAGCCGATGTGGATCGCCGCCGTCGTCGGTCTGCCGTTCATGGTCTACCTGCTCGTCGCGGGCGTCCGCGCGCTGGTCAAGGCCCTGGCGCCGGCGTCCGGAGCCGTCGAGGAGGGCGGCTGCCACGCCCCCCGCACGCAGGGCACCGCGACCGACCGGCTCGGCAAGCTGTCCGAGGCCGCCATGAACATCGGCATGTTTTGGATGTCTACCGGTTTGATGACGGCGCTGCTGCCCTTCATGGCGCTGCTGGCCTTCTGAGGCGCGCGGTGTGGTTGGGTGGGGGCGTGAACGACATCGCCTCCGCCCTGGCCGCCACCGAGCGGCGCATCGCCGTAGCGTGCGAGCGGGTCGGGCGCGATCCGGCGTCGGTGCGGCTGCTGCCGGTGTCCAAGACGTGGGGTCCGGACGCCGTCCGCGCGGCCCGGGCGTGCGGGTACGTCCGGTTCGGTGAGAACCGCGTCCAGGAGGCGCGGGACAAGGCCGCGGCGCTGGCGTCCGACGCCGTCGAGTGGGCGATCATCGGTCCGCTGCAGGCCAACAAGGTCAAGTACCTGCCCGCGTTCGCCAGCGAGTTCCAGGCGCTGGCGTCGCTCGACATCGCCCGCGAACTGGATCGGCGGTTTGCGGCGTCCGGACGCCGACTCGAGGTGCTCGTCCAGGTGAACACCTCGGGGGAGACCACCAAGTCCGGGTTGGCGCCGGCCGACGTGCCGGCGTTCGTCCGGGGGCTCGCCGGCTTGGACGCCTTGGACGTCCGCGGGCTGATGACGCTGGCCGCCAACACCGCCGACCGGACCGTCGTCGCGGGCTGTTTCGACACCCTCGCGGGGCTCGCCGCGCGGCTGCGCGACGCGCACGGCGGCGGCTGGACCGAGCTCAGCATGGGCATGTCCGGGGACTTCGAGTTGGCCATCGAGCACGGCGCCACGTGCGTGCGCCTCGGGACGGCCATCTTCGGCGTCCGGACCGCTCAGCCCTCCCGGTAGGCCACCCCAAACCCGCCGCGCGGGTAGTGCCAGGTCAGCGCGCCGGGCGCCGCGACGGCCAGGCAGGCCCCGCATTCCAGGCAGCCGGCGTGGTCGACGGTGATGGTGCCGTCGGGGGCCTCGCCGTAGACCTGGGCGGGGCAGATGCGCACGAGGAGGCGTCCGGTGCCGGTGCGGCGGGCGAGGTCCTGGTGGACTTCGATGTGGGTCCGATCGTCCACGTGGTGGACATCGCGCGCCAGCCGCTCGGGGACGCTCGGCAGTGGATCGGTCACAGCGCCCGCCCCAGGGTGAGGGCGTCGCGCGCCAGCGCCAGCGGTCCCACGCCCGACTCCCGGACCGCCGCCCGGGCCAGCCTCGCGAGGTGGTCGCGCGGCGCACCGTCGTGGGCGTAGGCGCGGCGCAGCAGGTCGGCCGCCAGCCGCGGATAGAGGCCGGAAAGCCGCTCGGACGCCAGCGCGCGGGGGGCAGCCGCGAAGGTGCGCAGATCGGCGCCGACAGGGGAGGCCGCCAGCGCCGCGGGGTAGGTGTGGGCGAGTTGCGCGGGATCTCCGGCCGCGAGCGCGTCCTCCACGGCGGACGCGGCGACCAGCGCCGAGCCAGCCGCCAGATCCATCCCGCGGATCGCGAGCCCGGTGTTCAGCGTCAGCCCCGCGGCGTCCCCGACGAGCACCAGCCCGGGACGGGCGAGGGGGCCGGACGCCGACGCCGGACCGTCCTCGAGCGTCAGGTGGCTGCCGTACTCCAACAGCTCGCCCCCGGCCAGCAGCGGTGCGACGCTGGGATGCGTCAGGAACCGGTCGTGGACGTCCGCCGAGGACAGCCCGCGGGCGGTGAGGTCGTCCAGGCGCAGGACAACCCCGACCGACACCGACTCCCGGTTGGTGTAGAGGAACCCGCCGCCCGCCACGCCGGCGGTCGCGTCGCCGAGGAAGGTCGCCGCCACCCCGGCCTCGCCGGACAGCCGGAACCGTTCCTCCAACACGGTGCGCGGCAGCCCGATCACCGACTTCACCCCGAGCGCCAGGCGCGCGGGCGGCTCGGGGGCGCGGAGCCCCGCCGCACGCGCGAGGAAGCTGTTCACGCCGTCCGCAGCCACCACCGCGTGCGCGCGCAGCGTGTCGTCGCCCGCCCGGACGCCCACGACCCGCCCGTCCTCGACCACCAGCGCGTCCACACGGACGCCGGGCAGCACGCCGACCCCCGCCGCCTCGGCCTGCGCCACGAGCCACGGGTCCAGCCGCGACCGCAGGACCGTCACCGCGTTCACCGGATCGGCCAGGCGAGGGTCGGAGAACTCCAGCCCGACGCAAGCGTCTCCGTCCAGCAGCGCGAGCTGGTGCCGCACGACCCGCCGTTCGACGGGGGCGGTGGTCGCGAAGTCCGGGACGATCTCGTCCAGGACGCGGCAGAACAGCACCCCGCCGGAGAGGTTCTTCGTGCCGGGCTCGGCTCCCCGCTCCACGAGCAGGACATCGCGTCCCCGCCGGGCCAGCAGCAGCGCGGTGAGGCTGCCGGCGATCCCGGCCCCCACCACGACGACCTCGGCGTCGACGCTCATCGGACCAATGTCCGGGTCAGGACCGGTAGGACCTCGCGGACGTCGCCCACGATCCCGTGGTCGGCCAGCGCGAAGATCGGGGCGTGCGGGTCGGTGTTGACCGCCACGATGGTCCGGGCGCCGGTCACCCCGCTCAGGTGCTGCAGTTGTCCCGAGATGCCGAGCGCCACGTAGAGCTCGGGGGCGACGTGCAACCCGGACGCGCCGACGTAGCGGTCGTGGGGGAGCCACCCGGCGTCCGCGACCGGTCGCGAACAGGCGAGGTCGGCGCCCAGGGCGTCCGCGAACGCCCGGACCCACGGCAAGTCGGCCTGCGTAACCCCCCGCCCCACCGCCACGATCCGCGCCGAGGCGGCCAGGTCGACCCGGTCGGCGGGGGCCTCACCGCGTCCGGTGACGGTGGCGTGGTGGGTGGCGGGTGCGGACGCCGGGCTCCCGGCCCCGGACGCTCCCGCGACCGCCGGGCCGCCATCGGCGACGAGCACCGCGGCGCCGTCGGTCCGGACGCGCACCCGTGCCAGTCCGTGGCGCACGACGTCGATGCCGTCCGGACCCACGTCCACCACGCGCGTCAGCACCGGCGCCCTCAGGCGGGACGCGAGGGTCCCGGCCAGGCTGCGCTCCTCGGGCCGGTCCGGGACGAACACGAGATCCCCCGGCCGGGCCGCCACCGCCTCCGCGACGCCCGGCGCCACCGCCTCGACCGGCGTGTCGGGGACTAGCGGAAGCGACACCACGGCGTCCGCACCCGCGAAGGAGTCCAACCCGACGGTCACCGCGACGACGCGGTCGGCGGCTTTCCGCGCGAGCGCCAGCAGGGTGGAGGCCTCCGGGGTTGCGGTCACGATCCACGCGGTCGTCACTCAGAGCACCCCCTCGGCGCGCAGCGCGGCGAGGAGGGCGTCGGCGGCGTCCGGACCCTCGTGGACCCGCCCGGCGCGCCGCCGCTCGATCCTCGACCGCGCCACCTCGACCACGGACACCGGCGTGCCCCCCAGCTCGGCGACATCCACGGTCTCCACGGGCTTGCGGCCCGCCGCGAGCACCTCGCGCATGCCCGGCGCCTCGACCGGCACCGCGTCCGGCGCCACCGACGCCACCACCGGACCGGCGACCTCGACGGTCCGCACCCCGTCCGGGGTGCGCTGGACCAGCCGCCACCCGGTCCCGGAGGGAGACACGGCGGTCACGCCCGCGAAGCACGGCCAGCCCAGGAACCCCGCCATCAGCGCGGGGACCATCCGGGCGTTTTCGTCCACCGACGCCTCGCCGGTCACGACCAGCCGCGCGTCCGGGACGCGGCCCACGAGCGCGGCCAGCGCGGCGCCGACGTCGGTCAGGTTCCAGCCGGACGTCGCGTCGTCGGCGACCACGAGCGCCCGGTCCAGGCCGCGGGCCAGCGCCGCCTTCCGTGCGGTGGGGCTCGCCACGCTGGCCGGACCGACGCTCACGCCGACACAGCCGACGCCCGCGGCGTCCGCGACCGAGCGACCCAACGCCAGCGCGACCGGATCGTCCTCGCTGACTGCGGGGTGGGCGCGCGAGAAGTCGACGGTGCCGTCCGGACGCACGGAGGCGTCGGCAGGGTTGGCCGCCCACTTGTACGCGACGACGACGGTCATCTGTGCTCCCCGGGTCGTAGTCCGGGCCACCTTACCGGGTGTCGCTCACCCCGACCGCAGGGTCTTGAACGTCTGCTGGCGCAGCGTCTGATACTCGGCGACCTGCGCGAGGTACAACTCGGCGCAGGCGAGGGCGTCCGTGAGCGCCTCGTGCGCGGCGTAGCGTGGCAGCCCGTAGCGGCCGCGGGCGGTCCACAGCCGCAACGCGTTGCCGCGGGCCTCGTCGTCGTAGCCGCGGAAGGCGATCCGCTCGTGCAGCACGAGCGTGTCGATCACCGGCGGGACGAACGGCGCCCCGTACACCTGCTCGCACGCGCCCGAGATGAAATCCACCTCGATGCGCGCGTAGTGGGCGAGCAGCACCCGGCCGGACAGCGCCGCCAGCGTGGCCGCGAGCACCTCCTCGCGGGGCTGTCCGGCGGCGATCATGTCGTCGGTAAGCCCGTGGTGGATGGCGCTCTGCCCGACCACGCAGTCGGCCTGCAGCACCATGTGCCGGGCCCCGGACAGCACGATCGTGTCGCCGTCCACGGGGACGAACCCGACGCTCAGCATCGTGTCCTTCGCCGGGTCGAGCCCGGTCGTCTCCAGGTCGATGGCGAGCAGCTTGAGGTCGGCGACCGGGGTCGACGGCTCGGGGAACGGCGTCGCGGCGTAGTAGTCGGCCAAGGGTCCGGACGCCCTCCGCGCGGCTTTGGCGCGGCGTCCGTCGGCTCCGAAGATCCCGAACATCGTCGTGCCTACGAGGTCACGTCGGTGCGGTGCACGTAGGCCAGGGCCTGCTGCATCTTGCGGATGATCCCGAACGCGTCGCGCAGGTGGCGCTTCTCGAACGAGCTCAGGGTCGCCGGCGCCACGTGGTTGTCCGGGGTGCGTCCGGCCTTGACCTGGCGCACCTGGTGCCGCACGCGGACGTGGTTGATGAACTCGAACGCATCCGCCAGGTTGGCGGCGTTGTCCTCGCTGATCGCGCCCGCGCGCCCGGCGGCCTTGAGCCGCGCGACCGTGTTGGTCTCGCCGCTGGCATTCGACAGGGCGAAGATCCGGGCCATCTGCACGACGGGCGCGATGCCGCCCGCCTTGAGGTCGAGGGTGTCCTTGTGCTCGCCCTCGCCCTCCAGGACGAAATCGCGGAAGAACCCGATGGGCGGAGTAAACCGCTGGGCCTGCTTGGCGAGGTAGGCCAGGAACCGCGCCGACCGCGGCGCCCACTGCGCGACCGCGGCGTGCAGCGTGTCGTACAGGGCCGTCTGTCCGTAGACCGGCCGCATGTCGAAGAAGGTTTGCGCGTTGAGGAGGGCGTCCGGCTCGGGTTCGTTGATCCAGTGCCGGAAGTACTGACCCCACTGCGCCAGCGGCACCCGCCACGCCGGGTTGGACGCCATCATGTCGCCCGGGCAGCGCGGGTAGCCGCAGGCTTCCAGGCCGTCCACGACGCGGTTGGCGACGGACGCGAACCAGTCCGCGTGCTCGGGCTGCATCGCGTCGGAGACGATGATGGCGCTGTCCTGGTCGGACTGGAGGCCCAGTTCGTAGCGCGCTTGCGACCCGAGGGCCACCCAGCACCACGGGACGGGCGCCGGACCGAACTCCTCGACCGCCAGCTCGATGAGGCGCCGCACCACGGCGTCCCCGATGGCCGTGACGACCCGCGCGATGTCGTCCGCGGTGGCGTCCTGGCTGACGCCGATCTCGACGACGTTACCGAGTCGCTTGACCGACGCGACGATGCCCTCCAAGGTGGTCTGGCGCGTGATGTCGCCGACGAGGAACGTCGGGTTGGCCTGCTCCAGGCGCATGATGTCGCCGGCGGTGATCATGCCGATGACCTTGCCGTCCTCGACCACGGGAATGTGGTGGAACCGGTTCTGCGTCAACTCGACGAGCACGTCGAAGGCGAGCTTGTCGGGCGAGATCGTCGACGGGTTCGCCGTCATGATCGTGGACACCGCGGCGTCGGCGTCCAGCGCCCGCGCCACGACACGGCGCAGGTCGCGGTCGGTGAGGATGCCGACGAGCTCCTCGTCCCGGGTGACGAGCAGCGCGGAGACGCGCTTGTCGTCCATGACCTGGGCGGCCTGCCGGACCGTGGCGTCCGGGGTGGTGGTGATGGGGGCGAAGCGGATGATGTCGCGGACCGTCGTCCGCATCAGGGCGCTGCCGGAGTCGTCCGCGGTGACCTGCTCCACGGCCTCGCGGATGCGCGTGGCCTGCTGCTCCATGTAGTGCCGCGCGAACGTCGGCTGGGTCTGGATCAGATGGTGGAAGATCGCGGCCGGCATGAGCAGGCAGAGGGTGTCTTCGGTGGCGGTGAGGGTGAACGCCGAGGCGCCGCCGGTCATGACGCTGGACAGCCCGAAGGACTGGCCGGGGTCGGCCCGGTCGTGGAGGTGCCCGTGGGCGTCCACGATGTCGACCGCGCCCGAGCGCAGGATGAAGAGGAACTCGTTGGCCTCGCCGTGGGCCACCAGCGGCGTGCCGCGGCGGTAGTAGCGGGTGACCAGCCGCGAGGGCAACTCGTTGAGCACCGACCGCGGCAATTCGTCGAAGGGATGATGCTTGGCCAGGAAATCCCGTACTTCGGCGAGCTCGACGTCCATGTGCGCATCGAAGCGGTTCGAAGGGGGTGACGTCTAGGGGGCGGACGCGCCACGGCCGTCCCATGCGCGCCGGATGGCGGGGTTGAGTGGTCCGCGGACGTATGATGGAGGCCCGTGGGACACACGACGCAGACCAAGCACGTATTCGTCACCGGGGGCGTCGCCTCCTCTCTGGGCAAGGGCCTCACCGCCTCCAGCCTCGGATCACTCCTCGTCGCGCGGGGCCTGCGCGTCACCATGCAGAAGCTCGATCCGTACCTGAACGTCGATCCGGGCACCATGAACCCCTTCCAGCACGGTGAAGTGTTCGTGACCGAGGACGGCGCCGAGACCGATCTCGACATCGGCCACTACGAGCGCTTCCTCAACGTGAACCTGACCGCGGACGCCAACGTCACGACCGGCAAGGTCTACTCGACTGTCATCGCCAAGGAACGTCGGGGCGACTTCCTGGGCGACACCGTGCAGGTGATCCCGCACATCACCAACCAGATCAAGGACGACATGCTCGCCATGGCGGGCAAGAAGACCGACATCGTCATCCACGAGATCGGCGGCACCGTGGGCGACATCGAGTCGCTGCCGTTCCTGGAGGCCGCCCGCCAGGTCCGCCGCGAGGTCGGCCGCGCCAACTGCTTCTTCCTGCACGTGTCGCTGGTGCCGTACATCGGTCCGTCGGCGGAGTTGAAGACCAAGCCCACCCAGCACTCGGTGGCGCACCTGCGGCAGGTCGGCATCCAGCCCGACGCCATCGTCTGCCGGGCGGGCGTCGAGGTGCCGGTCGGCATCAAGCGCAAGATCGCGCTGTTCTGCGACGTGGACGAGGAAGCCGTCATCTCGTGTCCGGACGCCCCCTCGATCTACGACATCCCCAAGGTGATCTTCAACGAGGGTCTGGACGCCTACGTCGTCCGGCGGCTCGGGGTGAGCTTCCGCGACGTCAACTGGAAGCGTTGGGACGACCTGCTCGACCGCGTCCACCACCCCAAGGAGGACGTCACCATCGCGCTGGTGGGCAAGTACATCGACCTTCCGGACGCCTACCTGAGCGTCAGCGAGGCCCTGCGCGCAGGCGGGTTCGCCAACTACGCCAAGGTGCACGTGCGCTGGGTCCCCTCCGACTCCTGCGAAACCCACGACGGGGCGCACGAGCAGTTGGGCGATGTGGACGGCATCGTGGTCCCGGGCGGCTTCGGCATCCGCGGCGTCGAGGGCAAGCTGGGCGCTCTCACGTACGCCCGCGAGAACCAGATCCCGACGCTCGGGCTGTGCCTGGGTCTCCAGTGCATGGTGATCGAGGTGGCCCGCAATCTGGCCGGCCTGAAGCACGCGGCGTCCACAGAGTTCGATCCGGACACCGACGCTCCCGTCGTGTCGACCATGGCCGAGCAGATGGCCTTCGTGGAGGGCGCGGGCGACCTCGGCGGGACGATGCGGCTCGGCTCGTACGCCGCGAAGCTCACGCCCGGATCGATCGTCGCCCAGACCTACGACGCCACGGACGTGACCGAGCGCCACCGCCACCGCTACGAGGTCAACAACGCCTACCGCGAGACCCTCGAGTCCGTCGGGCTGCACGTCAGCGGCGTCTCGCCGGACGGCTCGCTGGTCGAGTTCGTGGAGCTGGATCGGTCGCAGCACCCTTACTTCGTCGCTACGCAGGCCCACCCCGAGCTCAAGTCGCGGCCCACGAAGGCGCACCCGCTGTTCGTCGGGCTGGTCAAGGCGGCGGTGGAGAGGAAGCGCAGCCAGCGCTTGTTCACCGAGGAGTCGTGATGCTCGCTCTGCCGGTCCTGTCCGCCGCGGAGGTCTCCGACGAGCCCGTGGCTTGGCCCATCGCGCGGCACCGGGTCCTCGGGCACGGGGTGATCCAGGACTTCGTCCGCGACGAGGTCGAGGTGCCCGACGGCACCACGATGGTCCGCGACTACCTCGTGCACACCGGCGCCGTGGGCGTGATCGCCTTGGATGAGGCCGAGCGCGTCGTTGTCGTGCGTCAGTACCGCCACCCGGTCGGGTTCCGCCTGATCGAGCCGCCGGCGGGGTTGTTGGACGCCGACGGTGAGAGCTGGCTGTCGGCCGCGCAGCGCGAGCTGGCCGAGGAGGTCGGCCTCCAGGCGAGCGACTGGCGCATCCTGGTGGACTACATGACCTCGCCCGGCTGCCTCCAGGAGTCGCTGCGGGTCTACCTGGCCCGCGGGCTCGCCCCCGCCCCGCGTCCGGTGGGCTTCGTCGTGGAGCACGAAGAGGCCGAGATGGACACCTGCCTCGTCGCCCTCGACGACCTGGTCGCGGCCATCTACGCCGGGCGCGTCCAGAACCCGACCATGGTCGTCGGCGCGCTGGCGGCCTACGGCGCGCTCCGCACCGGTCGTGCGACCGACCTCCGGACGCCGGACGCCCCCTGGCCCGCGCGCGCCGCCAAGGCGGCCCGCGATGCCGCCCTCGCGGACGCCGCGCCGCGGCCTGCCTGAGCCGTTCCGGCGATGCAGCTCGCGGACGCCGTCGCCGCCTACCTCGACCACCTGACGGCCGAGGTGGGGGCGTCCGCGCACACCGTCGCGGCCTACCGGCGCGACCTCTCCCGCTATGCCGGGTTCTTGGCCGAGCGCGGGATCGCGGAGGTCGGCCACGTCGCCTCCGTCGACGTGGCCGCCTTCGCCGAGCGCCTGCGCGCCGGCGAGCCGCCCACAAACACCGGCCCCGGACGCTCCCCGCTCGCCCCGGCGTCGGTAGCCCGCGCGGTGGCCGCCGTCCGGTCGTTCCACGCGTTCGCCGCCGTCGACGGCGCCGCGCCCGACAACCCGGCGGCCCGCGTGGCGCCGCCGCGGCAGGGGCGCCGGCTGCCCAAGGCGCTGAGCGTCGCCCAGGTGCAGGCGCTGCTGGACGCTCCCGACACCACGACGGTCACTGGTCTGCGCGACGCGGCGCTGCTGGAACTGCTGTACGGGACCGGCGCCAGGGTGTCCGAGGTGGTCGGCCTCGACGTGGACGATGTGTCCAGCCACCTCGAGGACCCCGACCTGGGCCTGCGGCTGTTCGGCAAGGGCCGCAAGGAGCGGATCGTGCCGCTGGGGTCCTACGCCCGGACCGCCGTGGGCGCCTGGCTGGTGCGCGGGCGTCCGGAGCTGATCCGGCGGGCGCGGCGTCCGGGACCGGCGCTGCTGCTGAACGCCCGCGGCGACCGGCTCAGCCGGCAGTCGGCGTTCGCGATCCTGCGCGAGCAGGCCGACCGCGCGCGGCTGGACGTCGAGGTCAGCCCCCACACGCTGCGGCACTCGTTCGCTACCCACCTGCTCGACGGCGGTGCGGACGTCCGCGTCGTCCAGGAACTGCTCGGGCACGCCTCGGTCACGACCACCCAGATCTACACCCTCGTCACCGTCGAGCACCTCCGCGAGGTGTTTCTCGCCTCGCACCCGCGCGCCCGCTGAGGCGCCGGTCCACGCGGCGCGCCGGAATCGTTTTGTCGCCATTTCGCGGACTAAGCTCTGCCTGTCAGGCGCCCGGACCGGACGCCGGGAAGGATGTGTCGTGAGTCAGAACCCCGCCCTCTTCGACGACGCCCCCGTCACGGGCGTCGGACCGACCGGACGTCCCTGGCCGGAACTGCCCGAGCCGTCCGCGCCGAGGCGCGAGCCGGGACACCGGGCGCTCGTCATCGCGATGACGAACCAGAAGGGCGGCGTGGGCAAGACCACGACCACCATCAACCTCGGCGCCGCCCTGGCCGAGACCGGACGTCGCGTCCTCCTGGTCGACTTCGACCCGCAAGGCTCCATGTCGGTCGGCATGGGTGTGAACCCGCACACGATGGACGTCTCGATCTACAACCTGCTCTTCGCCAAGGACATCGACGCCCATGACGTCGTGATGGCGACCAACGTCGAGGGTCTCGACATGCTGCCTGCCAACATCGACCTGTCGGCGGCCGAGCCGCAGCTCGTCAGCGAGGTGGCGCGCGAGCAGACGCTGCGGCGGGTGTTGGCGAAGGTCTGGGGCGACTACGACATCATCCTGATCGACTGCGCGCCGTCGCTGGGGCTGCTCACCGTCAACGCGCTGACCGCCGCCGACAAGGTGCTCATCCCCCTGGAGTGCGAGTTCTTCGCGCTGCGCGGCGTGGCGCTGCTCACCGACACCATCGACAAGGTGCGGGACCGCCTCAACCCCGACCTGGAGGTGCTGGGCATCGTCGGCACCATGTACGACGGCCGGACCCTCCACAGCCGCGAGGTGCTCGAACGCGTGGTTGAGGCGTTCGGCGACCTGGTCTTCCACACCGTCATCCGGCGGACGGTCAAGTTCCCCGAGACGACGGTCGCCGGCGAGCCGATCACGACCTACGCGTCGAACTCCGGCGGCGCGGCCGCCTACCGGTCCCTGGCGCGAGAGGTGCTGGCGCGATGCCCCGGCGCGTAGGGCTGCCGGGGGCATCGGAGCTCTTCCGCGCGACCGGGTCCGGATCGGCACCCGAGGCGTCCGGACGCCGCGGCACCGCCTCGGTCGACCCGACGCCTGAGGCGACGGGCCGCGTCCGCCACGACGAGAAGATCACCGTCTACGTCAGCAGCGAGGAACTGATCGCGCTGGAGCGGCTGCGCCTGGAGTTGCGGGCGGACCACGGGGTGGCCGTCGACCGCGGCCGGATCGTCCGGGCGGCCATCGCCGAGGCGCTGGCCGACGTGGCCGAGCGCGGCGGGGAGGCGGGACTGCTCAGCCGGCTGACCCAGCAGTGAGCACGCCGTTCACGGTTCGGCTGACGAACTTCGAGGGCCCCTTCGACCTGCTGCTGCAGCTCATCAGCCGCCACAAACTGGACGTCACCGAGGTGGCGCTCAGCAAGGTGACCGACGAGTTCATCGGCTACATCAGGGCCAGCAGCGCCGGCGACGTGCCCTGGGATCTCGACCAGACGAGCTCGTTCATCGTCGTGGCCGCCACGCTGCTGGACCTGAAGGCGGCGCGGCTGTTGCCCCAGGGCGAGGTGGAGGACCCCGAGGATCTCGCCCTGCTCGAGGCCCGCGACCTGCTGTTCGCGCGGCTGCTGCAATACCGCGCGTTCAAGCAGGTGGCGGCACTGTTCGCCGAGACGCTCCACGAGCAGGGCCGCCGTTATGCCCGTCCGGGCGGGCTGGAGGAGCACTTCGCGCGCCTGCTGCCCGAGGTCGACATCCCGGTCGGCGTGGACGCGTTGCCGTGGTTGGCCGCGCGCGCCCTCGCCCCCCGCGAGCGGCCCGTCATCTCCCTGGAGCATCTCCACGCGCCCACCGTGAGCGTCCGCGAGCAGGCCGAGGTGCTGGTCGGGCGCCTGCGCCACCTCGGCACCGCCACCTTCCGGGCCCTGGTGGCCGACGCCGGCGAGCGGCTCGTCGTCGTCGCGAGATTCCTGGCCCTGCTGGAGCTCGCCCGGGAGCGCGCCGTCTCGTTCGAGCAGTTGACGCCGCTCGGCGAGCTCACCATCCGCTGGACCGGCGTGGCCGACGCCGACTACGACATCGACGAGTTCGAGGGCGCCCCGGACGCGCCCGACACCGACGCCGCGGCGTCCGAGACCCCCCAAGGAGCCTCATGAGCACCGACCCGACCGACCTTCCCGTCCCCGGCGACGACGACCAACTCGTCGAGGTCGACCCCGCGTCGTTGGCGGGACCGCTGGAGGCGCTGTTGCTGATGGCGACCGAACCCATGGCCACCGCCGAGCTGGCCCAGGCGCTCGACGTGCCCACCCAGGCCGTCCGGGCGGCGCTGGAGTCCCTCCAGCGGTTCTACGACGAGACCGGGCGCGGGTTCGAGCTGCGCCAGGTCGGGCAGGGCTGGCGCTACTACACCCGCCCCGAGCACGCCGGCGTCATCTCCCGCTGGGTTCTGGAGGGGCAGCACGCCCGGCTCTCGCAGGCGGCGCTGGAGACGCTGGCCGTCGTGGCGTACCTGCAACCCATCTCGCGGTCGCGGGTGTCGGCGATCCGCGGGGTGAACGTCGACGGGGTCATCCGGACCCTCGTCACCCGCGAGCTCATCGAGGAGGCCGGGCACTCCGAGGAGACCGGGGCCATGCTGTTCGCGACGACCGACTACTTCCTCGAACGCATGGGGTTGACCTCGCTCGACCAATTGCCCCCCCTTGCCCCGCACCTGCCGGAAGCGTCCCTGCTTGAGGCAGAATTGGCCGGACTGGTCGACGAAGTCGCGCCCGCGGCGTCCGAAGCCCCCCAGGAGGAACCCATGAGCGAGATGCCGACCGCCGAGGAAGTCAGCGGCTGGGCCGCCGGGCACGCCGCGAGCGCCCCCCACGCCCCCGTGCAGTTGCCGGACGTCGACCTGGAGCGGCTGGAGAATCCGGACGCCGCCCCGATCGAGGATCCGACCGCGTGAGCGACGAGGGAATCCGCCTGCAGAAGGTCCTGGCGCAGGCGGGGGTGGCCTCGCGCCGCAACGCCGAGATTCTGATCGAAGCCGGGCGCGTCGAGGTCAACGACGAGATCGTCACCGAGCAGGGACGCCGCGTCGACCCGGCGCGCGACAAGATCCGGGTCGACGGCCGGCGCATCCCGCCGCCCCGCACGCATCAGTACCTGGTGTTCAACAAGCCCCGCGGCGTGGTCTCCACCATGGACGACCCGGCCGGACGCCGCACCGTCGCCGATTTCCTCGGTGGCTACGCCGGCGAGGGGCTGTTCCATGTGGGGCGGCTCGACACCGACACCGACGGCATGCTGTTGCTCACCAACGATGGCGAGTTCGCCCAGCGCATGGCCCACCCGCGCTACGAGTTGACCAAGACGTACGTGGCCGAGGTGGAGGGGTTCCTGGAGAACCGGACCGCCAAGCGGCTGGCGCGCGGCATCGAGCTCGACGACGGTCCGGTACACCCGGACGCGGTGCGCCTCGGCGCGCGGACCGACGCCCGGACCATGGTCACCGTCGTGCTGCACGAGGGCCGCAACCGGATCGTCCGGCGCATGTTCGACGCGGTCGGGCATCCGGTGCGGCGGCTCACCCGCATCCAGATCGGCAGCGTCCGGATGGGGCAGGTGCGTTCGGGCGACCTGCGCGACCTCACCCGGGACGAACTGGGCGCGCTCATGGACGCCGTGGGCCTGTAGGTGCGCGTCCTCGGCCTGGAGACCGAGTACGGGCTGGTGGCCCGCACCCGGGAGTCCGCGGACGCCCCGTGGCGCCGCGTCCCCTCCGACGAGGCCGGGACGCTGCTGTTCGCCCCGCTGGCGCGTCGGCACGGCTCGACGAGCACCTTCACGCGCGGGGGCGGCCGGGTGTACCTCGATGTGGGCGCCCACCCCGAGTACGCGACGCCGGAATGCACGTCGGCTCACGACGTGGGCGTGGCCGAGCGCGCCGGGGACGAGCTCCTGCTGGGGTTGGCACGGGAGGCCACGGACGCCGAGGCCGCTGCGGGCCGCGAGACCGAGTTCACCCTGGTGAAGAACAACGTCGACCCGTGGGGCAACACCTACGGCAGCCACGAGAACTACCAGGTGGCCCGGGCGACCGATCCGGACCGGCTGGCCGGCTGGCTGGTCCCGTTCCTGGTGGCCCGGCAACTGATCGCCGGGGCGGGGCGGTGGCGCCGCGGCCGGTTCACGATCTCGCAGCGCTGCAACGCGCTCGCCGACGTGGTCTCCAGCGCTACCACCCGCGCGCGCCCGCTCATCAACACCCGAGACGAGCCGCACGCCGATCCGGAGCGTTGGCGGCGCCTGCACGTCATCAGCGGGGACTCCAACCTCGTGGAGACCTCGGCCTGGCTGAAGTGGGCGACCACCGAGCTGGTCCTGCGGTTGGCCGAGTCGGGCCGGACGCCGCCCTTCGCCCTGGCCGACCCCCTCGACGCCCTGCGCCGGTGGGGCGCCGACCCGGACGCCGCCGTGCCCAGCGTCGCGGGCGATCTCGTCACGTGCCACGACCTGCATGCGGCCTGGCTGGAGGCCGCCAGCGAGGAGGCGACCGACGCCGACGGCGTCCGCGCGCTGGCGGGATGGCGCTCCGCGCTGACCGATGGGGTCGAGGGGCGCGGGCCCTGGGTGCCGGAGTGGCGGCGCAAGCGCGACGTGCTGTTCGCCTGGCGGGATCGGCACGGCGCGGCGTCCGACGACCGGCGCCTGGACGATCTCGACGTCCGCTGGCACCTGCTGGGTCCCGGCGGGCTCGCGCGGCTGGTCGAGGCCCGCGGCGGGTTCGCGCGCGAGACCTCCGACGCCCAGGTGGCCGCGGCGGCCGGGCGTCCGCCCTCGGGGACCCGCGCCAGGATCCGGGCGCGGCTAGTGGAGACGGCCCGCGCGCACGACCGGGACTACGCCGTGGACTGGGCCACCTTCGCGGTGCGGGATCTCCCCGGGCGCGACCCGCGGCGTCCGGCCGAGGTCGTGCTCCGCCTGGACGATCCCTCGGCCGCAGCCGATCCGGACGCCGACGCGCTGATCGAGCGGATGCGGAGCGAGCCGCGGATCCGGGCGCTCGGCGGGTTCACCCCGCCGCCTGGCTGAGGTGTCGGCTGGGTCGCGGCGGTCCGGGTGGGTAGAGTGTCGCGACGTGCTGCACTCCACGTTCGCCCGGCGCCTGATGGCCGCGGCAGTCCTGGTCCCCGCGCTTGCCCTGGCCGCGTGCGCGCCGTCCGCGAGCCCGACGCCCTCGGCGACCCCCTCGGCGAGTGAGAGCGCGACACCGACCTCCACGCCCACGCCCAGCGCGACCGTCCCGGCCGTCAACACCGTGGACGGCATCAAGGTGGCCGGGGCGGCCGGGGCCGCGCCGACCGTGACCGTCCCCGCGCCGATGGCGATCGACGAGACCCGCTCGAAGGTGCTCGTCGCGGGCACGGGCTACCAGGTCCCGGTCGGGGGCATCGTGGACGTCCAGTACGTCGGCTACAACGGCCGCACGGGCGCGAAGTTCGACAGCTCGTGGGATCGCGGCGCGTCCGCGGTGTTCCCGCTCGACAAGGTCGTGGCCGGCTTCCGGAAGGGCCTGGAGGGCAAGCGCGTCGGCGATCGGGTGCTGCTCGCCATGCCCGGCAAGGACGCCTACGACGAGGGGGGCGGCAACCCCGACGCGGGCATCGAGGTCGGCGACACGCTGATCTTCGTCGTGGACGTCGTTGCGACGTCGGTGGCGTCGGCGTCCGGCACCGCGGTGGCACCGGCGGCCGGGTTGCCGGCCGTCACGTGGGCGGACGGCAAGCCCTCGGTGGCGATCCCGGCGGGGGCGGCCGTCCCCACCACCACGACGATCCAGCCGCTCGTCAAGGGCTCGGGTCGCGCGGTGGGCGAGAAGGACTACATCCAGGTGCACTACCGCAGTTGGTCGTGGAAGACCGGCAAGCAACTGGAGGACCGCTGGGCCACCCCGGACGTCGGCAACATCGCCGAGACCATCCCGGCGTGGCGCTCGGGGGTCGTCGGTCAGCCGATCGGCTCACGGATCCTCATCGTGGCGTCCCCGACCGACAGCTACCCCGAGGGCAGCAACAACCCGCCCCTGGAGAAGGGCGACACGCTCGTCTACGTGGTCGACATCCTGTTCGGGGCCGCGACGCCGTGGCGGTGACGGCTCGCCCACTAGGGTGAGCGCATGAACCGCGAGAAGGTCGTCTTCGGGTTCTTCGTGCTGCTCGCTGCCACGTTGAACTTCGGTTACGTGACGGGGAACATCGACAACCCGATGCATCACAACGTCTGGGAGCTGTACGCGGCGGTCGTGGTGAACATCATCGCCACCATCTTGAAGTTCGGCGACCGCACTCAGATCGGCGCGATCCACCTGGCCGCGAGCCTCGTCGCCGACATCCAGCTCATCGGGGCCGCCGCGCTGTGGATCTGGGTGACGGAGGCCTCAGGCGCCGAGATCTCGGGCCACATGATGTCCAGTGTGGTGTCGCTGGCGCTGGGCGCGCTGCTGGCCAACGTCGTGTCGGTCGTCCTGATGATCATCGAGACGGCCAACTACCGGCGGCGCTGAGGCCGAGGTGTACCACCTCGACGCCGAGCCCCCGACCGACGGCGGCTCGGTCCTCAGACGGGTCCGGGTGCCGGTGCCCAGCGCACCGCCCAGGACCGACGCGATCTTCTTGGTGCTGCGGCGCATGCGGACGCCGCTGATCCTGATCGTCGCGATCTTCTCGTTCTCGGTGCTGGGGCTCGTGCTGATTCCCGGTCAGGACGCCGACGGCGCGACCCGGCACATGACCGTGTTCGAGTCGTTCTACCTGTTCAGCTACACCGCGACGACCATCGGCTTCGGCGAGATCCCCTACGCCCTCACGACATCGCAGCGGATGTGGGTGACGCTGTGCATCTACCTGACCGTGGTCGGCTGGGCCTACGCCATCGCGGCGATGTTCGGGCTCCTGCAGGACCACGGCTTCCGCGACGCCCTGGCCCGCCAGGGGTTCCACCGCCGCGTCCGCGCCATGAACGAGCCGTTCCTCATCTTGGCCGGGTACGGGCAGATGGGCACCGCCGTCGCGCGGTCGCTGGACGCCGTCGGTCGCCGCTGCGTCGTCATCGATATGGACGCCGCCCGCCTGGAGCACCTCGCCGGGGAGCAGCACGCGCTGGAGGTGCCCGGGCTGAACGGGGATGCCCGGGATCCGGACGTCCTGGGGCTGGCCGGCCTGGGACACCGCTTCTGCGAGGGCGTCGTCGCGCTCACCGAGGACGACCACGTCAACCTCGCCATCGTCATGGCGGTCCAGTTGCTGCGGCCCGAGGTGCCGGTCTTCGCGCGCTCCAACGAACGCTCGATGATGCAGGCGATGCGCGAGTTCGACGCCGAGGCGGTCATCAACCCCTTCGATCGCTACGGCGCCTACCTGGTGCTGCGGTTGCAGCGGCCCGTCACCTACCAACTGCTCACCTGGCTGTTGGCGCCCTGGGGGACAGAGCTTCCCGACGCCGTGGCTGGCCTGGGCACGGGCCGATGGATCGTCGCCGCGGACGGCAGGTTCGGCCGCGAGGTGACCGCCGACCTGCGCGCCGCCGGCCTCGACTGCGCGCTCGTGGATCCCAAGATCGGGCAGATCGGCGTCGAGCGGGCGGTGGGCTTCGTCGCGGGCAGCGAGGACGACTCGCTCAACCTGTCGATGGCCGCCCACGCGCGCATCACCAACCCCGACGTCTTCCTGGCCATCCGGCAGCACACGCAGGTGAACGAGCCGCTGCTGCGGGCCTTCGCTCCGGAGTCGGTGTTCATCCCGGCGCAGTTGACGACGCAGGAGGCGTTGGTCCGGGTGATTACGCCGGCGTTCTGGCAGTTCGTCGAGCACGTCCGGACGCAGGACGACGCCTGGTCGCAGCGGCTCCTCGACCGGCTCGTCGCCCGGTGCGGGACGCGCTCGCCCGACCAGCACCGGACCCTGCTGGACGCCGAGCACGCCCCGGCCGTGGTCCGGTGGCTGGCGTCCGGGGGAGCGCTGACGCTGGGGGACCTGTTCCGCGATCCCGACCGCCGGGAGGAGTCGGTCGCGGCGGTGCCGGTCCTGATCCTGCGCGGCGGGGAGCGCTTCGTGGTCCCCGACGACGCGTTCGAGGTGGCCGTCGGCGACATCGTGATCTCGATGGGTCACCAATGGGCCTTCGACCAGATGAGCGAGACGCTCTTCCACGACCACGCGCTGGAATACGTCGTCACCGGGCGGGACGTCCCCGCCACGTGGATCTGGCGCAAGCTCAGCCG
>CAYZXQ010000016.1:2146-45382 GCA_964482465.1 uncultured Nigerium sp. | reverse complement strand
GAGGCTGAGGGCGCGCCGCAGGAGCGGCCCGGGCACCTCGGCGTTCGTCCGCAGCCCCAGGCTCGCCAGCCGGGCGGCCTGACGCTCCCGGGCCGCCGCCACCCGCTCCCCCACGACCGCGCTCGATTCCGCGCTGCCCGCCTCGCGCAGGTACGCCCGCCGCACCGGCCGGAGCACCTGCCGCAGGTCGATGCGGTCGAGCAGCGGCCCGGACAGCCGCTCCAAGTACCGGCGGGCCGTCAGCGGCGCGCAGGTGCAGTGCAGCCCCGCCACGCCGTGGTTCCCGCACGGGCAGGGGTTGGCGGCCGCCACGAGTTGGAACCGGGCCGGGTAGGTCGCCGAGCCCAAGGAGCGCGCGTGCTCAACCCAGCCGGATTCCAACGGCGTCCGCAACGCCTCCAGCGCCCGCTGCGAGAACTCGGGGGCCTCGTCGAGGAACAGCACCCCGTGGTGCGCGCGGGAGATCGCCCCCGGAAGCGCCACCCGCGGCCCGCCCCCGACCAGCGCGGCCAGCGAGGCGGAGTGGTGCGGGTTGGCGTACGGCGGACGCCGGACCAGCCCGCCCTCCAGCGGCAACCCCACCAGCGAGTGGATCGCCGCGACCTCAAGCGCCTCGGCCATGCCCAGGTCGGGCAGGATCCCGGGCAGCCGCTCGGCCAGCAACGTCTTGCCCACCCCCGGCGGACCCAGCAGGAGCAGGTGGTGGCCGCCCGCCGCGGCCACCTCCACCGCCCAGCGCGCCTCGGGCTGCCCGGCGACATCGGCCATGTCCTTGACGATCGGGGGTTCGGACGCCGCGGCGTCCGGCTGTTGGGCGTCCTCGGCCGCACCCTCCGGCGGGGCCTCCCCGCGGAGGAACGCGACCAGCTCGCCCACGCTCCGCACCCCGCGGACCGTCAACCCGTCGACCAGCCGCGCCTCGCGCACGTGCGCCTGTGGGACGATGGCCCGGACGCAACCGTTGCGGACCGCCGCCATCAGCGCCGGCAGCACCCCCCGCACCGGACGCACCCGGCCGTCCAGGGCCAACTCCCCCAGCAGGACCGTCCCCGCGAGCGCAGACTCGGCCACCACGCCGTCCGCGCACAGCACCGCCGCGACGATGGCCAGGTCGTAGTGCGCGCCGGCTTTCGGCAGCGACGCCGGCGACAGGTTCACGGTCACCAACTGCGCCGGCCAGGACCGTCCCCCGCTCGCCACCGCAGCCCGGCAGCGCTCGCGCGCCTCGTGCAACGCGGTGTCCGGCAGGCCGACGATGACCGTCCGCGGCAGGCCGCCCCCGATGGAGACCTCCACCTCGACCATCGTGCCGTCCACGCCCATGAGCGCCACCGACCACGCCCGCGCCAGCCTCATTCGATGCCCCGCACGTGCGTGATGGAGCTGGTGCCGTCGCGGTGGGTGCGGACGCCGATGGCGTCCAGGCGCAGCTCCAGCGGACCGTCCTGCTCCGAGGCCCACGCCGCCGCCAACCGCCGCAGGCGGCGCACCTTGGCCACCGTGACGGCCTCCAGCGGGTCTCCGAACCCGGTCCCGCGTCGGCACTTGACCTCGCAGACCACCGTGACCCCCTCAGGATCGCGCGCCACGAGGTCGATCTCGCCCGCGCGGCACCGCCAGTTGCGTGCCAGGATCGTCCACCCGCGGCGCTCGAGCCAGGCCGCCGCCGTCCGTTCGCCGCCGTCGCCGGTGGCCCGTCGTTCGTCGCTCACACCTCTACCTGAGGCGGAAGGGCGCGCAACTGCTCACGCGCCCGCGCAATTGTGGAAAACCCTTAGGGAAACGCTGATCGATCATGTTCTGGCTGTGGCGGCCCGGATCGAGTGGTTCCGGCTCATCTCGCCCGACCCGTCCTCGCCAAGAACAGCATCAATCAGCGGTTCCTTAGCCGAGGTTGTCGGGAACCTGCAGGTCGGAGTGGGCGATCTCCTCGATGGAGACGTCGCGGAACGTCAGCACCTTCGCCGACTTCACGAATCGCGCGGGACGGTACATGTCCCACACCCACGCGTCCCCCATCGACACCTCGTAGTAGACGTCGCCGCCCTCGGTGCGTACCTTCAGGTCCACCGCGTTGCAGAGGTAGAACCGGCGCTCGGTCTCGACGGCGTAGGTGAAGATGCCGACGACGTCCTTGTACTCGCGGTACAGCTGGAGTTCCAGCTCGGACTCGTACTGCTCAAGATCCTCGGTGCTCATGTCCGCTCCAGCCTAACCGTTCGGGCGACGTTGTCCCATTTCATGCGGTGGATCGCGCAGGGGCCCCGGTCGTCCAGGATGCCCTGATGCAGCGACGTGCAGTACCCCTTGTGCACGTCGAAGGCGTAGTCGGGGTAGTCGGCGGCGTAGGCGGTCATGATCCGGTCGCGCGTGACCTTGGCGACGATGGACGCCGCGGCCACGGACGCCGCCACCGCGTCCCCTTTCCACATCGCGAGCGACGGCGTCCCCAGGCCGTCAACGGGGAACCCGTCGGTGAGCACGAAGTCGGGACGAACGTCCAGCAGCGCCACCGCGCGCCGCAGCGCGGTCAGGTTGGCCACGTGCATGCCCAACTCGTCGCACTCCCCCGGCTCGATCCGGACCGCAGCCCAGGCCACGGCGCGCGCCACGATCACGTCGTAGAGCCGCTCGCGGGCCGCATGGGTCAGCTTCTTGGAGTCGTTGAGGCCGTCGATCGCCCGGACCGGCAGGATGACGGACGCCGCCACCAGCGGCCCGGCGCACGCACCGCGTCCGGCCTCGTCCGCGCCCGCCACCAGCGCGAAGCCCGCACGCCGCAGCGCGCGCTCGTAGCCGTACAGACCCGCGTCGCGGCGCACCACGAACGACATCGGAGGCCTCAGCAGTGGCCCGGTTCGCCCGCGAACACGGGCTTGGCGGGCGGGGTCCCGGACGCGGCAGGGACCGACGCGAAGGCGTCCGGAACCGAGAATGTCCGCGCCCGGTCGAAGGGGAAGAGCGTCAGGACCGTCGAGCCGACCACCGAGTCCTTGCGCGGAAAGGCCGACTCACCCGGAGCGCCGCTCGTGGCGTCGAGCAGGTGGCAGCGCGAGTCCGCGGAGTTCGGACGATTGTCGCCCATGACGAAGATGCGTCCCGCGGGCACCACGAGATCGAACGGGACCCGCGACGGCGCCACCTGCTGCCCACCGGAGTGGTTCAGGTAGGCGGTCTCGTCGAGGGCAACGCCATTGACCTGGACCCGCCCTGACGCGTCGCAACAGGTCACATGGTCGCCCTCGGTCCCGATGACGCGCTTGATGAGGTAGCGCTCCGACTCGTCGGGGACCACCCCGATGAACACGAGCGCCTCACGCCAGGCGGGGGCCTTGAAGCGGTCGGGGTTGCCGAGCCACTCCAGGTCGTCCCGGAAGACGACGACGTCGCCGCGCTGGAAGGGGACGACCTTCTGCACGGCGACGCGGTCTCCGATGAGCAGCGTCGGCTCCATCGACACCGAGGGGATGGAGAAGACCTGGACGAGGAAGAGCCGGACCAGCGTGGAGATCACCAGCGCCGCGACGACGACGATGGTGACCTCTTTCAGCAAGCTCAGCAGGCCGCCGGATTCTTTGGCCACGCGACCCTCCTCGGCCCGGACGGCGCGGATCAGCGCTCGCGCTTCTCCTTGATCTTGGCGGCCTTGCCGCGCAGGCCACGCAGGTAGTACAGCTTCGCGCGGCGCACATCGCCGAAGCGCTCGACCTCGATCTTGTCGATGATCGGGGAGTGCAGCGGGAAGGTCCGCTCGACGCCGGTGCCGAAGCTCACCTTGCGGACCGTGAAGGCCTCGGCGACGCCGGAGCCGTTGCGGGCGATCACGGCGCCCGCGAAGACCTGGATGCGGGAGCGGTTGCCCTCGACGACCTTCACGTGTACGCGCACGGAGTCGCCGGGACGGAAGTCGGGGATGTCGGTGCGCAGCGCGGAGGCGGTGACCTCGGCAACAAGCTTGTTCATGGTGTGTCCTCGCCGGCGCCACAGGTCGCCTCGAATGTACGTGATGGGGCGTCGCACCCCGCTGACCCCCTGTGGCAGGGGCGAGGCGCAACTCGGCCCAGTCTGCCATACCCGCTTTGCGGTCGAGAAATCGGCGCCGCCCAGAAAACACCGACCGGCGCCGGCCCGAAGGCCGACGCCGGTGGGCGTGGTGGGACTACTGCTTGCCGTTCCGGGTGAACAGCGACGCGATGAGGTCGCGGTTCAGCTGGCTGATGGTGTCCAGCGGAATGGCCTTGGGGCAGACGGCGGCGCACTCGCCGGCGTTCGTGCACCCGCCGAAGCCGTTCTCGTCGTGGACCGCGATCATGGTCTTCACGCGGACGTGACGCTCGGGCTGGCCCTGCGGCAGCATCGCGAGATGCGTGATCTTGGCGGACGTGAACAGCATGCCGGAGCCGTTCGGGCACGCGGCGACACAGGCGCCGCAGCCGATGCAGGTCGCCGCGTCGAACGCGCGGTCGGCCTTCAGCTTCTCGGCGGGGACCGAGTGGGCCTCGGGCGCCGAGCCGACGTTGATCGAGTTGAAGCCACCGGCCTGGATGATCCGGTCGAACGCGGACCGGTCGACGACCAGATCCTTGATGACCGGGAAGGCACCCGCACGCCACGGCTCGACGTCGATGGTCGCGCCATCGGCGAAGCTCCGCATGTGGAGCTGGCAGGTGGTGGTCGGCACCGGCGAGGAGCTACGGCCGTGGGCCGCACCGTTGATGACGACGCCACACATGCCGCAGATGCCCTCGCGGCAGTCGTGGTCGAACGCCACGGGCTCCTCGCCCTTGACCGTCAGATCCTCGTTCAACAGGTCGAGCATCTCCAGGAACGACATGTCCGGGGAGACGTTCTCGACGCGGTAGGAGACCATCTGCCCCTTTGCCTGGGCACTGGCCTGGCGCCACACGCGCAGGTTGATGATCACTTGTAGCTCCTCTGCTTCAGCTCGATGAACTCGTACTCGAGCGGCTCCTTGTGGAGGATGGGCACGCCGTCTTCGCCGCCGAACTCCCACGACCCGACGTACAGGAACTGGTCGTCGTGACGCAGCGCCTCGCCGTCCTCGGTCTGGGACTCCGCGCGGAAGTGGCCACCACACGACTCACGCCGGTGGAGGGCGTCGGTGCACATGAGCTCGCCCAGCTCCAGGAAGTCGGCCACGCGGCCGGCCCGCTCCAGGGTCTGGTTGAAGTCCTCGTTGACGCCGGTGACCTTGACATTGCTCCAGAACTCCTTGCGGAGCTCGCGGATCCGGCCGATGGCGTACGAGAGGCCCTCTTCGGTGCGCTCCATGCCGCAGTACTCCCACATGATCTGGCCCAGTTCCTTGTGGAACGAGTCGACCGTGCGGGTGCCGTTGATGCTGAGGAGCGTGTTGATGCGGTCCTTGACCGACGCCAGCGCCTCCTGGACGGCCGGGTGGTTCTTGTCCACCGTGCCGTGCTTGGACGCGTCGGCCAGGTAGTCGCACATCGTGTTCGACAGCACCCAGTAGCCGTCGGCGAGGCCCTGCATGAGGGCGGACGCCCCCAGGCGGTTCGCGCCGTGGTCGGAGAAGTTGGCCTCGCCCGCCACGTACAGGCCCGGGATGTTGGACATGAGGTCGTAGTCGACCCACAGGCCACCCATGGTGTAGTGCACGGCCGGGTAGATGCGCATCGGCACCTCGTAGGGGTTCTCACCCGTGATCTGGGCGTACATGTCGAAGAGGTTGCCGTACTTCTTCTCGACCGCGCCGCGGCCGAGGCGTCCGATGGCCTCGGAGAAGTCCAGGTAGACGCCACGACGCACCTTGCGCAACTGGCCGGTCTTCTGATCCTTCTCTTCGACCTCGGCACCTACGCCGCGACCCTCGTCGCACATGTTCTTCGCCTGGCGGGACGCGATGTCGCGCGGAACCAGGTTGCCGAACGCCGGGTAGATCCGCTCCAGGTAGTAGTCGCGGTCCTCCTCGGGGATCTGGCGCGGATCCTTCGTGCAGTCCTCGGCACGCTTGGGAACCCAGATGCGACCGTCGTTGCGCAGCGACTCCGACATCAGCGTCAGCTTGGACTGGGTGTCGCCGTGCACCGGGATGCAGGTCGGGTGGATCTGCGTGTAGCACGGGTTCGCGAAGTAGGCGCCCTTGCGGTGCGCACGCCACGCGGCCGTGTTGTTGCAGCCCATCGCGTTGGTGGACAGGAAGAACACGTTGCCGTAGCCGCCGGTGGCCAGCACGACGGCGTCCGCCGTCCACGCCTCGATGGCGCCGGTGACCATGTTGCGGGTCACGATGCCGCGCGCGCGACCGTCGACGACGATCAGTTCGAGCATCTCGTGACGCGTGTTCATCTTGACGGTGCCCGCCGCCACCTGCCGCTCGAGCGACTGGTAGGCGCCGATCAGCAACTGCTGGCCGGTCTGTCCGCGAGCGTAGAAGGTGCGCTGCACCTGGACGCCGCCGAAGGAGCGGGTGTCGAGCAGGCCGCCGTACTCACGGGCGAACGGGACGCCCTGCGCGACGCACTGGTCGATGATGGACGCCGACACCTCGGCCAGCCGGTAGACGTTGGTCTCGCGGGCGCGGTAGTCGCCGCCCTTGACCGTGTCGTAGAACAGCCGGTAGGTGGAGTCGTTGTCGTTGCGGTAGTTCTTGGCCGCGTTGACGCCGCCCTGAGCCGCGATGGAGTGAGCCCGACGGGGGCTGTCCTGGTAGCAGAAGTTCAAGACGTTGTAGCCCGCCTCGCCGAGGGTGGCCGCCGCGGCGCCGCCGGCGAGGCCGGTGCCCACGATGATCACGGTCAGCTTGCGACGGTTGGCCGGGTTGACCAGCTTCGCCTGGAACTTGCGGGTGGACCACTTCTTCTCGATCGGGCCCGCGGGAGCCTTGGTGTCGCGGATATCCGCGCCGACCTTCCAGAAGTCATTCACTACGGTCGTCATCACTTCACCATCCCGAACAGAATCGCCAGCGGCATCACCATGAAGCCCACGTAGAGCAGCACGGCGACGATCCACGCCAGACCGTTGAGCACGCCACGAGCCTTGGGCGAGGTGTTGGCGCCGAGCGTCGTCAGCGAGCTCCAGACGCCGTGACGGACGTGGCTAGCCACGACCAGGACCCAGAGCGCGTAGAGGAGGAACACCCACCACTGCGAGAACGACGCCACGACCATCTGGAAGGGCGTAGCGCCGGCCTTGAAGCCGGTCGTCGCGACCTGAGCCGTGAACTGGAGGATGTGGAACACCAGGAAGCCCGCCAAGATCACGCCGCCCCACCGCATCGTGCGGGCTGCGTAGGTCTGCGAGAGCCTCTTGACGCTCACGTACTTGACGCTGCGCGCGTTGTGCGCACGCTGCGTCAGGGTCCATGCCGAGTACATGTGCAGCACGATGGCCAGGAGCATGACGGCTCGGAAGACCCAGATGAACCAGCCGTGGGGCATGAGCGGGTACAGCATGTCCTGCTTCAGCCATTCGGCGTAGTGGTTGTAGGCATCTGCGCCGAGGAAAACCTTGAGGTTTCCGTACATGTGCATGAGGAGGAATCCGACCATGACGAGTCCGGTGACTGCCATCAGCACCTTCATCGCTACTGTGGATCGGACTGCTCTCTGATGAGGAGTGAGAGTTGTAGTCGCCACGGGCCCCACCCTATGGGTTTTGCCCCACCTTGTCCCGCCAGGAGCGCCGGTTTCGGAAACCTCGGACGCCGAACGTCCGAATCTGCGGCGAGGAGCCCATTTACGCTATTTCGGCGTTGCGCTAATCGGACGGTTCGGCGTCCGAAACCAGCAGATCCGGACGCCGTGCGCGGGTCCGCTCCAGGCCCCGCTCGGCGCGCCAGGATGCGATGCGGGCGTGGTTGCCCGACAGCAGCACCTCGGGCACGTCCAGGCCCCGCCAGGACACCGGTTTGGTGTAGACGGGGTACTCCAGCGTGCCGTCGCCGTCGACCGAATGGGACTCCTCCACCAGCGAGTGCGGGTTGCCCACCACCCCGGGCACCAGCCGGACGATGGCCTCCACCATGGCGAGCACCGCTACCTCCCCCCCGTTGAGGACATAGTCGCCCAGGCTCACCTCGCGCACGGGCATGCGTTCGCGCGCCCACTCCACGACACGGGCGTCGATACCCTCGTAGCGTCCGCACGCGAAGACCAGGTGGGGAAGCGCCGCGAATTCGTGCGCGGTCGCCTGCCGGAACGGCTCCCCCGCCGGCGTCGGGACGACGAGCGTCGGCGTGGACCAGGCGTCCGCCACGAGGTGGTCGAGCGCCTCCCCCCACGGCTCGGGACGCATCACCATGCCGGCGCCGCCGCCGTAGGGCGTGTCGTCGACGGTGCGGTGCCGGTCGTGGGTCCAGGTGCGCAGATCGTGGATCCTCCAGTCGACCAGCCCGGACGCCCGCGCCTTGCCGATCAGCGACAGCTCCAGCGGCGCGAAGTAGTCGGGGAAGATCGTGACGACGTCGAAAAACATCAGGCGTCGTCCTCGTCGCTCAGCAGGCCGCCGACATCGGCAACCGCGACATAGCCCGCGGCCAGGTCCACCGTCGGGACCAGTTCGGCGACGAACGGCACGAGCCGGACGCCGGCGTCCGTCGCCACCTCAAGGACGTCCTGGGCGGGCAGATGCAGCACCGACGCCACGGTCCCGACCTGGGTGCCGCGGGCGTCGCGGACGGCCAGGCCGACGAGCTGACGGTCGTAGAAGGCGTCGTCCTCGGCCGGCGCCTCGGCGGCCGGCACGCGGGCCCACAGCTCGCGGCCGCGCAGATCCTCGGCGGCGGTCCGGTCGCGGACGCCCTCCAGGCCGAGCAGGAGCACCCCCGAATGCCAGCGCGCGGATGCGACGCGGCGCTCCCGGGTGCCGTCCAGCAGGACCATCGCCCCGGGCGCGAAACGTCGCTCCGGCTCGTCGGTGCGGACGTGGACGGACACCTCGCCGCGTAGCCCGTGGGGACGCCCCAACGTGCCGACGAGCACCTCGATGAACTGGGCCATGGCCAAAACCTCCTGCGGAAAGCACGAGACGCCCCGCGGGGCGGGGCGTCCGTGGTGTGATGCGTCAGCGGCGGCGGGGGCGGCGATCCACGTCGACGAAGTCGACCCGGACCTGCTCCCGGCCGGCCAGCGCGGCGATGACCGTGCGCAGGGCCGACGCGGTGCGACCCTGGCGTCCGATCACCTTGCCGATGTCCTCGGGGTGAACGCGCACCTCGAGGGTGCGCACCCGGCGACGGTCGAGATCGGCGACCGTCACGTCGTCGGGGTTGGCGACCAGCCCACGAACCAGGTGCTCGAGCGCGTCGACCAGCATCGGATCAGGCCTCGTCGGCGGCTTCGGCGGCGGGGGCCTCCTCGGCCTCGGCCTTGGCCTTCTTCTTGCCGGTGATCGCGCCGGCGGCCGGCTCGTCGTCGGCCTCGGCCAGCGCCTTGTTGAACAGCGCAAGCTTGTCGGCCTTCTCCGGCTGCGGCGTCACACCGGACGGCGTCTTGTCGCCGGTGAACTTCTGCCAGTCGCCGGTCTTCTTGAACAGCGAGACGACCGTCTCGGTGGGCTGCGCGCCCACGCCGAGCCAGTACTGCACGCGGTCCGACTTGACCTCGATCACCGACGGATCGTTCTTCGGGTGGTAGATGCCGATCTCCTCGATCGCACGCCCGTCACGCTTGGTGCGGGAGTCCATCACGACGATGCGGTAGTGCGGGGAGCGGATCTTGCCCATCCGCTTCAGGCGAATCTTGGTGGCCACGGGTGTGGTAACTCCTGTTGGAACAAGCCCGTACACGCGTACGGACGGATCGGGTGAGTCTCGCGTCCGGTGTGGGACGCCGTGCGCAAGACCCGGCTGGACTGCAACCGCCGGTAGAGAGGGCCCGTCGGACACAGTGCATCGGCCATTGTGCCAGACGTGTCCGCGTGCGCGCGAACCGGGCTCGCTCAGCCGCGCACCACCCGGCCCCGCAGCAGGATGACGGTGGGGTGACGCAGCGCGGAGAGGTCGGTCCGGGGGTCGGTGGCGAACACGACGAGGTCGGCGGACGCCCCCTCGACGACCCCTTCGACTCCGAGCCACTGCCGGGCCCGCCAGGACGCCGCACCGAGCGCGAACTCGGCCCCGCCGACGTCCGCCAACGCTTCGATCTCGTCGACGATCCGGCCGTGCGCCAGGGCGCCGCCGGCGTCTGTGCCCGCGAAGATCGGGACGCCGGCGTCCAGGGCCTTGCCGTAGGTTTCCAGCCGTCGCGCATGCAGGGCGCGCATGTGGGCGGCGTAGGTCGGGAACTTGCCCTCGCCGGCGTCCGCGATGGCCGGGAACGTCTCGATGTTGATGAGCGTCGGCACGAGCGCGACCTGCCGCTCGGCCATGGTCGCGATGGTGGCGTCGTCCAGGCCGGTGCCGTGTTCGACGCCGTCGATCCCGGCTGCGACCAGTTCGGCCACGGACCGCTCGTCGAAGCAGTGCGCCGTGACGCGGACGCCCTCGGCGTGCGCCGCGGCGATGGCCTCGCGGGCGACCTCGGCCGGCCACAGGGGCGCGAGGTCGCCGGTGTCGCGGTCGATCCAGTCGCCCACCAGCTTCACCCAGCCGTCGCCGCGGCGGGCCTGAGTGCGGACCTCGGCCACGAGGGCGTCCGGTTCGACCTCCTCGGCGAAGTTGCGGATGTAGCGGCGCGGGCGGGCGATGTGGCGTCCCGCGCGGACGATGCGGGGCAGGTCGGGACGGTCGTCGATCCAGTGCGTGTCGGCCGGCGACCCGGCGTCCCGGATCAACAGCGTCCCGGCGTCGCGGTCGGTGACGGCCTGCGTCTCGGCCGTCGCCTGGTCGACGGCACCGTGGGCGTCCAGGCCCACGTGGCAGTGGGCGTCCACGAGGCCGGGCAGGATCCAGGCGTCCGTGGCGATCGTGACGGCGTCCGCGACCGGGGAGAAGGTGACCCGGCCGTCGACGACCCACAGCTCGGTCCGCTCCCCCGCGGGCAGGAGCGTCCCGGCGAGGTGGAAGCGCGGCGCCGGACCGTCCGGGACGTTCGCGTAGACATGCGTGTGCGTGTGCCCGTCGTGGGTGTGGGTGTGCGCCGTCAGGGGGTTCCCCAGGGCGTCCCGCGGGACGTCGTCGTGCGTGTGGGCCATGCCCCCAGCCTGTCGAAGGGCCCCCGAGGTTGTCGAGGGGCCCTCCGAACGGCGGGTCAGCCCCGCGGACCCTTGTTCTGCTGGTTGAACATCTTCTGCAGTTCGGGCGGAAGCTGGAAGTCCTGCATCGCCTTGGCCATCTCGGCCTCCGACTGCGGCATCTGGAACGCGGCGGTGGGGGCGTCCGTCGCCCCGGATGTCCGCTTGGCCGGATTGCCGGACACGCCCTTGCCGCCCTTGGCCGCCTTGCGGACCTGCGGCTGGCGTCCCGGACGCCGCGCGCCCGGCAACCCCGGCATGCCGGGCAGGCCGCCGCCGGCGCCAAGCTGGCGCATCATCTTCCGGGTCTCCATGAAGCGGTTGACCAGCCCGTTCACCTCCTGGACCGTCGTGCCGGAGCCCTTGGCGATCCGGGCCCGGCGGCTGCCGTTGAGGATCTCGGGCTGCGCCCGCTCGGCCGGGGTCATCGAGTAGATGATCGCCTCGATCCGGTCGACCTCGCGCTCGTCGATGGCGCCGATGGCGTCCTTGAACTGGCCCGCCTGCGGCAGCATCCCGATGATCTTGCTGAGCGGACCCATCTTGCGGATCGACTGCATCTGGGCGAGGAAGTCGTCCAGCCCGAAGTCGCCCTTGCCGCCCAGCAGCTTGTCGGCGGCCTTCTTCGCCTGATCGGCATCGAAGGTGCGCTCGGCCGCCTCGATGAGCGTGAGCAGGTCGCCCATGTCGAGGATGCGGCTGGCCATGCGATCGGGGTGGA
Source organism: uncultured Nigerium sp. (assembly GCA_964482465.1). GTDB lineage: Bacteria > Actinomycetota > Actinomycetes > Propionibacteriales > Propionibacteriaceae > Propioniciclava. Next base: position 33,504 of record CAYZXQ010000016.1, on the reverse strand, counting down.
AGAGGTCGAAGTCGCCGAGCGCCTCGCCGTTGGAGGCGAACATGATCGGCTTGCCGGTGACCCGCGCGATGGACAGCGCCGCGCCGCCGCGGGCGTCGCCGTCGAGCTTGGACAGCACGACCCCGTCGAACCCCACGCCGTCGGCGAAGGCGCGGGCGGTGTTCACGGCGTCCTGGCCGATCATGGCATCGACCACGAACAGGATCTCGTCGGGCTGGACGGCGTCGCGGATGTCCGCGGCCTGCTGCATCAGTTCGGCGTCGATGCCGAGGCGTCCGGCGGTGTCCACGATGACGATGTCGTAGAGCTTGCGCTTGGCCTCGGCCACGGACGCCCGCGCCACGGCCACCGGATCGCCCACGCCGTTGCCGGGCTCGGGCGCGAACACCGGCACGCCGGCGCGTCCGCCCACGACCTGGAGCTGCGTGACGGCGTTGGGACGCTGAAGGTCGGCGGCGACCAACAGCGGGTGATGGCCGGAATTGCGCAGCCACAAGCCGAGCTTGCCGGCCAACGTGGTCTTGCCCGAGCCCTGGAGGCCGGCGAGCATGATGACGGTCGGGGGGTTCTTCGCGAACCGCAACTGACGGGCCTCGCCGCCGAGGATCGCCACGAGTTCCTCGTTGACGATCTTGACGATCTGCTGGGCGGGGTTGAGCGCCTGGGACAGTTCGGCCGCGCGGGCCTTCTCCTTGACGTTGGCGATGAACTCCTTGACCACGCCGAGGTTGACGTCGGCCTCAAGCAGCGCGAGCCGGATCTCGCGAGCGGTCGCGTCGATGTCGGCGTCGGTCAGCCGGCCCTTCCCCCGAAGGTTGCGGAAGGCGGCTTGCAGGCGGTCTTGCAGGGTGTCGAACATCGGGACCTCACGTCGAGCGGGCGCGGACCGTCCCAGCGTACCGGCCGCGGCGCCGTGGACAGACCGGGGTCCCGACGCCCGGGTGGCGGGCGACCTCGCGGACCCACCCCGCGCGCCGCCAGCGGGAGTGGGCCGGGCTTCCCACCCTGCGAGAGCCGAGCGCCTGCCCGTGGAGGTGGTCGCGTCCTTGAAGATCAGCGAGAACGCGATCGCGGTCGCGTCGATCCCCGTCGGTTCGTCGCTGAGGGTGAGCGACAGGCCGGCGGGGGTGACGGCGGGGTCTTCGCAGGGGAGCTCGGACGGCCGACGGCCTCGATGGCGAGGGCCCCTCCCGACCTTGGCGAGGACGAACACGTCGGGGTTGCTCACGTCCGCCCCACGTCCCAGGGCTCCCGCCAGCGGCCGGTCCGGACCGACGGGCCGCCTCAACTGGTCCGCGCCCGCGCGCCGATGGGAGGATGCCTGCACGATGGATCACGTACTGCAGAAGACCATGTCCACCTGGTACCTCTGGGTGCCCGCGCTCGCCGTCATCGCCCTGGCCGCGACCTGGGGCGCCGCGATCGCCGATCCCGTCGCCGTCGCCGTGGGCGCTGTGCTGGTCGGGTCGGTCCTGGCCGCGGTGCATCACGCGGAGGTCATCGCCGCGCGGGTCGGTGAACCGTTCGGTTCGATCATCCTCGCCGTGTCGGTCACGGTGCTGGAGGTGGGGCTGATCGTCATGACCATGACCGGCGGGAAACCTCAGCCCACGCTCGCCCGCGACACGGTGTTCGCGGCGGTCATGATCACCACCAACCTGATCGTCGGCCTGTCGCTGTTCGTCAGCGCCGGACGCGCTGGGTTCGCGAGTTTCCGGCCCACGAGCACGGGCTCGATGCTCGCGACCGTCGCCGCCATCGCCACGCTGACGATGGTCGTCCCCAACTTCACCTCCACGCCGACGCCCACCTTCACCCCCCAGCAACTCACGTTCGCCGCCGTGGCCTCGCTCGGGCTGTACGTGCTGTTCATCGCGACCCAGGGCAAGACCCACCGCGAGTACTTCCTCCCGGTCGACGACGACGGCCGAGTGCTCAGCGACGACCACCACGCCGCCCCCTCCCCCGCCGGGACGGTCCTGAGCGGCGTCGGCCTCATCGTGTCGCTGGTCGCGGTCGTCGGCCTGGGCAAGGTCGTCACCGTCCCCCTGGAGCGCGGCATCACGGGGATCGGCCTGCCCGCCAACTTCGTGGGCGTGCTGATCGCGTTGTTGATCCTCGCCCCCGAGACCCTCGCCGCCGTCCGCGCCGCCCGGCGGGGTCGCGTGCAGGTCAGCATGAACCTCGCCTACGGCTCGGCCATCGCGTCGATCGGCCTGACGATCCCGGCCTTGGCCGCGTTGAGCCCGATCCTGCCCGATCCGTTGGTCCTGGGGCTGGGTCCGCTGCACATGGTGCTACTCGCGTTGACCCTGCTCGTGTCGGTCCTGACCGTCCTGCCGGGCCGCGCGACGCGCCTGTTGGCGGGGATCCACCTGGTGTTGGTCCTGGCCTACGTGTTCCTCGCGGCCGTCCCCTGATCCGCTCGAGGACGGTCGCACCCAAGCATGTGCGCCACACCCGGCACTCAGGGGTGCGGATCGGCGTCCAGCAGCAACTGGACGAACACCAGATCCAGCCACCGGCCGAACTTGGCCCCCACCTGGGGCAGGCGTCCGACTTCGACGAAGCCCAGTTGGGCGTGGAGCCGCAGGGAGACGACGTTGGTCGCGTCCAACGCGCCGACCAGCGCGTGCACCCCCGCCTCGCGTGCGGCCGCGATGAGTTCGATCATCAGGCGGCGCCCCAGGCCGAGACCGCGGGCGTCCGGGGCCAGATAGACCGAATGCTCCATGGTCCGGGCGTACCCCGCCTTCGGGCGGAACGGCCCAAAGGTCGCATACCCGAGGACGGCACCGTCGGCGTCCGCAACCAGCAGCGGCAACCCGGCCGCGGCCTGCGCGTCGAAGCGGGCGAGCCGCTCCTCCAGGCCGACGGGCTCGACGTCCCACGAGGCCGTGGAGGTGGCAACGGCATCGTTGTAGATGGCCAGGATGGCCGGGACATCCCCCCGGACCGCGGGACGGATCCGGACGAACGCGGGATCGTTCACTGGCCCAAGAGTCCGTCCACGAAGCCCTCCGCGGTGAAGGGGGCCAGGTCGTCGGCGCCCTCGCCGAGCCCGATCAGCTTGACCGGGACGCCGAGCTCGCGCTGCACCTGGACGACGATGCCGCCCTTGGCCGAGCCGTCCAACTTGCTCAGCACGATGCCGGTCACGTCGACCACCTCGGCGAACACGCGCGCCTGGATCAGCCCGTTCTGGCCCGTCGTGGCGTCGATGAGCAGCAGCACCTCCGTGACCGGGGCGCGCTTCTCGATGACGCGCTTGATCTTGCCGAGCTCGTTCATCAGGTTGGCCTTGTTGTGCAGTCGGCCGGCGGTATCGATGAGGACCACGTCCGCGCCGGTGGCGATCCCGCGCTCGACCGCGTCGAACGCCACGGACGCCGGATCGCCGCCCTCGGGACCCCGCACGGTCGGCACCCCGACCCGCTCGCCCCACGTCTGCAACTGGTCTGCGGCCGCCGCCCGGAAGGTGTCGGCCGCGCCCAGGACCACCGAACGGCCCTCCGCGACCAGCAGCCGCGCCAGCTTGCCGATCGTCGTCGTCTTGCCCGTGCCGTTGACGCCCACCACCAGGATCACCCCGGGCAGGCCGTCCGCGCCCTGCTCGCGCAGGCTGCGGTCCATCGTCGGGTCCACCAGACGGATCAACTCCGAGCGCAGCACCGCCCGCGCCCGCACCGGATCCTGGATGCCGTCGACCGCCAGTTCCTTGCGCAGGGACGCCACCAGTTCGCCGGTCGGACCCACCCCCAGATCCGAGCCGATGAGCGTGGCCTCGAAGTCGTCCCACGTGTCGGCGTCGAGCCGGTCGGTGGACAGCAGACCCAGCAGCGCCTGGGCCAGCACGTTGTTCGATCCGGCCAACCGGCGCCGCAGCCGCGCCAGGCGGGTGGTCGGCGCCTCGGGGGCCTCCTGGGCCGGCTGGACCGCGGGGGCTACGGGCGCGGACGCCGCGGGCTCGGCCGGTTCGGCACCCGGGACGGGCGCCTCAGGCAGTTCCTCGCGCCGCTCGCGCTCCAGGGCGCGGGTCCGGGCGCGGGCGAGCGCGATGACGGCGACGACGACGCCGAGGAGGACGGCGACGGCCAGGACGGTCCAGATGAGGGAATCGAGATCCACAAGGTCATCGTAGGCGAACGCCGCCCGGCGCCTGCCGCCGCGTCAGTGGCGCGGACGCCCGCCCGGCAGCTTCGCGTGGACGACCGTGTCCTCCACCGGATCCACCTCGTAGGGGGCGTCCGGGTCGATCTCGACCTGGGAGTCCGCGCCGACCGGGACGGGTTCGGGCTCGACCTCCGGGGCCGTCGCGGAAGGCGCCGACGTCGCCGACGCGGCGGACCGGCGCGAGACCACCGGCAGTTCCTCGATCTCGTCGACGATGGCCATCAGGGGTTTCGGGGGTTCGGCGTCGCCGTTGAGGTGGCGCGCGGTGCGCTCCATGGCGCTCGCCAACTCGGGGTGGGAGTCCCGGCCCAGGCCGCGCATACCCATCCACACGATCGCGATGCTGCCGAACGCCGCGACAAGCACGACGAGCATGGTGATGACGACTGCGGGCACCGAGCGCTCCCTTCCGGCGTCCAGTATGCCCGATCCGGGGACGGCCCTCGCAGGGGGAGGCTCCCCCGGGGACTCAGCCCTCGCGCAGCCGCTGGCTGATCACCGTTGTCACGCCGTCTTCGCGCATGGTGACGCCGTACAGGGCGTCGGCGATTTCCATGGTCCGTTTCTGGTGGGTGATGACCAGCATCTGGCTGTTCTCCCGCAGTTCCTCGTAGATGCCGAGCAGGCGGCCGAGGTTGACGTCGTCCAGGGCGGCCTCGACCTCGTCGAGGATGTAGAAGGGGCTGGGCCGCGCCTTGAACAGCGCGACCAGGAACGCCACGGCCACGAGCGACCGCTCCCCGCCCGACAGCAGCGACAGCCGCTTGACCTTCTTGCCCGCCGGACGTGCCTCGACATCGACCCCGGTGGTCAGCCACGAGCCCGGCTCGGTCAACACGAGCCGGCCCTCGCCGCCGGGGAACAGCCGCGCGAACGAGGCCGCGAAGGCCACCTCGACGTCGGCGTACGCCTCGGCGAACACCTGCTCGACGCGGGCGTCCACCTCCTCGATGATCGCCACGAGGTCGGTCCGGGTGCGGCGTAGGTCGTCGAGTTGCTCGGCAAGGAACGCGTGCCGCTCGCTGAGGGCGTCGAACTCCTCCAACGCCAACGGGTTGACCCGTCCGAGCACCTGCAGGTTGCGCTCGGCGGCGCGCAACCGCTTCTCCTGCTGTTCGCGGACGTAGGGCACGGGTGCCGGCTCGTCGTCCTCGTCGGTGAGCGCCGAGCCGTCCGGGCGCGTCAAGACGGGCACCGGCTGCTCGGGACCGTACTCCTCGACCAGCACGTCGGTCGCCAGCGCCAACTCGACCATGGCCTTGTCGGCGAGGTTCTCCAGCCGCATCCGCTGCTCGGCCCGCGCCAATTCGTCGCGGTGAACGGTGTCCACGAGCGACTCGAACTCCTTGGCCAGCTCGCGGGACGCGCGGCGGGCGTCCGCGACCTGCCGCTCGGCCTCGCCCCGCCGCAACTCCACAGCGGCGCGGACCCGGCCCGCCTCCGCCTGCGAACGCTCGGCGACGGTCTGCAACCAGGTCGCCGCGGCCGCCACCGCCTCGGCGACCTCGCCCTCGCGCCGCAGTTGCTCGCGGCGTTGCGCGGCGCGTTGCCGGGCCTGCCGCTCGGCCTGAGCGGTCCGCAGCAGCGAGTCGGCGCGGCCGGCAAGGGCGCGGGCGCGTTCCTCGTGGGTGCGCAGCGCCAGCCGGGCCTCCATCTCCGCTTGTCGGGCCGCGGACGCCGCCCGCGCCAGCGCGTCGCGCTCGCTCGGGTCGGCCTCAGCCACCTCGGACTGCTCCGAGGCCAGCGCCAACCGCTCCTCCAGGGCGACGAGCGCGGTGCGGTGTCCGTCCCGGGCGGCGGTCGCGCGCGCGATGGACGCCTCCAGCCGCTCGGCCTCCGCCAGCGCCGCGCGGGAGGCCTGGTTGAGCCCGCCGAGTTCCTCGGCCAGCGCCGAGTAGTGCGCGTCGGATTCGTGCAGGCGGGCCAGCGCGGACTCGCTGGCCGCCGTGGTCTCCTCCACGCCCGCGGTCGCCGACGCCAGCGCGAAGGCCAGGCGCTCCACCTCGGCCTGGGCGCCGGTGAGCCGCTCGGACGCCTCGTCCACGGCCGCCTGGATCTCCAGCAGGCTCGGCTTCGCCGACGACCCGCCCACCGTGAACCACGCCGACAGCAGGTCGCCGTCCCGGGTCACCGCCGACACATCGGGCAGCTCGGCCACCAGCGCGCTCGCAGCGGGTAGGTCCGCCACGACGGCGACCTTCCGCAGCAGCCGATTCACCGCGGGTCGGACGGCGGCGTCCACGCTCACCACGTCCGCGGCGTACTCGGCGCCGGCGGGCAGTGCCGGCCAGGCGGCGCGGTCGTCGGCGGCGTCCGCGCCCCCCAACAGCATCCCGGCCCGGCCGAGATCGTCGTTCTTCAGGTGCGCCAGCGCGGCCACCGCGGCGTCCAGCCCCGAGACGGCCACGGCCTCCGCCGCCCCGCCCAGCGCGGCGGCCACGGCCGCCTCGAACCCCCGACGGACCCCCACGAGCGCCGCCACCGACCCCAGCACGCCACCGAGGCGATCGGACGCGGCCAGCAGCGCCCCCGAGGCGTCCTTGCGATCGAGGCCGAGCCTGAGGGCGTCCAAGCGCGCCGCCACCGCGGCCCGCTCCTGCTGGGCCCGCCGCTCCGCCTCGCGCAGGGCGTCCAGGCGCTCGACCGCGGCCACGCGGCCCTCCTCGGCGGCCTCGTACGCGGCGTCCAGCCCCGCCTCTCCGTCGGCCAGCGACGCGAGCTCGGTCTCGAGCTTGGCGAAGCCGCGCGTGGCCTGCTCCGAGCGGCGGCGCGCATCGTCGCGGGCGACGACCAGGCGGCCGATCTCGGCGTCCGCGGCCTCGGCCCGGGACCGCAGCGAGTTCACCTCGCCGCCGAGACGCGCCAGCCCCTCGCGCCGGTCTGCGATGGCGCGCACCTGGGCGGCGTACTGCCGCTCGGCGGCCGCGTGATCGCGTTCGGCGCCCTCCCGGGTGCCGGACGCCCGCGCCAGGGCCTCGGCGTGGGTGGCCACCTCGGCGGCGAGCGCCGCCTCGGCCTGCCGGATCTCCGCGGCCTCCGCCTCGATGGCCTCGGGATCGCGGCCGCGGCGTTCGTCCACGCTCACCGACGCCGCGTTGCGCACCCGCTCGCGAGCGATGCTGAGCGTGGACGCCGCCCGCTCCTTGAGCCCGGCGAGCGCGTACCACGTGTCCTGGGCGCGCTGCAGTTCGGGCGCCAGGGCCCGCACCGCGGCGTCCGCGGCCTGTTCGGTGTCGCGGGCGGCCTCCAGCGCCGACTCCAGATCCCGCCGCCGCTGCTTGAGTGCGGCCTCCGCCGCCAGGTCGGATTCGAGCGCGAGTTGCGCCATCACGTAGTCGTCGGCGAGCAGGCGCGCCTTGGCATCGCGCAGCTCCGCCTGGATCACCGCAGCCTTGCGGGCCACCTCGGCCTGGCGTCCCAGGGGTTTGAGCTGGCGGCGGATCTCGCCGAGCAGATCGGAGAGCCGGTCGAGGTTGACCTGCGTGGCCTCCAGCTTGCGCAGCGCCTTCTCCTTGCGCTTGCGGTGCTTGAGGACGCCCGCGGCCTCCTCGATGAACCCGCGACGCACCTCGGGGGTCGCCTGCAGGATCGTGTCGAGTTGGCCCTGACCGACGATGACGTGCATCTCGCGCCCGATGCCGGAATCCGAGAGCAACTCCTGGACGTCCAGCAGGCGCGCGGCATGGCCGTTGATGGCGTACTCCGAGCCGCCGGAGCGGAACATCGTGCGGCTGATCGTCACCTCGGTGTACTCGATCGGCAGGGCCCCGTCGGTGTTGTCGATGGTGAGGCTGACCTCGGCGCGGCCGAGGGGCGCGCGCCCGGAGGTGCCCGCGAAGATGACGTCCTCCATCTTGCCGCCGCGCAGCGTCTTGGCGCCCTGCTCGCCCATGACCCAGCTCAGGGCGTCGACCACGTTGGACTTGCCCGAGCCGTTCGGACCGACGACGCACGTGATTCCCGGCTCGAAATGGAGCGTGGTGGCCGACGCGAAGGACTTGAATCCCCGTAGCGTCAGGCTCTTCAGATACACGCGTCACACCTTATGGGCAGCGGGTCAGTCGGTCTGCGAGGCGGCATGCTTGTGCCGGACCGCCCGGAAGGTCCACAGCTTGTTGACCACGAAGTTGATGGGCATGACGACGACGATCTGGATGAGCTGCGCCCAGTAGACGCGGCGGCGCCAGAACGGCTCGCCGTTCACGAAGAAGTCGTGGGCGAGGTAGAGCGGCGACGACGGGTTCATGAGCAACTGCAGGATGACGATGCCGAGCACCTGCGCGATGCCGCCCACGAGCAGGAACGGGAGGTACTCCTTGAGGAAGGGCGCCTTGGTGCCGTGCTTGAAGGTCCAGTGGCGGTTGAGGACGAAGTTGTACAGGTTCGCCGCGAGGAAGGCTACGACCGAGTAGACGATGTAGTTGCGGATGGCCCGGTCCGTGCCCGGGATCGCGATGAACGCGTCGTACTCGTGGCTGCCGAACCCGTGGATGGCGACCTGGTTGGCCAGCGCGAACACCACCATGTTCACGGCCACGCCCGAGCCCCCGATGAGCCCGAACTTGAGGAACTCGCGCAGGCTGTTGCCGTAGCGGGCGAGAAGTGCGGAGGGGCTCACAATTGACCGATCCTAACGGGTTGGCAGGCCGGGCAACGGAACGAACTCCGGTTCGCGAACGCCTCCCGGACGATGGGCGTGCCGCAGCGCGGACACGGCAGGTCGGCGCGGCCGTAGACGTTGAGCGAGCGGTCGAAGTAGCCCGATTCCCCGTTGACGTGGACGTACAGCGCGTCGAAGGACGTCCCACCCTGGGCGAGGGCGTCCGCCATCGTCGCGCGGGCGGCGTCCAGCAGGCTCCGGACGCCGGCGTCCGGCACCGCACGGGCGGGCGTCGCCCAGTGGAGTCCGGCGCGCCAGAGCGCCTCGTCGGCATAGATGTTGCCGATCCCCGAGACCACCGTCTGGTCGAGCAGGCGGCGCTTGATGCCGCTGGAACTGGCACGGACACGCGCCACCAGGGCGTCCACGTCCACCTCGGGGTCGAACAGGTCGCGGGCGATGTGCGCCACCTCGACCGGCAACTCCGCCCCGCCCGGCGACAGCGACAGTCCACCGAACATGCGCTGGTCGACGAAGCGGAGCTGGACCGGCGCGGCGCCGGTGGCCCACTCCAGGTCGAGCAGGACCCGGGCGTGGCGTTGCAGGTCGGCGTCCGGGGCGTCCAGGCGGAACTGCCCGCTCATGCCCAGGTGCGCCAGCAGGGCGTCGCCGTCGGCGAACGGGAGCCACAGGAACTTGCCGCGCCGCCGCGGGACGGCAAAAGTCCGCCCGACCAGGGTCGCGGCGAAGTCGTCGGGGCCGCCCGCATGCCTGCGGACGGGCCGGGGATGCAGCACCGACGCCCCCGTGATCGTCGCGCCCGCGACGCCCGCCTGTAGTCCGGCCCGGACGACTTCGACCTCGGGCAGCTCAGGCATCGGGGTCGGGGACGCTCAGCGCTGCGAAGGCCGCAGCGGCGGCGCTCTGCTCGGCCTGCTTCTTGGAGCGGCCGATTTCCCCGCTGAACACCCGGTCGCCGACGACCGCGGAGGCGACGAAGCGCTTGTCGTGGTCGGGTCCGGACGACTCGTGGGTGTAGCCGGCGGCCGGGAGCCCGAGGGCGGCGCACAGCTCCTGGAGACTGGTCTTCCAGTCCAGGCCGGCGCCCGCGCTGGCCGCGTGCGCGATCAGGGGATCCATGAGGTGGTGGATGAGCCGGTCTGCGGCGTCGCGTCCGGCGGACAGGAAGGTGGCACCGAACAGGGCCTCCGTGGTGTCGGCCAGGATCGAGTCCTTGTCGGCGCCGCCGGTCGCGGATTCGCCCTTGCCCAACCGGACGAGCGTGCCCAACCCCAGCGAGCGGGCTACCCCCGCGAGCGCATGGGTGTTGACGACCGCCGAGCGCAGCTTCGCGAGCTGCCCCTCGGGCAACTCGGGGAACGAACGGTAGAGCTGCTCGGTGACCACCACGCCGAGCACCGAGTCACCCAGGAACTCCAGGCGCTCGTTGTGGGGCACGGCCCCGTTCTCGTAGGCCCACGACCGGTGGGTGAGGGCAAGCCCGAGAAGCTGGGGATCGATCTCGATCCCCAGCTCGGTGAACAACTCGGCAACGCGGCCCGCGGCCGCGTCGGTCACGGCTCGACGACCTGCCTGCGCGCGCTCCGGGGGCCGTACTGGCCGCACTCCGGGCACGCCGTGTGGGGCAGGTGACGCGCCTTGCAGGCCGCGTTCGCGCAGGTGACGAGCGTCGGCGCGGACGTCTTCCACTGGGCGCGGCGGGCACGCGTGTTGCTGCGGGACATCCTCCGCTTGGGAACAGCCACGTCAATACTCCTTGGTCGAGGCCCGAGGGCCAGGTCAGTCTTCGGCGCCGGTCGCCCACTGCGCGAGTCCGGCCCACCGGGGGTCGGACGCCGCGTCATGGCGATGGTCGGGATCGTCGTTCAGGCTCGCGCCACACTCCTGGCACAGGCCCGCACAATCGGCCCGGCACAGCGGGATGAACGGCAGGTCGAGCACCACCGCGTCCCGCAGGACGGGCTCGAGGTCGATCCTCTCGTCCTCGACGCGGCTGGCCTCGGTGTCGTCGGCGTCCACACCCGGGAAGAGGAACAACTCGGCGACGTCGATCTCGGCCTCCGCCGCGACCTCGGTCAGGCACCGAGCGCACTCCCCGCGCAACTGCACGCCGGCCACTCCGGTGGCCAGGACCCCATCCCCCACCGCCTCCAGCCGTAGCTGCAGGTCGATCGGGGAATCGGTCGGTACTCCGATCACGTCGTTGCCGAGCCCTTCCGGCGCCGGGACGATCTCGGCGATCTCCTTCATCGATCCCGGACGGTGACCGTACTCGCGAATGTCGAAGACGAGTCCCGAACGAGGATCGATCGGGCGATGTGCCATCGCTGATCTCCCTTGGCTGTGAGGCTGGGCGCGGCTGAACGCGACCGAACGCCAAGCCTACCGGCTCGCGTGGGCTGCCTCCAAACCGGGTCAAGGCCCCCGGCGCTCGGCGACCTTGGCCCGCACGCGGGCCGCCACCTCGGGGGTCACGAACTGTTCGACATCGCCGCCCAGCAGCGCCACCTCGCGGATCATCGTGGACGACAGGTGCGCCCACCTGGCCGCCGTCGGCAGCATGACGGTCTCGATCCCGCTGAGGGCGTGGTTCATCTGCGCCATCTGCAGTTCGAACTCGAAGTCGGAGGCGAACCGCAGCCCCTTGACGATGACATCGCAACCTTCCGCCCTGGCGAAGTCGACCAGCAGCCCGGTCAGCGGCGCGACCCGGACGTTGCCGAAACCCGACAGCGCCTCGACCACCATGGCCACACGCTCGTCGGGCGCGAAGAGGTAGTTCTTGGCCGAATTGCGGCCCACCGCGACGACCACCTCGTCGAACAGCGCCGCCGCCCGGCCGATGATGTCGAGATGGCCGTGCGTGACCGGGTCGAACGAGCCGGGACAGATCGCCCTCATGCGGCCTCCTGCGTGCCGAAGTACAAAGTCGTCTCACCGTAGCGCCGATCCCAGCGGGTCGCGAAGGCGTCGGGCCACGCGAACGGCTCGTCGCGGGCCGACCGCTCCACCACGACCAGACCGTCGGGCGCCAGCCACCCGCGCGCCACGAGCCGGGCGAGGACGGCCGCCACCGCCGCGTTGTCGACCGCGTACGGCGGGTCGAGCCAGACCACGTCGTAGGCGGACGCCGCGGCGTCCGCGAGCCAGCCCTCGACGGGGGCCGTCACCACCGTCACCGCCAACCCGAGCGTCTCGGCGTTGCGGCGGGCGACCGACGCCGTGGCCCTGTCTTTTTCGACGCACGCCACCGGCGCCGCCCCGCGGCTGGCCGCCTCGAGCGCGACCGCGCCCGAGCCCGCATACAGGTCGAGGAACGAAAACCTCAGCAGTTGGGTGTCGGCCGGCTCCCCCGCCGTACCCGCCCAGTCGGCTACCAGCGAGAAAGCGGCCTCGCGCACGCGGTCGGAGGTGGGACGCGTCCGGTCGTGGGCGGGCATGGTGAGCCGCTGTCCCCCTCGGCTGCCCGCGACGATGCGGCTCACGAGCGCTCCCCCCATTCCCCGCCCGAGAGCAGGTTGGTCTGGGTCACGGCGTCCGCGAACCCGGGCACCTGGAGGGCAGGGTCGCGGCGCACGGCCTCCTCGGCCAGCGCGCGGGCGCGCGCGATGACGTCGGCGTGCTCCAGGACGCGGAGCAGCCGGAGTGTCGAGCGTCCCCCCGACTGCTCGGCGCCAAGCACGTCGCCCTCGCGGCGCTGGGCCAGGTCGAGCTCGGCGAGTTCGAACCCGTCGCGCGTGGACGCCACGGCCGCGAGCCGCTCCCAGGCCGGGCTGGCGCCGTCGGCGTGGCTGACGAGCAGACACACGCCCGGGTGCTCGCCCCGGCCGATCCGGCCGCGGAGCTGATGGAGCTGGCTGATGCCGAACCGGTCGGCGTCCCAGACCACCATCATGGACGCGTTCGGCACGTCGACGCCGACCTCGACGATCGTGGTGGCGACCAGGACGTCCACCTCGCCGGCCGCGAACGCGCCCATGACGGCGTCCTTCGCGTCGGACGACAGTTGACCGTGCAACACCCCCAGCCGCACCGACGCCAGCGGCCCAGACCGCAGCAACTCGGCCAACTGCTCGACGCCCATGCCCTCGGAGTCGGCCTTGGCGCCGATCCGCGGAGCCACGATGAACACCTGCCGCCCGGCGGCGACCTCTTCGAGCACCCGATCCCATGCCCGGTCGATCCAGGCCGGCCGGAGCGTGCCGTCCACCACGGTGGTCGTCACCTCGGCCCGCCCGCCCGGAAGCTCCTCCAATGTGCTCACGTCGAGGTCGCCGAAGATCGTCATCGCCACCGACCGCGGGATCGGCGTGGCGGTCAGCACCAGCACATGCGGCTTGAGCAGCGTTCGCTCCGCCAGCGCCGCCCGCTGCGCCACGCCGAAGCGGTGCTGCTCGTCGACGACGACCAACCCAAGATCGGCGAACGACACCGTGTCGTTGAGCAGCGCGTGGGTGCCGATGGCGATGCCCGCCTCGCCCGAGGCGATCTTGAGCAGCGCCGCCCGCCGGGCGGCCGCGGACGACGAGCCGGTTACCAACACCACGTCCGTGGCGGCGTCCGGAGCCCCCAGGAGCCGACCGTGGCCGAGATCGCCGAGCAGGGCCGCGATGGTGGCGTGGTGCTGGGCGGCGAGCACCTCGGTGGGGGCCAACAACACGGCCTGCCCGCCGGCGTCCACGACCGCGAGCATGGCGCGCAATGCCACCAGCGTCTTGCCCGACCCGACCTCGCCCTGCAGCAGCCGCTGCATCGGACGCGGACGCTCCAGGTCGGCGAAGACCTCGCCGCAGACCCGCTCCTGGCCCGCGGTGAGCGCGAACGGCAGCCGGGCGTCGAAGGCGTCGAGGATGCCGCCCGCACGGCGCGGACGCGGCCCGGCGCTCAGGACGGCGTTCGCGGCGCGCCGGTGGGCCATCGTGAGCTGGGTCGCGAACGCCTCGTCGAACAGCAGCCGGTCGGTGCCCCGGGCGATCTCGGACGCCGACGCGGGACGATGCACGAACGAGAAAGCGTCCAGCAGCCCCGGCACCCCCGCGCCTTCGCGGACCCACGCGGGCCAGGGGTCGTCCAGCGCCGACAGGCTCGCCACCACGAGCCGGACGCACTCGGCGATGGTCCAGGTGGGCAGCTTGGCGGTGGCCGGATACAGGCCGACCAGCCCCGAGCGGGAGAGCTCCGCGATCCGGGCCTTCTCTTCGGAGTGGCCGACCACCTTGCCCTTCGCGTCGAGCATCACGAAGGCCGGGTGGGTCATCTGGAGTTCACCGCGGAACGAGGAGACCTTGCCGACGAAGATGCCGCGGACGCCGAGCGACACCTGACGCCGCCAGAACTCGCACAGCGACTCCCGACCGAAGAACGTCACGTTGAGGCGCCCGTGGCCGTCGGTGAGCACGACCTCCAGCCGCACATTCGGACGCCCCCGCGTCGAGCCGGTCGTCGAGCGCGCGTGCCGGATCTCGGCCTGGGCCACCCGCGCCATCACGGCGACGTGTTCGCCTTCCTCCAACGAGCCGAGGTCGGTGAGTTCGGTGCCCGCCAGGTAGCGGCGCGGCAGGTGTCGCAGCAGGTCGCCGACGGTGGTCACCCGCAGCGGGGCGAACTCGCGCGCCGTCTTCTCGCCCAGCACGCTCGCCAGCGGCGCGTTCAGCTCGCGGAACAGCTCCGTCCGCCACGGCGTGATGTGTTCGCCTGCCACGTGCGCGAGCATAACGGGCCGCTCGGACACTCCCGCGCGGGCCGAGCCCGCGGCGTCCGGACATGCGAAAGACCCGCACGGAGCGGGTCTTTGCGGGCTCGCGCAGCGGCGAGCGTAGCCTCAGCGGCTGACCTTGCCGGCCTTGATGCAGGAGGTGCACACGTACATGCGCTTGGTGCCACCGTTCACGACGGCGCGGATGCGCTGGATGTTGGGGCTCCAACGGCGGTTCGTCTTCTTCTTCGACCAGGGCACGTTGTGGCCGAAGCTCGGCTTCTTGGCGCAGACGTCACAAACGGCAGCCACTTCAGACTCCTTGTTTCAGGTGGCACGCCGTCGGGCGCGCACGAACAGACCTCAAAGGGAACCTGCCAATCCTAACCGAGGAGGGCCTCCCACGCGAAATCAGGTCGAGATGACCACCGGGACGATCATCGGACGCCGCCGGTAGGTCCGGCTCACCCACCGCCCGAGCAGCCGTCGCATCACCTGGGACAACTGGTGGGTGTCGTCGGCGCCGTCGGCCAGCGACTGCCGCAGCGCCCTGGCGATCTCGGCCGTGACGTCGTCGAACGCCGCCGCGTCGTCGACGAAGCCGCGCGCGGACACGATGGGGCCCTCCACGAGGACGCCCGCGTGCAGGTTGACCACGGCGATGGCGGAGATGAAGCCCTCCTCGCCCAGGATCCGCCGCTCGTCGAGTTCGGCGTCGCCCACGGCGTCCACCGTGGAGCCGTCCACGAAGACGTAGCCGCACTCGAGGCGTCCGACCACGCGGGCGCGGCCCGCGCGCAGGTCGACCACCGCGCCGTCCTCGACGACGATCGCGTTCTCGCGCGGGACGCCCGTCGCGATGGCCAACTCGGCGTTGGCCACGAGGTGGCGGATCTCGCCGTGCACCGGCATGACATTGCGCGGCTGCACGAGGTTGTAGGCGTACAGCAGCTCGCCAGAGCTCGCGTGTCCCGACACGTGCACCAGGGCGTTGCCCTTGTGGACCACCGAGACGCCGTTCTTCACCAGCCCGTTGATGACCCGGTAGACCGAGTTCTCGTTGCCCGGGATCAGCGAACTGGCCAGCAGCACCACGTCGCCCTTGCCGGCCCGGATCACCGGGTGCTCGTGGTTGGCGATGCGGGCCAGCGCCGACAGCGGCTCGCCCTGGCTGCCCGTGGAGACGACGACCACCTGATCGTCGGGGTAGTCGTCGAGCGCGGACAGCTCGATGAGGGTGTTGCCGGGGACCTTGAGGTAGCCCAGTTCGGCCGCGAGCGTCATATTGCGGACCATCGACCGGCCGACGTAACACACCTTGCGGCCGCGGCGGTGGGCCTCGTCCATGACCTGCTGCACGCGGTGGACATGGCTCGCGAAGCAGGCCACCACGATCTTGCCCGTGGCGTTGGCGAACACCCGCTCCATGGCGGGCTTGATGTCCTTCTCGTAGGTGGTGTAGCCGGGCGTCTCGGCGTTCGTGGAGTCCACCATGAACAGGTCGAGGCCCTCGCTGCCGACCTGGGCGAAGCCGCGCAGGTCGGTGAGGCGGCCGTCGAGAGGGAGCTGATCCATCTTGAAGTCGCCGGTGTGCAGGACGGTGCCGGCGGCGGTCCGCAGGACGACCGCGAGGGCGTCCGGGATCGAGTGGTTGACCGCGAGGAACTCCAGGTCGAACTCGCCCACCGTCGTCCGCGAGCCCTCGCGCATCTCGCGCAGGTCGACGCCGCGGATCCGGTGCTCCTTGAGCTTCTCGCGGACCAACGCGAGGGTGAAACGGCTACCCAGGACGGGAATATCGGGACGCCGACGCAGCAGGTAGGGCACGGCGCCGATGTGATCCTCGTGGCCGTGGGTGAGGACGAGGCACGCGATGTCGTCGAGCCGGTCGTCGAGCAGGTGGAGCCCGGGGAGGATGAGGTCGACGCCGGGATGGTTCTCGTCGGGGAACAGCACCCCGCAGTCGAGGATCAGGATCGAGCCGTTGACCTCGAAACTCGCGGCGTTACGACCGACGTCGCCGTGACCACCCAACGGAATGATCCGGAGGGTGTCGGGGGCCAGCTTGGGCGGGTTCTTGAGGGATTCGCGCACGGCGCCACCCTATCGGGGCGGTCCGACAGCCTACGATGCAGCCGTGATCAGCACTCCCGACTCCGTCCGTCTCGCCCTCCCGGGTGAGGCGGCGGCTATCTCCGCCGTCCAGCGCCGCTCCTGGCAGCAGTTGTTCCCGCCGGAGGTGGCGGCGCACATCCTGGCCTCGGTCGACCTCGACACGATGACGCAGTCGTGGACGTCCGCGATCCTGGCCCCGCCGCTGGCGCAGTTCCGCGTGTTGGTGGCGACCGGGCAGGGCCGGGTGGTCGGGTTCGCCGCGGTGGGTCCGGCCGACGATCCGGACGCCGACCCGGCCTCCGACGCGCTGGTCGGGGAGTTCGTCGTGGATCCCCAGGCGCAGCGCGCCGGACACGGCTCACGGCTGCTCAACGCCGTCGCGGACACCCTGCGCGCGGACGGGTTCACGCGCGCGACGTGGTGGGTCCGTTCGACCGACGACCCGCTGCGGTCGTTCCTGACGTCCGCCGGGTGGGGCCCGGACGGCTCCCACCGGACGATCGGCACCCCGGACGAGGCGGCCACCGTGAAGATGGTCCGCCTGCACACCGCGCTCTGAGCATCCGGGAGCGACGGGCCGGTCGGCGTCCGGACCCTCAGCCGAAGGCGACGTCCGTGCCGTCGAAGGAGATGTGCAGCCCGTCGGAGCCGGCGGTGACGCGCACGAGCTTCAGCCCGTAGTCCAGCGGGACCGCGACCGGCTTCACCAGGGCGTCCAGCAGCGCCTGGGACGCCTCGGGTCCGATGCTGCGCCCGGCGAGCTGCAGATCGGGCTTCTCAAGGGACACGGCCTGTGCAGCCGGGTCGAGGGTGGGTTGCCCGGACGCCACGACCCGGACGGGCACGCCGAGGACCGACGTCTCGTACGTGGCCGTGAGACGCCCGTTGCTGCCCGAGATCGGGAGCCTGGCGACAGCGGACAGGTCGGCGTAGGTGAGGACCGCGGTCCCCTCCACGGTGCGGGCCTTGACGTGGGGCTGGCGGGCGTCGACGCCCACGAGCGTCACGTCCACGTCGGCGAGCGTGGCCCGGTGCTCCCCGATCCTCATCGGCATGCCGGCAGCCCGGATGTGCGCCGTCGGGAACTGCCGCGTGACGGCGTGCCACGCGAAGGGATAGCCGCCCAGCTCCACCGACGGGGTCGCGCTGAAGGGCACCGAGGTCGCCACCTCGGCCGCCACCCGGCGCTCGACCTCGGCGCGCAGTGGGGCGTCGGAGGCGACCACCGCGAGGACCGCCACGACGACCAACCCGACCAGGGCGGCGAGCGCCTTGCGCACGCAGATCAGATCCCCAGCAGCGACTCGATGCCGACGGTGAGGCCGGGCATCTCCGGGACGGCCCGCACGGCGGCGAGGACCCCGGGCATATAGGACGCCCGCGTGAACGAGTTGTGCGTGAGCGTCAGCGCCTCCCCCTCGTTGCCGAACAGGACCTGCTGGTTGGCGAACAGCCCGCGGCTCCGGACGGCATGCACGTGGATGCCGCCGACCACCGCGCCCCGCGCGCCGTCGGGATCGATGCGGGTGGCGTCCGGAACCGGTGCCAGCCCCGCGGCGGCGCGGGCCTCGGCGATGCGCCCGGCGGTCGTGGCGGCCGTGCCGGACGGGGCGTCCACCTTGTCGGGGTGGTGCAGCTCGATGATCTCGACCGACTCGTACCACCGCGCGGCCTGCTCGGCGAACCGCATGAGCAGCACGCCCCCGATGGAGTAGTTGGAGGCGACGACCACGCCGACGCCTGCGTCCGCGGAGAGCCCGCGGATCGCCTCCAGGCGCTCCGGCGTGATCCCGGTCGTGCCGACCACCACATGTACCCCATGCGCCACGCACCAGGCGATGTTGGCCATCACGGCGTCCGGGATCGTGAAGTCGACCGCCACGTCGGCGTCCGCGACCGGCGCGAGATCGTCGCCGACGTCGACGGCCGCGACCAGCTCCAGATCCGGGGCGGCCTCGATCGCCCGCACCGTCTCGACGCCCATGCGCCCCTTCGCTCCCAGCACCGCCACCTTCATGGCGCCCATCCTACGAGCCGCCCCCGACAGCGTTCACGCCCCGTTCACCTGACCGTGGAAGGATGGATGCATGCGTGATCCGAAGGACCTCGACTGCTGGCTGACCGACAAGGACGGCGTGCTCGTGCACGGCGATACCGCGATTCCGGGCGCCAAGGAGCTCATCGAACGCTTCAAGGAGACCGGGCGCCGCTACCTGGTCATCACCAACGACTCCGTCCAGACGCCCCGCGACCTGTCGGCCCGACTGGCCCGCGCCGGGCTGGACGTCCCCGAGGAGAACATCTGGACCTCCGCCATGGCGACGGCCGACTTCCTGGCCGACCAGCCCGGCGACAAGACCGCCTATGTGCTCGGCGAGGCCGGGCTGACGACCGCGCTGCACGAGGCGGGGTTCGTCCTGACCGACACCGACCCCGAGTTCGTGGTGCTGGGCGAGACCCGCGGCATGTCGTTCGAGCAGGCCACCAAGGCGATCCGGCTGATCCTCGGCGGTGCCCGTTTCATCTCGACCAACCCCGACGTCGCGGGGCCCGGCAACGGGGGGATCGTCCCGGCCACGGGCGCGTTCGCCGCCATGATCACCACGGCGACGGGCCGCAAGCCCTATGTCGTGGGCAAGCCCAACCCGATGATGTTCCGCTCGGCGCTCAACCGCATCCAGGCGCACTCCGAGCACACGGGCATGATCGGCGACACCATGGGCACCGACATCGTCGCGGGCATGGAGGCCGGTCTGCACACGGTGCTCGTCCTCACCGGCTCGACCGCCGCGGACGATCTCGAGGCCTTCCCGTTCCGCCCCTCGCGCGTGCTGGAGTCCGTCGCCGACCTGCTGCCGCTGCTGTGACCGAGCGGGTGGGGGCCTCGATCCGGACCGTCACCGATCCCGCCGACCTCGCGGCGGTCCATGCCGAGGTCCTCGCCCCGAACTTCCCCGCCGACGAGCTGCCGGACGCCGCCTCGTTCGTGGCCGAGGTAGGGGCCGGACGCCGCGGCGTCCTGGTGGCCGAGGCGTCCGGAGGCTGCCGTGGCGCCGCCGTCGTGGAGCGGGTCAGCGCCCGCACCAGCCTGCTCGCGTGGCTCGCCGTGGACGACTCCTGCCGGGGTCGGGGCGTCGGCGCGGCGCTGCTCGACGCCGCGCTGGCGGCGTGCTGGGAACCCGGGGTCACCCTCGTCGTCGCCGAGATCGAGCTTCCCGGACGGACCCCCACCGACCAACGCCACGGCGATCCCGCCCGCCGTGCCCGCTTCTACGCCCAGCGGGGGGCCCGGGCGCTCGGCGCACGCCACTGGCAGCCGCCGGTCGCCGACGACGCGGAGTTCGTCGAGTTGCTGCTCATCGCGTTCCCGGACGCCGCGGGTCGCCTCGACGTCGATCCGGACGCCGTGGCCGAGTTCCAGCGGGCCTACCTCGCCGGCCACGAGGGCACGGACGCCTGGCAGGCCGCGCTGGCGGTCGCGGACGCCGGCGTCGCCCTCACCGATCTGGGCCGGCTGTACGGCTTCTGACCCCGCGCAGACGAAAGCGGCGCCACCCATCGCTGGGTGACGCCGCCTCGTTGGAGTGGGATCAGGCCTGAGCCTCGGCGTCCTTCTTCTCCTCGACCACCGGGACGAGCGACAGCTTGCCCTTGTCGTCGATCTCGGAGATCTCGACCTGGATCTTCTGGCCGACGCTCACGACGTCCTCGACGTTCTCCACGCGGCCGCCACCGGCGAGCACGCGCATCTTGGAGATGTGCAGCAGGCCGTCCTTGCCCGGCAGGAGCGACACGAACGCACCGAACGGCATGATCTTGACGATCGTGCCCAGGTAGCGCTCGCCCTTCTCCGGCATCGTCGGGTTGGCGATGGCGTTGATCATGGCGCGGGCGGCGTCCGCCTTCTCGCCGGAGTCGGCGCCGATGTAGATCGTGCCGTCGTCCTCGATGCTGATGTTGGCGCCCGTGTCGTCCTGGATCTGGTTGATCATCTTGCCCTTCGGCCCGATGACCTCGCCGATCTTGTCGACGGGGATCCGGATCGAGATGATGCGCGGCGCGAACGGGCTCATCTCGTCGGGGGTGTCGATGGCCTCGCCCATGACGTCCAGCAGCGTGAAGCGGGCCTCGCGGGCCTGCAGCAGCGCCTTGGCCAACTCGTCGGCGGGGATGCCGTCGAGCTTGGTGTCGAGCTGGAGCGCGGTGACGAAGTCACGGGTGCCCGCGACCTTGAAGTCCATGTCGCCCAGGGCGTCCTCGGCGCCGAGGATGTCGGTCAGCGCGATGTAGCGCAGCTGCCCGTCGATCTCCTCGCTCATGAGGCCCATCGCGATGCCCGCGACCGGGGACTTCAGCGGGACGCCCGCCTGCAGCAGCGACAGCGTCGACGCGCAGACCGAGCCCATCGAGGTCGAGCCGTTGCTGCCCAGCGCCTCGGACACCTGACGGATCGCGTAGGGGAACTCCTCGCGGCCCGGCAGCACCGGCACGAGCGCCCGCTCGGCGAGCGCGCCGTGGCCGATCTCGCGGCGCTTCGGGGAGCCGACGCGGCCGGTCTCGCCGGTGGAGTACGGCGGGAAGTTGTAGTTGTGCATGTAGCGCTTGGTGGTCTCCGGCGCCAGCGTGTCGAGCTTCTGCTCCATGTCGAGCATGTTCAGCGTGGTGACGCCCAGGATCTGGGTCTCGCCGCGCTGGAACAGCGCCGAGCCGTGGACGCGCGGCAGGACACCGACCTCCGCCGACAGCGTCCGGATGTCGCGGACGCCGCGGCCGTCGATCCGGACGCCCTCGGTGAGCGTGCGGTGCCGGACGATCTTCTTGGTGAGCGCCTTGTAGGCACCGGAGATCTCGTTCTCGCGGCCGGAGAAGCGCTCGGCGAGCGCCTCCTTGACCTCGGCCTTGAGCGCCTTGTCGGCCTCGTCGCGGTCCTGCTTGCCGGCGATGGAGTAGACCTCGCGGATGCGGCCCTCGGCCACCTCGCGGACGGCGTCGAACACGTCGTCGGCGTAGTCGCGGAAGACCGGGAACTCGGTGGTCTCCTTCGGGAGCTGCTGGGCCAGGTCGACCTGGGCATCGCACAGCGCCTTGATGAACGGCTTGGCGGCCTCGAGGCCCTGGGCGACGATCTCCTCGGTCGGCGCCGGACGCCCGGAGCGCACGATGTCCCACGTGCCCTCGGTGCCGCCGGCCTCGACCATCATGATCGCGACGTCGCCGTCGGGCAGGACGCGACCGGCGACGGCCATGTCGAAGGTGGAGTTGTGCTGCTGCTCGACGGTGGGGAAGCCGACCCAGGTCTCACCGATGAGGGAGACGCGGACGCCGCCGACCGGGCCGCTGAACGGCAGGCCCGCCAGCGTGGTGGACGCCGACGCGGCGTTGATCGCGAGCACGTCGTAGCGGACATTGGGGTTGAGGGCCATGACGGTCACGACGACCTGGACCTCGTTGCGCAGGCCCTTGACGAAGCAGGGGCGCAGCGGGCGGTCGATGAGGCGCGCGGCCAGGATGGCGGCCTCGCTGGGCCGGCCCTCGCGGCGGAAGAACGAGCCGGGGATGCGGCCCGCGGCGTACATGCGCTCCTCGACGTCGACCGTCAGCGGGAAGAAGTCGATGGCGTCGCGCGGGTTGGCCTGCGCGGTGGTGGCGGACAGCAGCATGGTGTCCTCATCGAGGTACACCGCGGCGGAGCCGTTGGCCTGCTTCGCGAGCAGACCCGACTCGAAGCGAACGACGTGACGCCCGTAGCTGCCGTTGTCGATGACGGCTTCGGCGAAGCGGACGTCGGGGTGATCCATGGACATGGATGTTCCTTTCGTGGTGCCCGCCCGAGCCACGTCCGGTCTTCGATCGAGGTCCGCGGGGGCAGCAAGCTCCCGAAGACCACTACCGAGGACCGAGAAGCCGGCCGGGGAGGGCGGTGGTTACGTGTTCAG
This sequence comes from uncultured Nigerium sp., assembly GCA_964482465.1. Taxonomy (GTDB): domain Bacteria; phylum Actinomycetota; class Actinomycetes; order Propionibacteriales; family Propionibacteriaceae; genus Propioniciclava. The sequence goes on along the minus strand of CAYZXQ010000016.1, from coordinate 10,964 downwards.
TTTGTGGCGGAGGGAGGTGGCGGACGCCGCGGCGTCCGCTTCGAACCTACCCGACGGACAATGCCAACAGGGAGTGGCCACGCGGGCCACTCCCTCTCAGCACGATGCCAACGTCACCGGCGCAGGCCGAGGCGGGCAATCAGCGAGCGGTAGTGCTCGATGTCCTGGGCGGCGACGTAGTTCAGCAGGCGGCGGCGCTGGCCGACCATGATCATGAGGCCACGACGGCTGTGGTGGTCGCCCTTGTGCTGCTTGAGGTGCTCGGTCAGGTGCGCGATGCGCTTGCTGAGCAGCGCGATCTGCACGTCGGGAGAGCCAGTGTCCCCGGGCTTGGTCGCGTACTCTTCGATGATCTTCTTCTTGGTCTCGGCGTCCATGAAGGAGGCACTCCTCTCGGTTTCCCGTTGCGCGGCGCCCCCCGGTCGATGGGTGGGGAGCTCTTGGGCATCCGCGGCCGTCGTGACGGCAGTGGCCCACTCTACCGTGTGGCGCACAGGCGAGCGAATCGTCCCCTTCGCGTGCACTAGAGTCGGGCGGGATCGGGAGGGCGCCGAAGGAGCGCGCCCGCGTCCGGCAAGGCCAATAGGCTAGTCGACGCGGCCGGCCGGTCGCAGAATCTGGAGGAGTTTGCAGGATGAGGATCGGTATCCCACTGGAGACCCTGGAGGGAGAAACCCGCGTCGCGGCGACACCGAAGACTGTCGAGCAGCTGATGAAGCTCGGCCACGAGGTGGTCATCGAGACCGGTGCGGGCAACAAGTCCTCCTACAGGGACGCCGACTACGAGGCGGCCGGCGCCCTGATCGCCGACCGCGCCACGACGTGGGCCAGCCCGGTCGTCGCCAAGATCAACGCACCGACGGACGCCGAGATCGGCCAACTGCCCGAAGGCGGCACCCTGATCTCCCTCGTGGCCCCGGCGCGCAACCCAGAGCTCGTCGCGAAGCTCAACGCCCGTACGCTCACCGTGCTCGCGATGGACGCCGTCCCGCGCATCTCGCGCGCGCAGGCCCTGGACGTGCTGAGCTCGATGGCGAACATCGCCGGCTACCGCGCCGTGGTCGAGGCCGCCAACGAGTTCGGCTCCTTCTTCACCGGGCAGGTCACCGCCGCCGGCAAGGTACCGCCGGCCAAGGTGCTCGTCGCGGGCGCCGGCGTCGCCGGCCTGGCCGCGATCGGCACCGCGAAGGCCCTGGGTGCCATCGTCCGCGCGACGGACGCCCGCCCGGAGGTCGCCGACCAAGTCGAGTCGATGGGTGGCGAATTCCTCACCGTGGACGTGAAGACCGAGGTGTCCTCCGACGGCTACGCGCGTGAGATGGGCGACGACTTCAAGGCCGCCGCGGCCCGGCTGTACGCCGAGCAGGCCAAGGATGTCGACATCATCATCACCACGGCCCTGATCCCCGGACGGCCGGCCCCGCGCCTCATCACCGAGGAGATGGTGGCGTCCATGAAGCCGGGCTCGGTCATCGTCGACATGGCGGCGTCCAACGGCGGCAACGTCGCGGGCAGCAAGCCCGACGAGCTGGTCGTCACCGCCAACGGCGTCAAGATCATCGGCTACACCGATCTGCCCGGACGCCTCCCCACCCAGGCGTCGCAGCTCTACGGCACCAACGTGGTGAACCTGTTCAAGCTGCTGACCCCGAACAAGGACGGCGCCGTCACGCTCGACATGGACGATGTGGTCGTCCGCGGCATGACGACATCGCAGGACGGCGAGATCCTGTGGCCGCCGCCGCCGGTCCAGGTGTCGGCCGCCCCGAAGGCGGTCGTGGCCGTCCCCGAGGATCCGGCCGTCGTCGCCGCCCGCCAGGCCGCCGCGGCCAAGGCCGCCGGCCAGCGCCGCATGGGCCTGTCCGTGGTGGGGGCGCTGCTCGTCCTCGCGGCGATCACCTTCGCGCCCGGCTCGTTCCTCGGCGCGTTCACCGTGTTCGCGCTCGCGGTCGTCGTGGGCTTCTACGTCATCAGCGGCGTCGCGCACTCGCTGCACACCCCGCTCATGGCCCAGACCAACGCCATCTCGGGCATCATCCTCGTCGGCGCGCTGCTCCAGTTGGGCTCGACGAACATCGCCGTGCTGGTGATGTCGTTCATCGCCGCGACGATCGCCTCGATCAACATCTTCGGCGGCTTCCTGGTGTCCTACCGAATGCTCAGCATGTTCCGGAAGGAGGCCTGACATGGAGTTCGTCTTGACCCACTGGGGCGCGTTCGTCAACGGCCTGTACCTGATCGCGGGGATCCTCTTCATCCTCTCCCTCGCCGGCCTGAGTAAGCAGACCACGGCCCGCCTGGGCAACATCGCCGGCATGGTCGGCATGGGCCTCGCGCTCGGGGCGACCGTCATCAACTCGCTCGCCCTCTCGGCGGCCGACCCGGCCAACCGCCTGTCGGTCCCGGTCACGCTGGCCCTGATTCTGGCCGTGCTGCTGCTGGGCGCCCTCATCGGGACGCCCATCGCCCGCAAGGTCGAGATGACCCAGATGCCCGAGCTGATCGCCGCCTTCCACTCCTTCGTGGGCATGGCCGCCGTGCTGGTCGGCTTCAACTCCTTCGCCGCTCCCCCGCTGGAGGGCGGACCCGTGCACCTGGTCGAGGTGGCCCTGGGCGTCCTGATCGGCGCCTACACGTTCACCGGCTCGGTGGTCGCGTTCCTCAAGCTGTCGGCCCGGATGAAGTCCGCGCCGCTCATGCTGCCGGGGCGCAACCTGCTCAACCTGGTCGGCTTCGCCGCGTTCTTCGTCCTGATGATCGTCTTCGTGGCCGTGGGCGAGCACACCCCGGTGCTGGGGTGGGCGCTGGTCATCGCGATCGCCCTCATCGGCTTCCTGCTGGGCTTCCACATGGTGGCGGCCATCGGCGGCGGCGACATGCCGGTGGTGGTCTCGATGCTCAACTCGTACTCGGGCTGGGCGGCGGCCGCTGCGGGCTTCATGCTCAACAACGACCTGCTCATCATCACCGGGTCGCTGGTGGGCTCCTCCGGCGCCATCCTGTCCTACATCATGTGCCGGGCCATGAACCGCTCGTTCGTCTCGGTCATCCTGGGCGGCTTCGGCGAGGGCACGGGTCCGTCCGGGGGCGCCGAGGTGACCGGCGAGCACCACGAGATCGACGCCGCCGGCGCGGCCGACCTGCTGTGGAACTCCAAGTCGGTCATCATCACCCCCGGGTACGGCATGGCCACCGCCAAGGCCCAGCACGCGGTCGCGGAGCTGACCAGCCGGCTGCGTGCCCACGGCGTGAACGTGCGGTTCGGCGTCCACCCGGTCGCCGGACGCCTGCCGGGCCACATGAATGTCCTGCTGGCCGAGGCCCATGTCCCCTACGACATCGTCTTGGAGATGGACGAGATCAACGACGACTTCTCCGACACCGACGTCGTGCTGGTCATCGGCGCCAACGACACGGTCAACCCGGCCGCGTTGGACGATCCCACCTCCCCCATCGCCGGCATGCCGGTGCTCGAGGTGTGGAAGGCCGAGAACGTCATCGTGTTCAAGCGGTCGATGGCCACCGGCTACGCGGGCGTCCAGAACCCGCTGTTCTTCAAGGAGAACACGGCGATGCTGTTCGGGGACGCGAAGGACGCCGTCACCAACATCATGACGCACCTCAACGCCTGACCGGCGTCCAGGCGGCGGCTCCCTGCGGAGCCACACGCCTCCGGAGCCACACGCGCGGTCCTCGCCCCTCCTGGTGTCCAGGGGGTGGCGAGGACCGCGTCGTGTCGGGGGCCGTCGGTTCCCCTGGGGAAACGCTGATCCATCATGTTCTGGCTGCGGCGGCCCGGGTCGAGCGATCCGAACTCCCTCGATCTGGGCCCGTACGGTCCATACGAGCCCACGATCTGAGTGGTTCCGGCTCATCTGGCCCGACCCGTCCTCGCCAAGAACAGCATTCATCAGCGGTTCCTGGGCCTTGGTGGGTGGGCGGCCACGGTCCCGGACCCAGCGGGTGCCGGGAGGAACGCCTCCGCCGTGCACTCGGCCAGGCACCCTCGACGCACCGGCATCGGCTGGCTACCCCCACGAACCACCACGCCTCGCAGTCGGCCGGAACCCCGGGAGACCCGCAACGAACGGCGCCCGGCCGGGAGTCCCAGCCGAGCGCCGTCGGTGACCGTGTGTCCGTCCCTCGCACCTGTCGGGCGGACCGTTTCCCACGTTTTCTTCGGTGGCGGTCGTGAGTCCGGCCCTCGCACCTGTGGGGCGGACGAGGGGGTCGCCCGCCGATCAGCCCTTCGTCGCGGGCAGCGTGGTGATCTGCGAGGCGTCCGGGATCGTGATGGTCACGGGCTCGTTGTAGGCGGTCACCAGGCCCTCCACGGTAGCCGCGGTACCCGAGGCCTCCATGGCGAACTTGAACTTGCGGGTCAGGTGGTTGGCGTCCAGCCACAGGTCGTACGGCGCATCCTTCGACGTCGCCGACTCGCTGGCGCCGGCTCCGGCGAGCAGCTTGCCCATGTCGACGGTGAGCGTGTAGTGCTTGGTCTTGACGCCGTTGACGTCTTCCTCGCCCACGTACACGGCCTTCTTGACCGACTTCTCCATCGCCGCCAGCGCGGCGCCCTGATCCTGAACCTGGGGGCCGCCGCCCGTCTTCTCGAGGTCGTCCTTCGACATCTTGAGCCACTTGTTGCCCATGGTCGGCAGGTTCATGTAGAAGTTCGTGCCGTCGGAGGCGATCTTCATGTTCCCGCCGCCCATGTCCATGGTGCCGGCGACCTTGGGCTTGGCCGGGTCGGTGTTGTCCACGGCGCCGTCGAACCTGAGAGTCACGGGCTTGCCGGCCAGGCTCATCGACGTCGTGGTGGACAGCTTGCTGGTCTTGATGGACTTGGACGCCTGGCCGACATCGGCCAGCAGCGCCGCCTTGTCGACCTCGCCGCCCGCCTGCTCGGCCTTGGCGGCCGCCGAGGTGGCGGCTCCGGTCGGCGCGGGGGCGATGGCGGGGGCGGAGCAGCCCGCGAGCGCCAGGGCGGCGACCACGGCGACGATGGCGCCCTTGCGGATGATGTACATGATGTCTCCCGAAGTCGAGTCGTGTCCTCAGCATACGAAGCCTCGGACCGGACCGCCGTGGGTAACACTCCCCATCGCGGGGGAGGTCCCGGTGGTCAAGACGGGCTTGGGGATTCCGCGCCGGTCGGGAAGACTGTGATTACCACGAGCAAGGAGTGCCAGATGAGCGTTACCCCCGCCAAGCCGACGATTACCGTCCGCATCGCCACGGACGCCGACCTGCCCGCCCTCGCGGCCCGCGAGACGGCGGCTGCCCAGGGCCAAGCGGCCGCACACCTCGGCCTCGCGGCTGCGGGCGACTACTTCCTCGTGATCGCGCTCCTGGACGACGAGCCCGCCGGGCACGCCGCCCTGGACATCCGCGAGGAGAACGAGCTGCGCCCCGAAGTGCTCAGCATGTACGTGTACCCGACCGCCCGCCGCAAGGGTGTGGGCGCCGCCCTGAGCGCCTTCGTCGAGGAGAAGGCCGCCGAGCTGGGCTTCGACGAGATCTTCTTGGGCGTCACCCCCGACAACCCCGCCGCCATCCCGCTGTACATCGGCATGGACTACACGCCCACCGGCGAACACCGCAGCGCGGTCAACCTCTCGGTCCTACACCTGGACGGCGACCAGATCATTCGCGACGAGGACGAGCCGACCGAGGCGATCTACCGCAAGTCCCTTCGGCTTCTCTGATCAGGCGATGGCCAGGGCGCGGACGCGTCCGCCGCGCCACCTGAGTTCGAGCAGCGCCCCCGCGTCGGAGAAGCGGTAGGACGCCAGCGTCACACGTCCGCTCATGAGCCGGAGGGCGAGCACCGCCATGTCGCCCGGACGCCGCTCGCGCACCACCAGCCGGGTGGCGTCGGCGAACGCCAAGACCCATTGGCCCCGGATGCCGGTCGGTTCGACGCTGCTCGCCGGGACGCCCCGTCCGGTGATGGTGTTCAGCCGATGCGCCAACAGCGGCCGAACCTCCGCCCGGTGTTCGGCCAAGAGGTCGTGGGCGATCGCTTGGAGTTCGCGCGCGTCGTCCGGGTCGAGGATTAGCGAGGCGCGGCGCGGAAAGAACATGGCCGTCACCCCGACCATCGCGGCAACGGCCAAGAAGGCGACGGGCACCGCCGGATCCATGTCGTCATTGTGCGCCCGAGCGGGCCGAAAGGCGAGGGTCCGGCGGGGACGCGTCGGGCACGGGTCGCGCTCGCGGCCGGCCGGCACGGCTCAGGCGAGCAACGCCCGGCTCGTGGCCACGTCGGCGTCCATCTGGGCGATCAGGGCGGCGATGCCGTCGAAGCGGACCTGCCCACGGATGCGCTCGACGAAGTCGACCGCGATGGGCGCCCCGTACAGCTCGAGGTCGTCGCGGTCCAGCACGTAGGACTCGACCCGCCGGTCCAGGCCGTCGAAGGTCGGGTTGGAGCCGACCGAGATGGCGGCGGGCCAAGGCTCGGGCGCGGCGTCCGCGGGCAGGGGGACGCCGTGGGCGTCACGCCCGTCGAGGCGGGTGACCCACCCGGCGTAGACGCCGTCGCGCGGACACGCGAGCAGGGCGGGCACGGGTAGGTTCGCGGTGGGGAACCCCAACTCGCGCCCGCGGTGGTCGCCGTGCCGGACGGTCCCGGTGAAGCGGAAGGGGCGCTTCAATAGCTCGGCGGCGGCGCGGACGTCGCCGGTGTTCAACGCCTCCCGCACCCGCGACGAGCTGGTCTCCTCGTCGCCGAACGTGACCAGCGGGAGCGCCACGACGTCGAAGCGTCCGGCGGCCAGGTCGCGCAGCGTGTCGACGGTGCCTTCGGCACGGTGACCGAAGCGGAAGTTCTCCCCCACCACCACGCGCCGGGGTCGCAGCGGGACGAGGTGCCGCTCCACGAACTCGGAGGGGCTCTGGGCGGCGAACTCGGGGGTGAAGGTGATGACGTTCACCTCGTCGGCGCCCGCGGCCTCGAGCAGGTCGACGCGCTCGGTGAGGCCGGTCAGCAGCATGGGCGCGGCTCCGGGGTGCAGGACCGAGGCGGGGTGCGGCCAGAACGTCACGACCACGAGCGGGAGACTCGGGGCGGAGGCGTGGGCTGCGGCCAGCAGCGCCTGATGCCCCGGGTGAACGCCGTCGAAGTTGCCGATGACTACGACCGAATCGCGCACGTTCGTCCTTTCCTCGCCGAAGGGGCGCCGACCGCACACGATACCAGCGGGCCGCCGTCAGACGAGCACGGCGACCGGGGCCGCCCGCCCCTCCCGCGGCTCGTAGAGACCGAGGAGTTCGCCGTCGTGGAGAAGACCCGTGAGGCCGTCGAGGGCGAGGGCGAGGCTGCGTCCGTAGCGGACGTCACGGGCGGCGTCCGCGTCGATCTCGCGGGTGGCGAAGCTGAGGCGGGCGGCGTCCGCCATCGTCATCAGGCGGGGCGCGGCGGAGTCGGGGGCGGCGTCCCAGCCGGCGTCGGCCAGCGCGAACGGTCCGACGCGGGTGCGCCGCAGGGCGGTCAGGTGCCCCCCGGTGCCCAGCGCGGCGCCGAGATCGCGGGCGAGCGCCCGAATGTAGGTGCCTGAGCTGCACTCGACGGTCACGTCGACATCGAGCACGCGGACGCCGTCGGCGTCGGCCGGGCGGACGTCCAGGAGGTCGAAGCGGCCGACGGTGACGGCGCGGGCGGCCAGGGCGACGTCCTCGCCGCGGCGCACCCGGGCGTAGGACCGCTGCCCGCCCACCTTGATGGCCGACACCGCCGAGGGCACCTGGGAGATCGCCCCGCGGAAGGCGGGTAGGGCGGCCTCGATCTCGGCGCGGGTGAGGCCGTCGGCGCCCGCGGACGCCGTCGGCTCGCCCTCGGCGTCGTCGGTGACCGTGGCCTGTCCGAGGCGGATCGTGGCGTCGTAGGCCTTGTCGGTGAGCGCGAGGTGGCCGAGCAGACGGGTGGCCCGCTCGACGCCCAGGACGAGCACGCCGGTCGCCATGGGGTCGAGCGTGCCCGCGTGCCCGATCCGCTTGGTGCCGAAAGCGCGTCGGGCGCGCGCGACCACCTGGTGAGAGGTGATGCCGGCGGGCTTGTCGACGACCAGGACGCCGGAGTCGCTCACGCCTGGGCGTCCTCGTCGGCCTCGGCGGGCTTCTTGTAGGGATCGGCGTCGCCGGCGAACGTCGCGTCGGCGGCGGCGGCCTGCACGGCGGCGTCCGCCTGCCGGGCGCGCGCCAGAAGGGCGTCCATCTCGGCGGCGGACTCCGGAACGGCGTCCAGCACGAACTCGACGGTGGGCGTGAACCGCATGCCGAGCTGCTTGCCGACGCTGGACCGGATCAGTCCGGACGCCGACTTGAGGGCGGCCGCGGTACCGGTCCGGGCGTCGTCGTCACCCATGACGGTGTAGAACACCGTCGCCTCGTGCCCGTCGCCGCTCATGCGGACGTCGGTGATGGTGACGAAGCCGAGCCGGGGATCCTTGATCCGCCGCTCGAGCAACTCGGCGACGATCACGCGGATCTGCTCGGCGACCTTGATGTAGCGCGGATTGGCCATGGGATGCCTCCTCAAACGACTGATGACGAACATTACCGACAATGCGACCGACGCCGACGCTCACCGCACCCGAGCGAGGTCCGGGCGGGCACCAACCCACCCATCCCCACCCGAGCCAGCGACGCCGACGCCGACCCCACCCCAGGTGAGCAGGGTCCTGACGGGAGCCAACCGCCTCTCCCCGCCCCGGCCAGCGACGCCGACGCCGACCGCACCCGAGCGAGGTCCGGGTGGGCACCAACCCATCCCTCCCCACCCGAGCCAGCGACGCCGACGCCGACCCCACCCCAG
>CAYZXQ010000016.1:0-2046 GCA_964482465.1 uncultured Nigerium sp. | reverse complement strand
CCCACCCGGACCGATCACACCACGGGTCACCGTAGGCGACGACAGCGGCTCAGTCCCGCGGCTTCTCCACCATCTCGAACGTCTCGACGTGGTCGCCGAGTCGGATGTCGGAGTAACCGTGCAGGGTCAGACCGCACTCGTAGCCCTCGCGGACGTCGGTGACGTCGTCCTTCTCGCGCCGCAGGGACGCGATAGAGGTCTCGGTGACCACGACGCCGTCGCGGATGAGGCGCGCCTTGGCGTTCCGCTTGATGTGTCCATCGAGCACCATGCAGCCGGCGATGATGCCGAACTTGGAGCTCTTGAAGATCTCGCGGATCTCGGCGGTGCCCATCGTCTTCTCTTCGAAGATCGGCTTGAGCATGCCCTTGAGGGCTGCCTCGACGTCGTCGATGGCGGCGTAGATGACCGAGTAGTACCGGATATCGACACCCTCGGTGTCCGCCAACTGCGTGGCCTTGCCCTGCGGCCGGACGTTGTAGCCGATGATGACGGCGTCGGAGGCCGCGGCGAGGGAGACGTTGGTCTCGGTGATGGCACCGACACCGCGGTCGATAACCCGCAACGAGACCTCGTCGCCGACTTCGATCTTGGACAGGGCGTCCTCGAGCGCCTCGACGGAACCGGCGGAGTCGCCCTTGAGGATGAGCTTGAGCTCCTGGGTCTCCCCCTTGGCCAACTGCTCGAAGAGCTGGTCGAGGGTCTTGCGCCGGGTGGTCTTGGCGAGCATGGCGGCACGCTGGCGCGCCTCGCGCTTGTCGGCGATCTGGCGGGCCATCCGGTCGTCCTCGACGACCAGGAAGTTGTCGCCGGCGCCGGGCACGGACGTGAGTCCGAGCACCTGGACGGGCATCGACGGCGGAGCCTGGTCGACGGTGTTGCCGTGGTCGTCGATCATGGCGCGGACGCGGCCGTGGGCCGAGCCGGCAACGATCGAGTCGCCCGTGCGGAGCGTGCCGCGGTGCACCAGGACGGTCGCGACAGGGCCGCGGCCCTTGTCGAGGTGCGCCTCGATGGCCACACCCTGGGCCGGCATGTCGGGGTTGGCCCGCAGGTCGAGGGAGGCATCGGCGGTGAGGACGATGGCCTCGAGCAGCTGGTCCAGGCCCTCCCGGGTGACGGCGGAGACGTCGACGAACATGGTGTCGCCGCCGTACTCCTCGGGGATGACGCCGAACTCGGTGAGTTGGCCACGGACCTTGGTGGGATCGGCGGTGTGCTTGTCGATCTTGTTGACGGCCACCACGATCGGCACCTCGGCGGCACGCGCGTGGTTGAGGGCCTCGATGGTCTGCGGCATCACGCCGTCGTCGGCGGCCACCACCAGGACGGCGATGTCGGTCGACTTGGCGCCGCGGGCACGCATGGCGGTGAACGCCTCGTGGCCCGGGGTGTCGATGAACGTGATCTTGCGCTCGTCGCCGTCGACCTCGGTGGTCACCTGGTAGGCGCCGATGGCCTGCGTGATGCCGCCGGCCTCCTTGGCGACCACGTTGGTGTCGCGGAGGGCGTCCAGCAGCTTGGTCTTGCCGTGGTCGACGTGGCCCATGACGGTGACGGCCGGCGGGCGGGGCGCGAGGTCGTCCTCGTCGCCGGCGTCCTCGCCGAAGGTCACGTCGAAGCTCTCGAGCAGTTCGCGGTCCTCGTCCTCGGGCGAGACCACTTCGATGTCGTAGTTGAGCTCCGCACCGAGCACCTGGAGGGTGTCGTCCGCGACGGACTGGGTGGCGTTGACCATCTCACCGAGGTGGAACAGCACCTGCACGAGGCTCGCCGGCTCGACGCCGATCTTCTCGGCGAGGTCGGTGAGGGAGGCACCGCGGCGCAGGCGGACGGTCTGGCCGTCGCCCTGCTTGATGCGCACGCCGCCAATCGTCGGCGCTTCCATCTGGTCGAACTCTTGCCTGCGCTGCTTCTTGCTCTTGCGGCCACGCTTGTTGGCGCCGCCGGCGCGACCGAAGGCACCCTGGGTGCCGCCGCGGCCGCCGCGTCCGCCACGGCCCGCACCGCCGCCGGCGGGAGCGCCGCCGGGACCGCCCATGCCGG
>CAYZXQ010000015.1:0-47579 GCA_964482465.1 uncultured Nigerium sp. | reverse complement strand
TCCGATCGTCCCAGAAGCTGTCGATCACCCAGCCCACGACCCGGTCGAAGCCCCGCAGGAACCCCGGGACCGTGAGGATCGCGTTGAGCTGGGCTGGCTGGGGCGCAACGACGAGGCAGGTCCCGCCCCCGCGTCGGGACGACAGGAGCGCGAGCGACGTCACCAGGCGCGAGTAGTCGCGGGTCGCGATGGTCGTGACCAGGTGGGCGCCGAAAAGCCGCGCGGCCTGTTCCACCATGAGCGTGACCTGGTCCCAGCCGAATCCGCCCCTGTGGGTGTGACGATGGTGAGCGGCTCGTCGGCGCTCATCGCGACCTCCCGGCGCGATCGTCAAGGATGTCCAGGACAGCGGCGTCCACGGACTCGTCGAACTTGCGGGCGAACAGCTTGTGCTCCGGCTGCGTGGCCAGGGTCTCGACATCGGCGGCCGTCAGCACCTTGGGACTGCCAGCGGTTGCCTCCGACCAGTCGATGTAGGTGAGGTTCTCCTGCCATGCGAGCGGACGCCCTTCGGCCTCGAGCCGCGCCAGGGCGGTGTGGAAGAACATCTCGTCCGGGCACTGGCTGTAGCGGAAGTACTGCGCGAAATCGGGGTGGGCATCCGTCCACGCGACCACATCGCCAGCGACATCCCAGGGCATGCCCCACCAGGACGAGCCGCCGTGGGGCATACCGAACGGCAGCCCCCGTGGCCCCAGCATCGCCCGCGTGTGGCGCAGGCCCGCCCGCACACCGAACGTCCGCATCAGCCGACGCGCCCAGCCGAAGACGCCGCGGAGCGACATGGTGCGCAGCGGGGGCAACAGGAGCAGGTCGCCATGGGCGTCGCTCTGCGGTAGGCAGTAGTGCGTGATCTTGACCTCAAACTGGTCGGGCCACATGCGGTCGATGGGGGCGGTGTCCGCGTGGACTACGTCCGCGTGGGCGGTCAGGTAGGCGTCGATGGCAGCGGCGTCCTTGATCGGGTAGTCCTGGCCACTGCCGAAGAGCAGGTACCCCGGCCGTCCCGAGGAGAGTGCGGCGCGCAGGCAGGCCAGCGTCGCCTCGACCTGCGAGAAGCTGCCCCAGATGCAATTCACGCGCGGTTCGATCCAGTGGACGCCCGCGACGCCGGCCAACGCATCACGGAATGGGTCGAACGGCGAGGTGGCATCGACGTGAATCCAGACGTCGGCGTCCGGCGCGGCGAGGGCGCGCACGAGTCGGGCGACCTGAGCCGGATTCTTATGGACGGCCATCAGGAAGTGCTTGTGCATCGAGCCTCCTCCCGGTGATCGCCCCACCTCTAGGGGGACGTGTCGAGGACAAGTACCGCCTGTACGATAGCCCGGGCCGAGGCTGGGCATGCCCAAGTACGACATCGGCGGCACGAGGAGGCGCGAGGTGAACGTCCGCGAGGAGTTGGGCCAGGTGGCGATGGTCGCGCATCGGTACCGCTCACCCCGGCGCTGGCGTCGGCAGGTGCAGGTGCTGCGCCACTTGACCCTTCCGCCCCTTCCGCGTGGCGTCCGTCGGCCGGGTGAGGTGTGGGGCGTCACGGTCGTCCGCGACGAGGCGGACGTGCTGCCCTTGGTCCTGGACCACTGCTTCCGGCAGGGCTTCGCGCACGTGCTCGTGGCGGACAACCGTTCGGTCGACGGTACGCGGGAGTACCTCCTCGACCGTCAGGCGCGCGACCCGCGGCTCCACGTGGCGCTCGACGCCGAGCCTGCGCACTTCCAGTCCGAGAAGATGACGGTGTTGGCGCACCGCGCGTGGCGGGCCGGCGCCGACTGGATCGTCCCCTTCGACGCCGACGAGTTCTGGTTCGCTCGCGGCAGGAGCGTCGCGGACCACCTGCGAGCACAGACCACCGGCCAGGTCTGGGCGAGTTTCCACCACATGGTGCCCACGCACGTGGTCGAGGCGCTGGCGTCCGACACCGAGTTCGTCCTGGACGCCACCCCCTCGCTGCCCGGCAAGGCCAGCGGCCGCGCGCATCCGCTGTTGGAGATCCATCCCGGCAACCACTTCGTGACTCGCGTCGGGGGCGTGTCGCGCGGGCTCTTCATCGCCCACGCGCAGTACCGCGGCCCCGCCCAAGTGGCGCGCAAGGTGCGCCAGGGCGCCGCAGCGTCCCGGCTCACCGGCGAGGATCTGTCCTGGTTTTCCCCGCACTGGGCGCGCGCGGAGTCGCTCTCGGACGCCGACGTGGCCGACGTCTGGGACAACATCTCCCACGGCCGTCCGGACGACCGCCTGAAGTTCGCTGCGACGGGCCCCATGGTGACGGTCCGGCCACTGGGCTGGCAGACCTGGGATCCCGACGACGAGGTGCCGCCACCGGCGTCCGAGGACCGGCCGTGACCGGCGGTCTGGGCGCCCTGCGCCAGGAGTTGGGGCAGGCCTCGTGGGCTGCCCGCGAGTTTCGTCGCCCGTCCCGCTGGCGCACCCTGCGCCAGGTGGCCCGCGGCCTCCGGCTTCCGCGCCTGCCCCGCGGCGCCAGGACGGGCGTCTGGGCCGTCACGATGGTCCGGGACGAGGCCGACATCATCGCCGCGACCGTCCACCATCTGCTCGACCAAGGCGTCGACCACGTCCTGATCGCGGACAACCGGTCCACCGACGCCACCCCCGACATCCTGCGCGACCTCGCGAAGGACCCGCGCGTCCACCTCGCCTACGACGCCGAGCCGGCGTATTTCCAGTCGGAGAAGATGACGGCGCTCTCCCACGCGGCCGCACGCGCGGGCGCCGAGTGGGTGATCCCCTTCGACGCCGACGAGTTCTGGCTCGCCCGCGGCCGGAGCGTGGCCGACTTCCTGCGCGGCCTCCCCGCGGACGTGGGCGTGGTGAAGGCGGCCTTCCACAACATGGTCAAGACGGATCCGGACGCCGACCTGGCGACCGCACGCTTTGTGATGGATCCGGTCCCCCACCGCCCGGGCAAGGTCGCGTTCCGCGCCCACCCGCTCGCGATCGTGTCGGTAGGCAACCACGGCGTCGCGCGCGTGGGAGCCGTGACCGAGGGGCTGTTTGTCGCGCACGCGGCCTACCGCAGCCCCGCGCAGGTGGCCCGCAAGCTGCGCCAGGGGGCCGCCGCGGTCATGCTGACCCGACCGGGCGACACCATCGCGCGCCACTGGCGTGCCGGCGGCCAGTTGACCGACGCCACCACCGACGAGGTGTGGGCGGCGATCTCGACCGGGGCGTCCGACGAGAGGATCGGCTGGCACATCGCCGGCGACCCCGTGACGGTGACCCCGGTGTCGTGGCGGCGCTGGGACCCCGACGATGCCCTGGGCACGACGGACGCCGTCGACGGCACCCTCCCGCCGCCTCGCCGCAGCGTGGCGGTCTTCGTGCCGATGTTGCACCTGCGTGGCGGCGGCGAGAAGCACGGGCTGGGGGTCGCGGCGGCGCTGTCGGACGCCCACGACGTCACCATCTACGCCCGCCGACAGGCCGACCTCGGCGCGGTGGGCGAGTACTTCGGGCTTGACCTCGGCCGCTGCTCCTTCGCCCTCCTCCCCCGCCCGTCCCTTGCCGAACGGGCGGCGTACCGATTCCACGCGCCCACCGAGTGGGCCGAAATGGTCGGCGAGACGGCCCTGTTCCACTGGTTCCGCGGCCGCGGCCACACGTATTTCGTCAACTCCGATCACCGCAGCCGGATGAGTTGCCCCACGCCTGAGGGCCTGTTCGTCTGCATGTTCCCGCGTGCGTACCCAGACACCCGCGTGACGGCGTTCGACAGGGCCCGCGCCGCCGCCGGACTCCCCGCCGGCCTGGCCAACCCCCTGAGTCACCCCACCATCGCCGCGAACTCGGATTTCACCGCCGGATGGGTCCAGCGGATGTGGGGGCGTCCTGTCACCGGCATCCTCTACCCGCCGTGTGTGGACATGCTGAGCGACGGCGTCCGCAAACGCCGGATCATCCTCAGCGTCGGCCGCTTCTTCCCCATGGGCGGGGACGAGAACGACAAGCGCCAAGATGTCCTCATCGACGCCTTCGCCGAACTCACCGACTTGCACGCGCAGGGGTGGGAACTGCATCTGGCGGGATCGCTCGCGGACGCCCCCCATCACCACGCCGCCCTGGACGACCTGCGAGCCCGAGCCGCCGGGCTGCCGGTGGTCTTCCACCCGAACATCGACTTCGCCGACCTGCGGCGTCTCTACAACGAGGCCACGTTCTACTGGCACGCGACGGGCTTCGGCACTGCCGTAGACGCCGATCCCGCCCGTCAGGAGCACTTCGGCATCACCCCGGTGGAGGCGATGTCGGCGCGGGCGGTCCCGCTGGTGTATGGCACGGCGGGGCCGAGCGACACGGTCGTGGACGGCATCTCGGGTCGGCATTGGCACACCCTCGACGAACTCCGCGAACGGACACGCGCGCTGGCGTCCGACCCCGCCCGGCTGGCGACGTTGGCGGACGCCGCCCGCGTCCGCTCGCTCGAGTTCGGGTGGCCAGCGTTCAGCGCCTCGGTCCTCGCGTTGGTGGACGGTGGCGCGGACGCCGACCCGCCGCACGACGCAGGCGATCGAGGGGCTGTGAGACGATGAACCAAGCGACGACCGAGGGGATGGCGCCAGCGTGAGTGGATCGCGACTTCGCATCGTCTATCCCCACGCGGGCGGCCGCGGCTGGGACACGGTGACGACGATGGTGCACCTTTCCGCCCGCCTGCTCGGGGGCGAGGTGCACCAACTCGGCGGCTTCCCAAGTATGGCCCGCCAGGCGTTGGGGATGCTCCCGCGTCGGACCGGCCGGGACGACTGCCTCCTCATCTGCCCCGAGCCCTACGCGCTGACGTACGTACTGGGGATGGACCACCTGCTCCGTGGACATCGGCGCGTCGTGGCCTGGATCGTGGACTCGTTCTGGGACGACCGCATCCCCCACGTGGCGCGCCATCGCGGGCACCTGGACCATCTCTTCATCACCGACTACGAGTTGTTGGACTCCTGGCAACGCCAGACGGGCGTCGAGACGTCGTGGCTGCCCTTCGGCGCGGACGTCCTCGGACGCGGCCGTGACGACGCCGACCGGCCGTTCGATCTCCAGGTGATCGGACGCCAACCCGACCCCTGGTCCGACGCCGCGACGACGGTGGCCGCCGGGGAGCGGGTCGGCGTCCGGATAGCGCCCACCATCCCGTACCTCGATGGTGACCCCGAGGGGAACCAAGAGGGTCTACGGCGGGGCCTGGCGCGGGCCAAGTTCACGCTCGCGTTCTCCAATGGTGCCGCCCCCGCCGGGTACACCCACCACACGCGGGAGTATGTGACGGGCCGCTGGACCGAGGCCCTCGCCGTCGGCTCCACGGTCGCGGGTATCGCGCCGCGGTGTCACGCGGCCGAGGCCCAGTTCTGGCCGGGGGCCACGCTGGAACTCGGAACGACCGAGCGCGCCCGGGGTTTGGACGTCATCGGCGAGGCCGTCTCGTCCTGGACGCCGCAGGCGGCGGTCCTCAACTACCGCATGGCGCTGCGCCGATTGGATTGGCGGTGGCGGTTGGCTCAACTCGCCGAGGCCTTGGACCGGCCGGCCCCTCTCCTGGATGTCGAACTCGCCACGCTGCGGCAGCGTCTCGACTCGTTCGGCGAGGGCCCATGGCGCGCCTAGCCGTCACCTTCGGAGGCACCCTGGACGTACGCGAGGGCGGCCGGTGGATCCAGCTTCCGGACAAGCTGCTCACGGGCCTGATCGCCTACCAGGAGCGTTGGCCCGGACCGGTCACCCTCGTGATCCGCGCCGGCGAGGATCGCGCCGGCAACATGGGAGCGAATTGGCACGAGGTCGCCGAGTTGCCCTTCGAGGTGGCGTTCGCCGACGACACCGAGGAGATGCTCCGGCGCCTGGCTCCCGATGTGACTCTGCTGCCGGTCAACATCGCGCACCTGCACATGCCCGCCGGGAGGCGGGTCGTCATCACGGCGGAGAACCCGGCCCTCGAGGAGTATCGGGTGTTGCGGGCGCTGGGGGTGGCCCCGTCCGCACGGCCGCGCGCGCTCGCGGGTACCCTGCGCAGGGCGGTCCGGTATCGGTCGGTGGTCCGTCGTGCCGTGGGCGTGCAGTGCAATGGGTACCCGGCCTGGGACGCCTTCGCACGCTGGTCCCCGAACCCGCTGCTGTACTTCGACACCCGCCTGGAGGCCCGGGATGTGGCCGCCGCCCGCGAGGCGCGACGGCCGGTCGGGTCGGGGCTCCGGCTCGGCTTTTCGGGTCGGCTCTCGGAGGAGAAGGGCCCTCAGTACGCGGTCGAGGTGGCACGCCTGCTGCGGGCCGAGGGTCTGGACGCGACGCTCACGGTCTACGGTTCCGGCCCCCTGGAGCGCACTCTCGCCGCAGACGCGCACGACGGCGTCCGGCTCGTCGGGGCACTCCCGTTCCGGCCGCAGTGGGTCGAGCGGGTGCCCCGTGAGGTCGATCTCATGGTCCTCCCACACCCCCAGGGCGACCCCGCCGGAACCTATCTCGAATCCGCCGGCTTGGGAGTGCCGTTCGCCGGGTTCGCCAACGTCGCCTTGAGGTCGCTGGCGCGGCGCCATCAACTGGGGTGGGCCACGCCGATGGGCGACGCCCGCGCGCTCGCGCGGCGGATCGTCGATCTCGCCGCGCACCCTCAGACGATCGACGCCGCCGCCGATCGAGGCTTCGCGTTTATGGCGGAGCATTGCTTCGAGCGCGAGTTCACCCGTCGGATCGACCACCTCCTGGGCCTGGTGCGCTCGTCGTGAAGGAGGGCGACCGGGCCACGCGGTCGTGTCGTGAGTCGCCACCCTCGTCGTGGCCCTGATCTTGGGGCAAGTGCTGGAGGAGCGCGCGCTGCGTCAAGGGACTGGAGAGGAGCCGCCCCCACGCCGAACTCGCGCGGACACAACCTCCGTCGTCGGTACCGCTAGCATACGGGCCCAGATCGAGGGGGTTCGGATCGCTCGCCCGACCCGTCCTCGCCAAGAACAGCATTAATCGGCGGTTCCCTAGGCCCGGTCTACGCCCCGGCGGACTCTCGGTATCCCCCACGCGAGGATCGCCTTCTGCGCGGCCATTTCCACGAGGTGGTGGAGCAGTGCGGCCAGGCCGACCGAGACGACGAGCAAGACCACCACGCCCACCAGCTTCGTGGTCCCGTTCATCGCCTGGGGCGCCAGGGGTACGAGGTTGAGGATCACCAATTCGTGGACGAGGTAGAAGGCGTAGCTGGCCCGCCCGAGGTAGTGCAGGACCGGATGGTCGCCCAGCCCGCGCTTACCCTCCAGGTCGGCGACGGCCGAACCGACGATCACCGCCGCGAACGGCCCGACCAACACCATGTCGGTGACCGCCTGCGGCCCATGCCACCACGCGGCCAGCACGAGACAGAGCCCGGTCAGCGGCCACACCACGACCAGGGGAAGGCGCGGACGCCAGCCGCGGCGGACGACCGTGGCCAAGGCGATGCCCAGCGCGAATTCGCCCGACCGCAGGGCCGGATTGGCGTAGGCGAAGATGTCCGTCGCCTGCGACGCGAACCCCAGGACGAGGTTGAGCGCCACACCGACGCCGAACCACGCGCCCAGCACACCCACGGCCCGACGCGTCGAGCTGCGTTCGGCCCACCCGATCACCCACGGCGCGAGCGCGTAGAAGAAGGCCTCGCAGCTCAGCGACCAGCTCACGGCGTTGAGGGAGAAGACGATGTCCCACTGCGGGAACCACGCCTGCAGCAGGGGAAGGTTGGCTGCGGTCGCCGCGAGGGTGATCGGATAGGCCGTGACCGGAACGACCAGGGCAACCAGCGCCGTCACGAAGTGGCTGGGGTAGACGCGCGCGAACCGGCGCAGGTAGAACTCGCGGACGGATCCGCTCGGCCGGAACGACCACGTCAGCACGAACCCCGAGAGCACGAAGAAAAAGGCGACGCCCGCGAATCCCGACGCGAAGACCCATTCCTGCGGAATCCAGTTGGTGTGTTTGCCCATGTGGTAGCCGAAGACGAGCCCCGCTGCGATGCCGCGGATGGCGGTGAGTCGCCGTAGTTCGCCCCGGGGACGGGAGGACAAGGAAGCCTCGGCGGCTGGCACGGGCCCTCCTGGGGATCGTGGGGCGGGAAGGTGACCCGCCGACGTGCAGAACCGGCCGAGTCTCTCACGCGGAGCGGGTCCACGGTTAGTCGTCCCCCAGGTGACACGGTCCCCAGAAGCCGACATGGTAGTTTGGCTCGGCCGCTCGGCACTCCGGGGCGGCGTCCCCCCGTGCGAAGGATGACAGCGTTGGCCAACGGAGCACTCGCCGGCGCGCGACGCGACTGGTCGTATTTTCGTCGCCTGTTCGACCGCACCTCGCGGGCCAAGCTGGCCGTCGCGATGGTCGGGTCGGTGGCGGTTTCCTTCGTCGAGACGGGCTCGATCCTGCTCCTGTTGCCCCTCATGGCTCTGCTGGCGGGGGGCCAGGATTCCGGCGGCATGGTCGGGGCGCTCGCGCACGCCCTGGGCGATCCGCCGCGCGAGACGCTCGTCCTGGTGCTGTTGGGGTTCGTCATCGGGGGCTTCATCCTCAAGGATGTCTTCACCATCTGGTTCCGCTGGTGGGCGCTGGGGTTCATGGCCCGCAAGCAGGTCGAGACGGCGAGCCACATGCTCTCCCACCTGCTGCGCGCGCCCTACGCGCTCCACATGCAGCGATCGACCGCGGACCTGATGCGGATCGTCGGGGACGCCGTGGCCCAGTACTTCGGACGCACCGTCGGCGGCACGATGGCGGTGGTCTCGGAGTCCATCACGATCGCGACCATCGCCGGCGCCATGATCGCGGTCATGCCCGTCGAGACGTTCGTCGTCATCGCCTACTTCGCGGTGGCGGCCCTCGTGTTCACGCGGTCGATCAAGCCCCGCGCGGTGGCCGCCGGCGAAGTCCAGCTCGAAGCGAGCCGGATGTCGCTGGAGTGGCTGATCTGGGGGTTCGGCGGCATCCAGGAAATCAAGATCCGCCACGCCCAGGATCACTACGTCGAGGGCTTCACCCACTGGACCGAGGAGGGGGCCCAGGCCGGACGGGTGGCCTCGTTCCTGACCGAGCTCCCCAAGTACCTGCTCGAACTGCTCTTCATCCTCGGCCTCGGCATCCTCATCGTCTCGGTCACCCTGGCAGGCGGTGCCGGCTCCTTGTTCGGGACGCTCGCCGTCCTCGGCGCGGCGGCCTTCCGCATCCTGCCGTCGCTGACGCGACTGCTGGCGTCCATCACCACGGTCCGCGCGGGGGAAAGCGCCCGCGAGTTCCTGTACGCCGAACTCGACCGCGAGGATGCCGAAACCCTCACCCAGCCCGCCCTCACCTCCGAGCGCCTCCCCTTCGCGCGCACCCTGGAGCTGCGTGACGTGGGGTTCACCTATCCCGACGGGGATCGTCCGGTCCTGGACGGCATCGACCTCACCATCCCCGCGGGCAGCTCGGTCGCGATTGTCGGCGGCAGCGGAGCCGGCAAGACGACGCTGGCCAACCTGCTGCTGGGCCTGTACCTGCCCTCGCGCGGGGCGATCCTCGCGGACGGCGTGGACACCGCCCCCCAGCTGCCCGCCTGGCAGAACAACGTCGCCGTGGTCCCCCAGGACGTGTGGCTCATGGACTCCACGCTCGCGGAGAACATCGCCTTCGACCAGCGCCCCGACGACATCGACCGCGAGCGGCTCGCGTCGGCCATCGCCCAGGCCCAACTGTCCGACCTCGTCGAGAACGTGTTCGGCGGCGTGGACGCCCACTTCGGAGAGCGCGGCGCCCGGCTCTCGGGCGGCCAGAAGCAACGCATCGGCATCGCCCGCGCGCTCTACCGCAACCCCTCCTTCCTGCTGCTGGACGAGGCCACCTCCGCGCTCGACAACGAGACCGAGCGCCGGATCACCGACACCATCGCGCGGCTGCACGGGTCTATCACCATCGTCGTCATCGCGCACCGACTCTCGACGGTCCGCGACCTCGACACCGTGGTGCTGCTCAAGGACGGCGGCATCGAGGATCAGGGCACCTTCGCCGAGCTGGTGGCCCGCAACGCGGGCTTCGCCCACCTCGTCGAGCTCGGACGCCTCGACGGCGAACGCGGAGTCTCCGATGCCTGACGCGCGCGTCAGCGTCGTCATCCCCCACTACGGCGACCCCGCGCCCACCCTGGAACTCGTCGCCGCCTTGGCCTCCGAGCTGCGCCCCGAGGACGAACTCATCGTCGCCGACGACTGCTCGCCGGTGCCGTTTCCGGACGCCGACGGCGTCCGGGTCGTCCGGCGCGCACGCAACGGCGGGTTCGGCGCGGCGTGCAACGCGGGCGCGGCGGCGGCGTCCGGCGACCTGCTGCTGTTCCTCAACTCCGACCTCGGCGTGGCCCCCGGATTCGTCGCCGACCTGGTCGCGGCGGCAGCGCCGTGGCAGCCGTGCGTGGCCGGTCCGCGGATCATCGAAGGCGGACGCGTGGACGAGTCGGCGCGCCACTTTCCCACCGTGACCCACCAGGTGGTCGAGTGGCTGATCCCGCTGGCGCGGTGGCGCGACACCCGCGTCCTCCACGAGGCGGTGGGCCACGACCTGCGCGCCATTGAGGCCGCGGACGCCGTCCCCACCGATTGGCTCGTCGGAGCGGCGCTGCTCGTCCCCCGCGCGGCCTTCGCCGCCGTCGGCGGCTTCGACGAGCGCTTCCACATGAACTCCGAGGAAGTGGACCTGCAGCGCCGGCTGCGGGACGCCGGGGTCCCGGCCATCCACCTCCCCACGGTGTCGGTGACCCACGCCGGCGGCGGCTCGTCCGACCCGGCGCTGCGGCGGCGCTGGCTGGTCGCATCGCGCTGGGCCTACGCCCGCAAGTGGGGCGGTGTCGCCCGTCTGCGGGCTGGGCTGACGGCCGCCACCGGCGTTAACCTGCTCTGGAACGGCGCCCGACGCCTGGCGGGCCGCGACACCGCGCCCCTGCGGACGGCCCGCACCGAACTCGCACTGATCTGGGAGAAACCCGACCGATGAACCTC
Source organism: uncultured Nigerium sp. (assembly GCA_964482465.1). Taxonomy (GTDB): domain Bacteria; phylum Actinomycetota; class Actinomycetes; order Propionibacteriales; family Propionibacteriaceae; genus Propioniciclava. The sequence goes on along the minus strand of CAYZXQ010000015.1, from coordinate 36,600 downwards.
GCGACGCGCCTCACCGAGGCTCCCCCGTCGATCCGGTGGCACCTGGGGGCGCTCCGCACGGCCGCCCTCTACCGCCGCGCGTTCGGGCACATCGGAGCGGGCTCGGTCATCGTCGATCCCCGCCGGCTCTCCGGGGTGGAGAACATCTTCGTGGGCGACGGCGTGGCGGTCTACGGTGGCTGCTGGCTCCAGTGCGAGCCCGGCGGCGGCCCGATCCGGATCGGCGACGCCACCTACCTCGGCCACGATGTCCACCTCCACGCCATCGATCCCATCACCATCGGACGCCGCTGCTTCCTGGTGGACGGCGTGTACATCGGGTCCGCCGACCACGCCCGCACCGACCGCAGCCAGGCCGTCCCGAGCGGCCCGGTGACCATCGGGGACGACGTCTTCATCGGCCAGCGCGCCATCGTGCTGGGCGGCGTCACCATCGGCGACGGCGCCACCGTCGGGGCTGCGGCGGTCGTCACCAAGGACGTCCCGCCCGGCGCCATCGTCGGCGGCATCCCTGCCCGCGTCATCGGCGGCACCGCATGAGGGTCCTCGTCACCGGGGGCTGCGGGTTCATCGGCCAACACCTGGCCCGTCGGTTGGAGGGCCACGACCTCCAGGCGCTCGACCTGCTGCTCCCGCAGGTGCACCTCGATCCGGACGCCAGCCGCGCGGCCTTCCCGGGTGAGGTGACGCTCGGCGATGTCAGCGACCCCGATGTGTGGCGACGCCTGCGGCGTCCGGACGTCGTGGTCCACCTCGCCGCGGAGACCGGCACCGCCCAGTCGATGTACGAGGCCGACCGCTACCGCCGCGTGAACGTCGACGGCACCCGGCTCGCGGGCGAAGCGGCCCGGGCTTGGGGGGTCCCGATCGTGGCGCTCAGCTCGCGCGCGGTCTACGGCGAGGGCCGCTACCGCTGCCCGGACGGGACGGTCTCCTTCGGCGCCCCCGCATGCCCGGACGCCGCCCCCGAGGCCTCGCGCGAGACCGACGCGCACCGTCCGGTGTCGGTGTACGGCGAGAACAAGTCCACCGGCGAGGCCCTGCTGGCAGACCTGGCGGGCGAGATCGGCGTCGGCATCCTGCGACCGCAGAACGTCGTGGGTCCGGGACAGGCGCTGCACAACCCCTACACCGGCGTCCTCGCGGCGTTCCTCGCGCGGCTGCGCGAGGGGCTGCCCGTGCAGGTCTACGGCGACGGTCTGGCGACCCGCGACTTCGTCCACGTCAGCGACGTGGCGGCGACCATCGAGTGGCTCGCGCTGCGGCTGGTGGCGGACGGCCCGGCGGCCTCCGCCACACTGAACGTGGGCACCGGCGTCCGGACCACCCTCGATCGGCTCGCCGCCCACGCCGTCGCGGGTGCCCCGCACGGCGGCACCATCGAGCACGTGGCGGTCCAGCGGGCCGGGGACATCCGCCACGCCTGCGCCGACCTCACCCATGCCCGCGCGCTGGGGGCGCCCCCCGCGGCCGTCTCGACGGCGGACGCCGTGTCAGGCTTCATCGCCTGGTCCTGGGACAAGCCCGGCGCGTCCGCCCAGGCCTGGGACGCCGCCCTCGACGAGCTGGCGGAACGGGGGCTGACATCGTGACGACCGGCCTGCGATTCCCCGACGACCTGGACGCCTGGCAGCGCTGGCAGCAGCGCCGCAGCCTCGCCCGGGCCGCCGTCCGGCGCCTGCGCGGCGGGTCCGGCGCTGCGGCGACCTACGTACTCGGACGCCGCGGGTCCGGCCCGGCGCGCGTCGCCGTGGCGCTGGAGAGCCACGGGTCCAGCTCGCTGCTCTCGCTCGGCGAGCCGCTGCGTCACCTGGACGTGCCGCTCGCGGTGCTCGTGCCGACGACGTTCGACACGACGCGACTGCCCGGCGACTACGCCTGGGAGCCCTGGGACGGCACCCTCGGCTCCGCCGTGGCCTCCGGCGGGACGATCCTGTCCGGCGGCCACTACCTGCCCCTGGGCGCGACCCTCCACGCCCAGGCCGCGGACGCCGGCGTCCGCTTCGCGACGGTCCAGCACGGGCTGATGACGCCCTGGGCGCCGCCGCTCGGTCCCGGGACGACGCTGCTCGCGTGGTCGGACGCGGACGCCGCGTTCTGGCGCGCGGGCCGCGCGGACGTGGAGACGGTCACCCTGGGTTCCCAGTTGCTCTGGAACGCGGCGGCGGCGCCGTCGCCCCACGTCAGCCGCTTCGAGCCCCCGGTGTTCCTCGGTCAGCTCCACGGCGCCGAACTGCCGCGCCGGGGCATGGCGCGGGCGGCGTCCGACTTCTGCCGCACCCACCACGCGACGTACCGTCCCCACCCGTCGGAACAGGACCGGCTCTCGCGGCTCCAGCACGCCGCGTGGGAGCGCCGGGGCATCGCGATCGACCGGAGCGGACGTCCGCTGACCGAAGTCGGCAGGCCCGTGGTGAGCGCATTCTCGACGGGTGTGCTGGAGGCGGCGGCCCGCGGCGTCCCGGCGTGGGTGTCCTACCCGGACGCCCCCGCGTGGCTGGCCGATTTCTGGGCCCGCTACGGCATGAACGAGTGGGGCGGCGAGCCGACGCCGCGCCCGGACCTGCCCGCGACCGAGCCCGCGCGGGCCATCGCGGACTGGGCGAAGGAGCAGGCATGAACATCGTGTGCGTGATCCCGGTGCGGGGCGGCTCGAAGGGCGTCCCGCGGAAGAACCTGCTGCCGGTGGGCGGCAAGCCGCTCGTGGTCTGGACGATCGAGCAGGCGCTGGCGGTGCCCGGCCTGCGGGTCCTGGTGTCGACCGAGGACGCCGAGATCGCCGCCGTCGCCCGGGCGGCTGGCGCCGAGGTGGTGGACAGGCCGGCCGAGCTCGCCGAGGACACGACGGCGTCCGAACCCGTCATCGAACACGCGATCGCCACGCTGAGGGCCGCCGGCGAGCGTCCGGACGCCGTGATGTTCCTGCAGGCCACCTCGCCGGTCCGGCTGCCGGGAACGCTCGCCCGCGCGCTGGCGCAGTTTGAGGCGTCGGGGGCGGACTCGCTCCTGAGCGTGGTCGAGGAGAGCCCCTTCCTGTGGCGGCGCGGCCCCGACGGCGGCGTCCCGCTGTACGACCACCGGCGGCGTCCGCGCCGTCAGGACGTCACCGACGACCAGCGCACCTACCGCGAGAACGGCTCGATCTACGTGACGCGCACCGAGGTCTACGAAACCCGCCACAACCGGCTGGGGGGCCGCATCGAGCTGTTCGTCCTGGACCCCGTCGAAGCCACCGACATCGACACCGCCGCGGACGTCGCCCGCGTGGAGAGTCTGTTGGCGGCACCGCCCCGGCCCGGCTCCCCCGCCACCGGCGCGACCCTGCAGCCCCAGCCCAGCGGACCCGACACACCACCGAGAGAGGCAACATCGTGACAGCTGCCCCGCCCGCCACGGCCCCCAAGCTGGGCCGATTCAAGGAGTTGGATGGCCTCCGAGGCCTCGCCGCGCTGGCGGTGTTCGTCGGTCACGCGACCCACTCCTACGACGAGCTTTACGTGGGAGCTCCGGCCTCGCCCTTCGAGGTCACGTGGGGGGCATTCGGCGTCCAGTTGTTCTTCATGATCTCCGGCTTCGTCATCCTGATGAGCGCCCAGCGCGCCCGGAGGCCCTCCGACTTCGTGATCTCGCGGGTCTCGCGGCTCTACCCCGCCTACTGGGTGGCCCTCACCTTGTCGATCGTCTTGTCGGTCGCGTTCGCGGTCCCGACGAGCGACATCGGTTGGGTGAACCGGATCCTCAACTACGTGATGGTCCAACGCTGGTTCCTGATCCCCAACCAGGACCCGGTGTATTGGACTCTCGCGATCGAGATGCAGTTCTACGTGATGGTGTTCCTCCTGCTGCTCCTCACCCGCTGCCGGCTCTCGACGCGCGCTGTGTCCATCGCGGCCGGGGCCTGGATGGCGGTGGGCCTAGCCGTCAGCGTGTGGGCTCGCCCCCACACCCTGGGACTGGATCCGCAACTCGTCGACACCCCGATCAAGGTCGTCCTCAACGTGACCCTCGCCGAGTGGTCGGCGCTCTTCAGCGCCGGCATGTTCGCGTTCCTGAGCCGACGCGACGCTCGGCTCCGCTGGGCGGCCATCGCCTCGGCGGCGCTCGCCGTCCTCTTCGGGGGGCTCATGCACGGCACCGGCTACGCCATCGCCGACACGATCGTCGTCCTGATCTTCCTCACCGTCGCGCTGCGCGAGCGGACGGGGATCCTGCTGTGGCGTCCCATCCAGTTCTATGGGCGCATCAGCTACTCGCTCTACATCACCCACTGGTTCGCGGGCTCGATCATCATGTACCTCACCATGCCGTTCGTCGGGAGGCTGGGCGCCATGGCGGTGGCCTTCGCCGCGGTGACGCTCTTGGCGTGGGGGTGCTACGAGGTCGCCGAGGTGCGCCTCTCGCGCATGTTCAAGGCGCAACTGGAGCGCTGGCGTGCACGCCGCCTCGCCCACGGTGCGGCCCGGTGAGGCCACCTCGCGCAGGGGGGCTCCGTGACGTCCACGAGTCCCCTGCCGGCTCGCACGCCTGTTGGCGTGACGCGGGGCGAGGGTTGCCTCACGAGACCGGAGTCCGCCGACTCGACGGCCCTGGGCGCCATGGTAGGCATCGCCCGCTCCGAGGCGCCCATCCGGCCCCGGCTAGGCCCGATAGTCGTCCTTCCGCCCGCGGACGGGACGATCGCTTTCCTCCGGGGTGGGCGATCATCCCTGATCGTGGGATGATCGTTCGGTTGTACCGCCCACCGAGAGCCACACCATGATCATCGACAGGAACACCGCGCCCTATGTCGTGTTCTCCGAGGATTCGGTCCTCACCGCACTGAACAAGATCGGCGCGAACAAGGCCGGGATCGTGTTCTGCGTCGACGAACACGGAGTGCTGCAAGGCGCGATCAGCGACGGCGACTTCCGCCGCTGGGTCGTGGAGCAGCATCCGGTGAACCTCGACACCCCCGCGTTGTCGGTCGCCAACCGCGGGCTCGTCACGGCGTCCGTCGACGCTCCCGCCCCCGAGATCGCCAAGCTCTTCCGTCCGGGCGTCGAGCGGGTCCCCCTCCTGGACGCCCACGGTCACCTCGCCGCCATCGCCACCCCGGACGCCACCGAGTTCGTCATCGGTCGCCACACGGTCGGGGCGGGACACCCGTGCCTGACCATCGCCGAGATCGGCATCAACCACAACGGCTCGGTGGATCTCGCCAAGCGACTGGTCGACCTCGCCGCGGACGCCGGCGCCGACCTGGTGAAGTTCCAGCTACGCGACCTGGCGTCGCTGTACCGCGGCGAGAACGCGTCCAGCGCGGGGGAGGATCTCGGCCCCCAATACACGATGGATCTCCTCTCGCGCTTCTCCCTGCCCGCGGACGAACTGTTCAAGGTCTTCGATCACTGCCGCGACCGCGACATCGACGTGCTCTGCACCCCCTGGGACGCCCCCTCGGTGGACGCGCTGGCGTCCTACGGCGTCCCCGGCCTCAAGATCGCGTCGGCCGACTTGACCAACCACCAACTCCTGGAGCACGCCTGCGGCTACCGCCTGCCGCTGATCGTGTCGACCGGCATGTCGACCGAGGAGGAGATCGCCGCGTCCGTGGCCCTCATCCGCGGGACCGGCACGCCCTTCGCCCTCCTGCACTGCCAGTCGACCTATCCGGCGCCGTTCAAGGACGTCAACCTGCGCTACCTGGACCGCCTCGCCGAGATCGGCGCCTGTCCGGTCGGCTACTCCGGCCACGAGCGGGGCTACCACGTGGCCCTCGCCGCAGCCGCGCGCGGGGCCTCCATCATCGAGAAGCACTTCACGATCGACCGCAGCATGGAGGGCAACGACCACAAGGTCTCGCTGCTGCCGGAGGAGTTCGCCCAGCTCGTGTCCCGCTTGCGCGAGATCGAGGACGCCCTCGGAACCGACACCCCGCGCGTGGTCTCCACCGGCGAGATGATGAACCGCGTCAACCTCGCCAAGTCCATCGTCGCGACCCGCCGCATCGAGATCGGCGACGTCATCACGCCGGACGCCGTGGCGGTCAAGTCGCCCGGGCGCGGCCTGCAGCCCAATCACCTCTCGGCGCTGGTCGGACGCACCTCGCGCCGCGTCGTGGACGCCGGCGACTTCTTCTACGCCACCGACCTGTCCGATGTGGTCGCCCGGGGCCGGGACTACACGTTCCGGCGGCCCTGGGGCCTGCCGGTGCGGTTCCACGACTACGCGGGTCTGCTGGAGCAGTCGACGCCCGACTTCCTGGAATTCCACTTCTCGTACAAGGACCTCGACATCCCGGTCGCCGACGTGTTCGACCGGCAGCTCCCGGTGTCGTTCACGACCCACTCCCCCGACCTGTTCGCCGGCGACTTCCTGTTGAACCTGGCCAGCGACGACGACGCCCACTGGGAGCGGTCCATCGCCGAGCTCCAGCGGGTGGTCGACATCACCCGCGCCATGCGGCGCTACTTCACCTGCGAGGCCGATCCCGTCATCATCGCCAGCCTGGGCGGGTTCACCAAGGACGCTTTCGCGTCGGCGTCCGACCTGCCCGCGATGTATGCGCGGGTGGCGGACGGTCTTGGTCGCATCGACGACGAAGGCGTCCGACTGACGTTCCAGACGCTGCCGCCGTTCCCGTGGTACATGGGCGGGCAGCTCTTCTGCAATCTGTTCGTGCGGGCGTCCGACACCGCTGCGTTCGCCGAACGCTACGGACGCCGCCTCACCCTCGATATCTCGCACAGCAAGCTGTCGGCCAACTACGCGAAGCGTCCGTTCAGCGAGTATGTGGAACTGCTGGCCCCGTACGCCGACCACCTGCACCTCGTCGACTCGGTGGGGGTGGACGGCGAGGGCGTCCAGATCGGCGAGGGAGAGATCGACTGGCCGGCACTCGCGGCGCAGCTCGACCGGCTGTGCCCGGACGCGTCCTTCATCCCCGAGATCTGGCAGGGGCACGTCAATAACGGCGAGGGTTTCTGGACCGCCCTCGATCGTCTGGAAACATGGTTCTGAGCAACAGAAGGGTTAACATGAAGACCGCACTCATCACCGGCATCACCGGCCAAGACGGCCTCTACCTCGCGGAGTTGCTGCTCGGCAAGGGCTACGAGGTCCACGGCCTCATCCGCGGGCAGAACAACCCGAAGATGGAGCTGGTCCGCGAGACCGTTCCGGACGTCATCCTGCACACCGGCGACCTGCTGGACCAGTCGAGCCTGACCCGCACGCTGACGGCCTCCAACCCCACCGAGGTCTACAACCTCGCAGCCATCAGCTACGTGGCGTACTCCTGGGAGAACGCGTCCCTGACCAGCCAGGTCACCGGCGTGGGCGTCCTCAACATGCTGGAGACCCTACGCCTGTGGGCGGGCTCCGATCTCGACAAGGTGCGGTTCTATCAGGCCTCCAGCTCGGAGATGTTCGGCAAGGTGCAGGAGGTCCCGCAGCGCGAATCGACGCTGCTGTGGCCGCGCTCCCCCTACGGCGTCTCCAAGGTCTACGGCCACTACATGACCATCAACTACCGCGAGTCCTACGGGCTCCACGCGTCGTCCGGCATCCTGTTCAACCACGAGTCGCCCCGCCGCGGTCCGGAGTTCGTGACGCGCAAGGTCTCGATGGCGGTCGCGCGGATCGCCGCAGGCCTGCAGAAGGGCCTGTCGCTCGGCAACCTGGACGCCCGCCGCGACTGGGGCTACGCCGGCGACTATGTGCGCGCCATGTGGCTGATGCTGCAGCAGGACACCCCGGACGACTACGTCATCTCCACCGGGGAGACCCACTCGATCCGGGAACTGCTCGATGTCGCGTTCGCGCGCGTCGGCATCGACGACTGGACGCCCTACGTCACCCAGGATCCGCGGTTCCTGCGCCCGGCCGAGGTCGACCTGCTGATCGGCGACTCGTCGAAGGCGCACGAGAAGCTCGGCTGGCGTCCGGAGGTCAACTTCACCCAGCTCGTGGAGATGATGGTCGACAACGACGTGGCGCTGCTCCAGGCCGCCCGGAGCTGACATGGCCAAGGCGCTGGTCACCGGCATCCTGGGTCAGGACGGCACCTACCTCGCCCGCCTCCTCGACGAGGGCGGCCACGAGGTCGAAGGGGTCGTCCCCCCCGGGTTGGCCGTACCGGACGGGTTCGCCCACCGCTGCCACGTCGCCGACCTCGCCCATCCCGACGGCTTGGCGGAATTGGTAGCGGACATCGCCCCCGACCTGGTGTTCAACCTGGCCGGGCTCAGCTCGGTTGCGGCCAGTTGGGACGATCCCGTGACCACCATGGCCGTCAACGCCACCGGGGCGGTGGCGTTGCTCGAGGCGTCCGCGCGGCGGCCGGGGGTCCGGTTCGTGCAGGCCTCGAGCGCGGAGATCTTCGGCCAAGCCGACATCACGCCCCAGGACGAGTCCACGCCCCTGCGTCCGACGAGCCCCTACGGTGTCTCCAAGGCGGCAGCTCACCTCGCCGTCGGGGTGTGGCGGCAGCGGGGCGTGCACGCGAGTTCCCTGATCCTGTACAACCACGAGTCACCCTTGCGCCCCGCCCAGTTCGTCACCCGCAAGATCACCTCGACGGTGGCCCGGATCGCGCGCGGGGAGGCGTCCGAGTTGCGTCTGGGCAACCTCGACGCCCGCCGCGACTGGGGTTGGGCGCCCGACTACGCCCGCGCCATGCTGCTCGCCGCTCAGGCCGACGAGCCCGGCGACTACGTCATCGCGACCGGCGTGAGCCACAGCGTCCGCGACTTCGTCGGCGCCGCCTTCGCGCATGTCGGGATCACCGACTGGGAACGCTACGTCGTGGTCGACCCCGCCTTCTTCCGTCCGGCCGACCCGGCCGAACTGCGCGGCGACGCCTCCCGGGCGCGCACGCTCCTGGGCTGGGCTCCCACGGTGGCCTTCGAGGACATGGTCGCCGCCCTCGTCGACGAGGATGTGAGGTGAGGGCCGAGCCCATCGCGCTCTGGGTCGTCCCCGTCGGAGCCATCGGCGGTGCGGCCCGGCATATCCTGGACGCCGCCCGCGTCGGCATCCCCGGCTGGCGTCTGGTCACGCTGTGTCCCGAGGGGGAGTTGGCGGACGCCCTTCGCGCGCTCGGGCGCCCGGTCGTGACCGGCGAGTTGGGGCCGGAGTTCGGAGTGGGGTCGTCGGTGCGGACCCTGAGGCGCACCGTCCACACCCTCCGCCCCCGGATCGTCCACACCCACCTCGCGTATGCCGACATCGTGGCGGCCCTTGCGCTCTCCGCCGGGCGCCTACGCCACGACGCTCCCCGGCTCGTGTCCACCGAGCACGGCATCGCACCCGACGACCGGATGTACCACGGTTCGCGGGCGAAGTCGTCGGTCATGGCCGCAGCGCACCGGGCACGCACCTCCGCCTTCGACGCCTTGATCGCGGTGAGCTCGTCGACCCGCGAGGTGATGCTCGCCAAGTGGCGGCCCCGGACGCCGATCTCCGTGATCTACAACGGCGTCGATCGTCCGCCTCCCTCGACGCCGACCCCGGGGTTGCGCGTGGTGTCCCTGGCGCGACTCGCCCCCGAGAAGGGAATCGACCGGCTCCTGGACGCCTTCGCGCTGGTCCACCGCGAGCACCCCGAGGCGACCCTCGTCGTGGCGGGCACCGGCCCCCTGGAGGCGGATCTGCGCGCCAGGGCCGAGCGTGTGGGCCTCGGTGAGGTTGTCGAGTTCCCCGGCTTCGTGGACGCCGCCGCGCTGCTGGCGACCAGCGACGTGGTGGTGCAACTGTCGGTGTGGGAGAACTGCTCCTACACCCTGCTCGACGCCTGCGCTGCAGGGGTGGGTGTCGTCGCGACCCCGGTGGGCGGCAACCCGGAGATTCTGCCGGCGCACTGCCTGGTGGATCCCGAGTCGACGGCCGCCGTGGCCGAAACCATCCTCACCCAGGCGCTGGACCTCAGCCGTCGTCCGGGCCTGGGCGAGTGGCCTACAGTGGCGGCCATGACCGATCGACTCGCGGACGCCTACCGGAGGGTGGTCGCATGAAAGGCCCGTGGGCGGACCTGGAGGAGCGGCGTCCGACGAGCACCGTGCCCGAGTTCATCGGCGGCGTGCTGTTCGTCCTGGACGGGATGATCAGCCCCCTGATGAACATCCCCTACTCCTACCTGTCCGTCTTCGCCCTCGCGGCCCTCGCCCTCACGCGAAGGCCCACCCGCAAGCTTGAACGGTGGGGCTGGGTGGCGCTCCTGCTCGTGGGGGTGCTGGTCTTCGTCAGCGTCGTATCCATGATGTCGCAACCCACGTCGTTGGCCTCCCCCTGGCTGCGGCGGATCGTCCGGCTCGCGGGGGTCGCGCTGTTGACCACGGCCCTAGCCACCGGACGGCTGAACATCCGGGCCATGATCGTCGGCACCACGACGGGCCTCGTGGCGAATGCGGCGGCCTTCTACCTGCATCTGGTCCCCGACACCTACGCAGGCGCGCTGACTGGTTTCCTCGGCGACAAGAACCGGGCCGGGCTCTTCTACGCGACGTTCGGTCTGCTGAGCCTCGCCGTGTTTCGCCAGCGAGCCCTCCAGGTTCTCCTCGTGACGGGTTTCGCCGGCCTCATCTGGCTGACCGAGTCCCGCTCCTCCATCACCGCCTACACTGCCGGACTCATCTGGTTCCTGGTGGTGGCCAAACGCCCGCTCGCGATCCGCTGGGCCTCCGCCGCTGGCCTGTTGTGGCTGGTCACCTTCGTCGAGGAGAACTTCGCCCAAGCCGGCGTCTTCCAGAACCGCTGGGGCTCCGACCTCCTGCGCGGCCGGATCGACGCGGCGGCCGACGCGAAACTGGCCCTCGCGCCGTGGTTCGGTATGGGACTGGGCGAGGCGTACGTCTTCCTCCAAGGCAGCCGGTGGTTCTTCCACAACTCCTACTCCAGCCTGTTGGTCGAGGGCGGCTGGGTCTTCCTCATCGTCGTCTTGGCCATCACCGTGATCGTGGGCCTTCGCCCGTTCAGCCCGGGCGAGGAGCACTTCGATTCCCGTCTCACCGCCGGCGCGACCGTCGTCCTGCTCATCTGCGCGTGGAAGCTCGGTGAGGTGTTCCTGACCATCCCCTGGGCCGTCACGATCGGCTATGCCCTCAACCGCATCCTCGTCCACGAGGCCACGAAGACCGACGGTGAGCTGTCCGTGCTCGAGGCGCGTGATCGCGTGTGACTCGCCCCCTGGTTCTTGCCACCAACAACGGCGATATCGCCGGGGGCGAGGTCATGCTCCTCAGGCTCGCCACCATGGCCCGAGACCTTGGGGCGGACGTCACGCTCGTCGCCCCATCCGCGCCCGGCGACGTGGCGGCCGCCGCGCGCGCGTCCGGCTTCCGGACGATCGAGATCCGGGCCGCCAACCGCCGGGACTACCTGCTGGGGCTGCGTCGCTGGGACGCGACCGGGCGCGAAGGGCTGCTGTGGTGCAACGGGCTCGTCCCGGCATTCGCCACGACGGGGCGTCGCGATCGCGTGGTCCATCTCCACCAGCAACCCACCGGCGCGCCCCACTCCGCGCTGCTGCGGGTGGCCCGCGTCGGCGTCTCGACGGTCTTGGTGCCGTCGCACCTCCTGGCCGGCCGCCTCGGGGCCACGGCCTTCCCGAACTGGACGGATCCCGTCGACGTCGCCCGCCGACCCGCCCCGTCGGGAGCGCGGCGACTGGGATTCCTCGGCCGCCTCTCACCCGGCAAAGGGCTGGTCACGCTCGCGGAGGCCGTCCGGCTGTTGGACGAGCGCCGGCCCGGCGCCTACCGGCTCCTCGTCGCGGGGGACGCCCGCGGGGTCGCCGCGCAGGATCGTGCCGAGGTCGCGGCCGCGTTGGCGCCCATCTCGCACCTGATCGAGGCCCCCGGCTGGATCGACCGCTCCGCGTTCTACGCGCAGGTCGACCTCGCGGTCTTCCCCTCGCTCTTCCCCGAGACGTTCGGGCTCGTGGTGGCCGAGGCGATGGCGGCGCGCGTCCCCTTCGTCATTTCGGACGCCGGGGCGCTGCCCGAGGTCGCCGGCCCCGGCTATCCGTGGGTGGCCACGGCAGGGGACGCCCGCGCGCTCGCCACGACGATCCACCAGGCTCTCGACTCGAACGAGGCCGGTATCCAGGACGCCGCCTACGCGCGCTGGGAGGCCGAGTACTCCCCCGCTGCGGGACGCCGACGGCTCGCCGCCACCTTGACCGGACTAGGTGTTCTCGCAGGGAGTGCCAGATGACGACGAGGCCACGCATCGCGATCGCCCACGACTACCTGACCCAGCGCGGCGGCGCCGAGCGAGTCGTCTTGGCCCTGCATCGGGCGTTTCCGGACGCCCCGATCTACACGACGCTGTACGAGCCGGCCGGGACCTACCCCGAGTTCGCGGACGCCGATATCCGCCCCTCGTGGCTCAACCGCATCGGCCTGTTCCGTCGCCATCACCGCCTCGCCCTGCCGCTGCTGGCGGCCGCGGCCGACAGCCTGAAGGTGGACGCCGACGTCGTCCTGGTGTCCACCAGCGGCTGGGCGCACGCGTTCCCGACGCGCGGACGGCGGGTCGTCTACTGCTACTCCCCCGCCCGCTGGCTGTACCTGAGCGACAGCTACCTGGGGCGTCCGGCCCACCGCAGCCCGACCGGCTTGGCGATGCTCGCCCTCCGTCCGGCCCTGCGCGCCTGGGATCGTCGCCGCGCCCGTCGCGCCGAGGCGTCCGGGACGTATCTGGCCATCTCGACGGTCGTCCGCGAACGCATCCAAGCCTGCTACGGCTTCGACGCGACCGTCGTGCCGGCGCCTCACAGCTTCGACGCCAGCCTGCCGACCGAGCCGGTCGCCGAGCTTGCGGACTGGGCCGACGCCGGCTACCACCTGGTTGTGTCGCGCCTGTTGCCCTACAAGAACGTGGACGCCGTCCTGGCGGCCTTCGCCACGCTGCCGGACGAACGTCTCGTCGTCGTCGGACGCGGCCCCGAAAAGGCGCGCCTGGAGGCGATGCGCCCCGCCAATGCGCGGCTCCTGCAGGGGCTGAGCGACGGCCAGATGCGCTGGCTGTACGCGCACTCCCAGGCGCTCATCGCCCCCAGTTTCGAGGACTTCGGGCTCACCCCCTTGGAGGCGGGCGTGTACGGCAAGCCCGCGCTCACGCTGCGCGCCGGGGGCTTCCTCGACACCATCGCTCCCGGCGTGACCGGGGAATTCTTCGACGAGCCGACCCCGGCCGCCATCGCGGCCGCCGTCCGGGCCAATGCCGGGCGGTCGTGGGACGCGGACGCCATCCGGGCGCACGGAGACGCCTTCACCGAGGCTCGGTTCGCGGCGGCCCTGCGCCGCGCGATCGCCGAGGTGACCTGAGGAAACGCTGAGACCTACTTGGCCCGGCGTCCCGCGCCCGACCGTCCCTTCGATCCCTTTCGCGGCTTGCTGGACGCCGCCCGCCGGGTCCGCGTGCCGTCCGCGGCGTAGGTGTAGTAGTACGAGCTCTGGTAGCTGCCGTACCCGTACCCGTAGCCGTATATGACCGCACCGAGCCCGCGTTTGGGCGCCCGGTTGAGGACCGAGCCCAGCAGCGTGCCGTTGACCTGATCGAGGATGCGAGCCGACAGGCGCACCTGCTCCTTGTAGGTCTTGTTGACACGGATGACGAGGATGGCGCCGTCCGCCGCGGCGGTCAGCAGGCCGGCGTCCGTCACCGGAAGCAGCGGTGGCGCGTCGATGATGACGAGGTGGTCGCGTGCGAGGGTCTTGATGAGCTCCGCCATCCGGTGGGAGCCCACGAGCTCGCTCGGGTTGGGCGGCGTCCGCCCGGCCGGCAGGTAGAACAGGTTGTCGGCGTCCGTGCGCTGCACGGCGTCGGCGAGCGCGATGTCGCCTGCCAGGAACTGCGTCAGGCCCACCGACGAGTCGATCCCGAACGTCTTGTGCTGGGCCGGGCGCCGAAGATCGGCGTCGACGAGCACGGTGGGGGTACCGGCCTCGGCGAGAACGGCGGCCAGGTTGGCCGCCACGGTGGACTTGCCCTCGCCCGGGTTGGCGCTGGTCACGACGAACGCGCGGGGCCGGTGGTCGACGTTGACGAAGCGGAGGTTGGTGCGCAATTGCCGCATCGCCTCGGACGCGGCTCCCTGCAGGGCGAGGCTGCCGCCCTGGCGCTGTTCGGCCAACTCGGGGGTCTCGGGGATGACGCCGAGCACACCCGCGCTCGTGAGCGTCTCGATCTCGTTGATCGAGCGGATCCTCCCGTCGATCCCCTTGAGGATGAGGGCGATCACGTAGCCGATCGCGAGGCCCGCGAGCGCCCCGACCAGCAGGTTCATGCGCCAGTTGGGCGAGATCGGGGAGCCCGGCGCCACCGCGGACTCGTAGGGCTCCATCCGGATGACCGAACCCGTGGGCGTCTGGATCACGGGCGGGCTCCCGCCCTGGCCGGCCGTCTTCGCGGCCTCCTTGGCGGCCTCGTTCTGCTTCTCCACCAGCGGATCGTTGATGGTCTCGAGGCGGATGATCTCGTCCGCCAGTGCCTTCAACGCGACGTCCGCCAACTCCTGGGCCTCCCCCGGAGTGGAGCCCGTGGCCGTCACCCTGATGATCGGCGTCGTCCCCAGCACCGTGGCCGACAGCCGACCGGCCACCCCGGCGGGGGCCCGGCCCTCCATGAGGGTGTCGATGCGCTTGGCGACCGCCTGGGTCTGGATGAGCGGGGGGTAGGTGATCGCGCGGGAGGCCGCCACCGTCTGACCGGTGGTGAGGTCGGCCACCGAGCCCGCAGACCCCGCCACGACGACACCCGAACTGGTGGCGGCATAGACCACGGGCTGAGTCAGCGTGTAGAGACCGGCCGCCAACAGCCCTACCGCGATACAGCCGAGCAGCAGCCGGAGGTTATGGCGCGTCAGGCGCACGAAGTCGAGAATGGTCAAGCGGGTGTCCTTGTCACGGGGGTCGACAACGCCTAGTTGGCGCGCCAGCGAGACAGTCTACCTCCCCCGTTGGCGCGCCTCAGTCCCCCGGCTGGGAACGCCGCGGCCTCCCGCGGACGCGGCGCGACCCGCGCCGAGCCGTGTAGGCGTACTCGCCGAGCGTCCCGCCGTAACCGTAGCCGTAGGTGGCCGACCCGAGCTGCCGACGAGGCGTGAGGTTGATGACCGAACCCAGGAGCGTCGCCTTCACGTGGCCGAGCAGCCGCATCGACTGCCGCACCTGCTCCTTGTGCGTCCTCCCTGACGCGAGCACCAAGATGACGCCGTCGGACGCCGCGGCCAGCAGGCCGGCGTCCGTCACCGGGAGGAGCGGCGGAGCGTCGATGAGGACGATCGCCTCGTGGGCCAGGGTTTCGATGAGGTGCCGCATCCGCTGCGAACCCACCAGCTCGCTGGGGTTGGGCGGCGTCGACCCCGCCCCCAACAGCCGGAGCCCTTCGACGCCGGCGGGCTGCAGGACATCTGCCAGCGCCAGTTGGCCGGTGAGCGCCTGCGTCAGGCCGACGCTCTTGTCGAGGTCGAGCCGCGCCGCCTGCGTCGGACGCCGCAGGTCCGCGTCCACCAGGACGACCTGCTGACCGGCCTCGGCCAGCAGGCGCGCCAGGTTGATCGCCACCGTGGACTTGCCCTCGCCGGGATTGGGGGAGGTGAGGACCATGACCCGCGGGGGCCGATCGATCGACACGAACCGCAGGTTCGTCCGCAGTTGCCGCAGCGCCTCCGCCGTCGGCCCCGACGATTCCGCCTGGTTCGATCCCTTGGTGACCGACAGCTCGTCGGATCGGGGGATGATGCCGAGCACGCTGCCGTGGGTCAGTTCCTCGACGTCGTCCTGGGTCCGGACCCGCGCGTCGACACTGCGCCGGACCAGCGCGGCGAGGTAACCCAGGACCAGGCCTCCGGCCAGCCCCGTCGGAAGGTTCCGTCCCCACATCGGCGAGACGGGAACGGTCGGCAGCTTGGCAGCCTCGTTGGGCAACAGCCGCACCACGCTCTCGCCGGTGCTCGAACCGTCCGGCTGCATGCTCTCCAGGCGGAGGGCTTCGACGGCCGTGGCCCGCATGGCGGCGTCCGCCAGATCCCGCGCCTCGGTCGGGGTGGGCGCGGTCACCGTGATGCGCAGCAAGTTGGAATCGGCCAGCGCCACACCGACCATCGACCCCACCCGGATCCCCTGCGGGTACTTCGGAGCGAGATCGACCGCGATCCCTTCGGCCACGGCCGCGCTGTTCACCAGAGGCTGGAAGGCCACGGCCTTCCGCGAGGCGAGGGACTGGCTGGCGGATGCCGAGCCCACCGAATCGCTCGAACCGGCCGTCACGTACCCGGTGGCCGTCGCGCGATAGAGGGTGGGCTCCAGCAACGACACGCCGACGCCGACGAGCAGACCGAGCAGCATTCCCAGCGCGAGCACAGCCAAGTTGTGCCTCGTGAGACGGACGAAGTCGAGGATGGTCATGGCGGCGAACCCCCCAAAGGTCTCGTCGGTATGCCCGTCAGCCTACCGACACGCGCCGGTCGTGGAGGGTGTCCCCCGGTTGGGGGCTTCTGCGCGACCCTCCGTGCCCCCATAATTCTGGGAGTGCTGGTGGGTGGCGGAGTCTCACGATCCTAAGCGCGCTCTCCTGACGCCATCCCCTGCTTCATAGGGGAGGATCCACATTCTTGAGGTCGATGATGCTTCGCGAACACGACGCAGCCGACCTGCGTGACCGCGCCCACGGCCAACGGTGGTCTGCCCTGGGTCAGCGCCTAGGCGTGCTGCTCGTCGATGTCTTCTGCCTCGGGATCGCCACGGCCGCTGCCCTGTACGGCCGCAACAACCTCAGCTTCTTCGACCCGCGCAGCGATGTCACCGAACTCCTCGCCCCGCTCGCGGCCCTCATCATCGTGGTGTGGCTGGACGCCATCGCCCTATCGGGCGGCTACCAGTCCCGCCAGTTCGGGGTCGGGACCGTCGAGTACCGACGCCTCCTCACCGCCTCCCTGCTGACGGCCGCCGCGCTGGGCGTCGGTGCCTATCTGTTCCAGTACCCGATGTCCCGCGGCTTCTACTTCCTCCTCTTTATCGTGGGCATTCCGCTGCTGCTCCTTGGACGCCTCATCTTCCGTCGCGCCGTCCATCGGGCCCGCCGGCAAGGACGGCTCATGACATCGGTCCTGGTGGCGGGCGACTCCAGCCACGTGGACGATGTCGTCGCCGTGCTCGCACGCGAGCGCTGGCTGGGCTACAGCGTGGTGGGCGCGCTGGTTGCCGACAGCTCCGACGACGAAACCAAAGGGGGCGTCCCGGTGTTCGGCAAGCCGGACGACGCGGTGACCGTCATCCGCGCGACGGGCGCGAACGGCGTCATCTTCGCCGAGGGCTCGTTCCAGCGCGGCCAGCACTTCAACGAACTGGCCCGCCAGTTGGAGGACGAGCAGGCCCAGATGATGGTCGTCCCGGCGCTCACCGACGTGTCCGCCGAGCGCATGGACATTCGGCCGGTCGCCGGCATGCCGATCGTGTACATCGAGCGCCCGCAGGCCCAGGCCGCCCGGCAGTTCCGCAAGCGCGCGTTCGATCTCGTCGGCTCCTCGGTCCTGATCGTGCTGTTCTCCCCGGTGCTCCTCGCCGTCGCGCTCGCGGTCCGGTTGAGCAGCCCCGGTCCGGTGCTCTTCAAGCAGGTGCGCGCCGGGCTCAAGGGCCAGCCGTTCAAGTGCTTCAAGTTCCGCTCGATGGTGGTGGACGCGGAGGCCAAGCTCGCCGAGTTGCGGGCGAAGAACGAAGCGGACGGCGTCCTGTTCAAGATGGCGAACGACCCCCGCGTGACCTCCGTCGGTCGCTTCCTGCGCCGGTTCTCGCTGGACGAGCTCCCCCAGTTGTTCAACGTCTGGCTGGGCCAGATGAGCCTCATCGGGCCGCGGCCCGCCCTCCTGTCGGAGGTGCAGCGCTACCAGGACCACGTCATGCGCCGCCTGGACGTGCGCCCCGGGATGACCGGGCTGTGGCAGGTATCCGGACGCTCCGACCTCTCGTGGGAGGACACCGTCCGGCTCGACCTCTACTACGTGGACAACTGGTCGATGGTCCAGGATCTCTCCATCCTCGCCAAGACGTTCGGGGCCGTCATCGGCAAGAACGGCGCATACTGATCCCACCATCCGCGCCTCCTGGCGCGGCAGCCGGGTCGAGAGAGGGTGACGTGGTGGCCGAAGCCGTCCTCCTGTCGGTCGTCGTGCCCACCCACCACGGCGCCCACCGCCTCCCCACGCTCCTGGCGGCACTGGCCCGCCAGGATCTCCAAGCGCCGTGGGACATCGTCGTCGTGGTCGACGGCATCGTCGACGAGACCCCGGCGCTCCTCGACTCCTGGCGGGATCGCCTCGAGATCACCGTGCTCACCCGGACCGAGCCGGGCGGGGTGGCCGACGCCCTCACGCGCGGATTCGACGCCGCTCGCGGCACCTACCTGCTGCGCTGCGACGACGACCTCGATGTCCCTCCCACCCTGCTGTCCAGCCACGTGCACGCACAGGCGGGCCGCACGGATCGCGTCGTGCTGTCGGCGACCCGCGACGTGTTCCCGGACACCGCCTTCGCCAAGGCCTACGGCCGGGCGGCCAACCGGAGAGCGCTCGAGGCGGCCTACGCCCGCCCCCTCGACCAGCGCTGGATGCACCTCGCCGCCTGCTTCTCGCTGCATCGCGAGGCGTGGGCGTCGGCGGGCGGCTTCGACGCCCGCTTCGCCTACGGCGAGGATTCGGAGCTGGGCTACCGGCTCTGGACCAACGGGGCGACCTTCGTGCTGGACCCCGCCCTGGAGGTCCGGCACCTCGGCCCGGCCACTTCGACTGCCACCCGCGCCCCTCGGGCCTTCGTCAGCGGCGCCTCGCGGCGCCTGTTCACGCACATCCATCCCGAAGCGCTGCCCTTCGCTCCGCCCGCGCGTGGCGTCAAGGCCGGCCTTTGGGAGGTGCTGGTGTCCGCGACCGCTTTCCTGGCGCGCGGTCGATCCTCCTACCGCACGCTCGGGAGGTTGACCGATCGGGTCCTTCCCCTCCTCCCCGAGCGGGTGGGGAGCCGGGCCGTGGCTTGGCTGGTCGAGTCGGCAGGACGCTCCGGGCTGCGCCACGGCGACCTGGACCTCCACTCCTACCGCAACCAGAAGGACGCGGAGATCCGTTCCGAACTCCGCAGGCTTGCCCCCGACAAACACCCGCGTCCTCGCCTGGAGGACTCGGGAACCGCTGACTAATGCCGTTCTTGGCGAGGACGGGTCGGGCGAGATGAGCCGGAACCACGAGATCGTGGGCTCGTATCGAACCTACGGGCCCAGATCGAGGGGGTTCGGATCGCTCGATCCGGGCCGCCGCAGCCAGAAGTTTCTCGCCTGTTGCCCCGCCGCTGTGGGGCCCTGCATCGCACGTAGCCGCCTCGATCCACGCCTGGGGCGGGACGTACGGCGCAGCCGAGCCCGTCCCTACTGCGCGAGCAGGTTCAGCAGGTAGGACCCGTAGCCCGACTTCTCCAACTTCTCGCCGCGTTCGCGGAGTTCGTCGTCGGTGAGGAACCCCTGCCGCCACGCGATCTCCTCCGGGCACCCCACCTGGAGCCCCTGGCGGGCCTGGATGGTCCGGACGAAGTTGCTGGCGTCGTTGAGGGAGTCGAACGTGCCCGTGTCCAGCCACGCCGTGCCGCGGGTCAGCACCTCGACCTGCAGCTTGCCGCGCTCCAGGTAGTGCCGGTTCACGTCGGTGATCTCGTACTCGCCCCGCGGG
This sequence comes from uncultured Nigerium sp., assembly GCA_964482465.1. GTDB lineage: Bacteria > Actinomycetota > Actinomycetes > Propionibacteriales > Propionibacteriaceae > Propioniciclava. The sequence continues at coordinate 16,907 of CAYZXQ010000015.1, read as the reverse complement.
GACGGCGCGAGGTTCTTGGCGATCTCCACCACGTCGGAGTCGTAGAAGTACAGCCCCGGAACCGCATAGTGCGACTTCGGCTTGGCGGGTTTCTCCTCGATGGAGATGGCCTTGCCGGTGTCGTCGAACTCCACCACGCCGTAGGCGGTGGGGTCCGCCACCCAGTAGCCGAACACGGCGGCCCCATCGACATCGGAGTACTTCCGCAACTGCCGACCGAGCCCCGGACCGTAGAAGATGTTGTCGCCCAGCACCAGCGCGCACTTCTCGCCCGCGGCGAAGTCGGCGCCGATGGTGAACGCCTGCGCCAGCCCCTTGGGCTCGGGCTGCACGGCGTAGGAGATGTCGATGCCGAACTGCGAACCGTCGGCGAGCAGCCGCTGGAACGCCTCCGACTCGTGCGGCGTCGTGATGACCAGCACGTCGCGGATCCCCGCGAACAGCAGCGTCGACAGCGGGTAGTAGACCATCGGCTTGTCGTACACCGGGACGAGCTGCTTGCTGGTGGCCATGGTGATGGGGTGGAGCCGGGTGCCCGACCCGCCTGCCAGGATGATTCCGCGCATACCGGCAGTCTCTCGCGAAACCCTGCGCCCATGCCACCCGGCGGCGCACAGACGGCGGCTACCATGAAGCCGCCCGCACCCGTCGCCAAGGGGGAACATGGACGTCCTCGCCTCGGTCGCCGACCACGCCCAACGCCATCCCGGACGCCTCGCCCACACCTGGGCGGGCGGATCGCTCACCTGGGGCGAGCTGTGGGAACGCTCCGGGCGCCTCGCCGGGGCTCTGGCGGCCGAGATTGGACACCGCGGCACCCCCGTGGTGGTCCACGCCCACAAGCAATCCCTCGCGCTCGTCTGCATGCTGGCCTGCGTCCGCGCGGGCCTGCCCTATGTCCCTGTGGACGACTCCATCGCGCCCGAGCGCCTCGCCCGGACGCTCGTCGCGGCCCGAACCCCGCTCGTGCTGGCCGTGTCGCCCGTGCCCGCGGACGCCCTGGGTCCCGGCACCGCCGCCTGGGACGCCGAACGGATCGCCGCGGCGTCCGGCCCCGTCCCGGCCCCCGACCTGGCCGTCGCCGGCGACGAGATCTTCTACGTCATCTTCACCTCCGGCAGCACCGGCGAGCCCAAGGGCGTCTGCATCAGCGCGGCCAACCTCGCCAGCTTCCTGTCCTGGATCCTTGGCACGCTGCCCGACCCCGGCCCCCACACGTTCCTCAACCAGGCCCCGTGGTCGTTCGACCTGTCCGTCATGGACACCTGGCCGAGCCTCGTCACCGGCGGCACCTTGTGCTCCCTCGACCGCGACCAGGTGGCATCCCCGGCCGCGCTGCAGGCCGCGCTGGCGGCGTCCAGGGCCACCGTCTGGGTGTCGACGCCCAGCTTCGCCGCCCTCTGCTTGGCCCTGCCCGGCTTCGACGCGAGCCTGGTCGACGCCCAGACCTTCCTCTTCTGCGGCGAAACCCTGCCGCCACGGACGGCGTCCGAACTGCTCGACCGCTTCCCGGACGCCCGCGTCCACAACACCTACGGCCCCACCGAGGCGACCGTCGCCGTCACCGGCCTCGAGGTGACCCGCGAGGTGTTGGCCGCCCATCCGGTCCTGCCGGTCGGACGCCCCAAGCCGGGGTGCGCCCTCACGATCCGGACGCCGTCCGGCGAGCAGGTCGGTCCGGGCGCAAGCGGCGAGATCTGGATCCACGGCGACACGGTCAGCGCCGGCTACCTCGGCCGTCCCGACCTCACCGCGCGCGTCTTCGCCCCGGCGTCCGTCGGCGGCCACACGCTCCCGACCTACCGGACCGGCGACGCGGGCCGCCTGGAGGGCGACCAGCTCTTCTTCGGCGGCCGCCTGGACAACCAGGTGAAACTGCACGGCTACCGCATCGAGCTGGGCGACATCGAGGCCAACCTGGGTCGGCTGCCGCAGATCGGCGCCTGCGTCGTCGTGCCGCGCCGGACCGACCCCGACGGCCCCCTGGACCACCTCGAGGCGTTCGTCCAGCTCGCGGACGCCGACGCCCCCCGCGGGCTGGCCACCACGCTGGCCCTCCGCCGGGCGCTCGGCCAACTGCTGCCCAGCTACATGATCCCCAAGGCGTTCACCTACGTCGACGAGATCCCCATGACCGCCAACGGCAAGGTGGACCGCCGCGCCATCGCGGGGGGCTGAGTGGACTTCTTCACCTCGTTCTCGTTCTTCGGACTCGCCTTCGTCCTGACCCTTCCGGCCCTCGTGCTGGGCTTCCTGCAGCGTCCCCTGTGGCGCTGGACGCTGGCGGCGTCGGCGATCATGATCGCCGCGTACTCCCTGTGGCACCAGGCCGAAGTGTTCTGGATCGTCGTGACGATGGCGTGGTTCCTCGTGCTCGGCCGCACCCACCTGTGGTTCCGCAAGCGCTTCGGCGGCCCCGACCGGACGGGCGCGCGCTGGGAGCGCAAGCTGGCCGTCGTCCTGGCGCTGGTGCCGCTGGCCGCCATCAAGGTGGCCGGACCGCTGCACTGGACCGTCCCGGGGATCGGTCTCATCGGCTTCCTCGGGGCCTCCTACGTGACATTCCGGCTCGTCCAGGTGATCGTGGAGATCTCCGACGGGCTCATCACCGAGCTGCCGCTGGCCCGGACGCTCAGCTACCTCATCTTCTTCCCGACGCTGGCGTCCGGCCCCATCGACCGCTCCCGGCGCTTCGCGCTGGACGCCGCCACCACCTGGACCCGCGCCGAGTACGTCGAACTGCTCAAGGTGAGCGCCAGCCGCTTCACGCTCGGCTTCGCCTACAAGTTCGTCGGCGCCGCGCTGTGCTCGGCCTGGCTCGCCTCGCTGCCGCGGGGGGCGTCCGTCGCCGCCATGTACGCCTACAGCGGCCAGCTCTTCTTCGACTTCGCGGGCTACTCGCTGATGGCGGTGGCCCTCTCGATGGTGTTCGGCGTCCGGACGCCGATGAACTTCCGACTCCCGTTCGCCGCCGAATCCATCAAGGAGTTCTGGAACCGCTGGCACATCACGTTGTCGTTCTGGCTGCGCGACTACGTCTACACCCGCCTGCTCATGGCGCTGATGAAGCGCAGCAAGCTCGGCCACGACCTCGCCAACTGGATCGCGCTGGCCACCAACATGCTCGTGATGGGGTTCTGGCACGGGCTCGAGGCGCAATACATCGCCTACGGCGCCTACCACGGCCTCCTCATGGTGGCCGACGACATCTGGCAGAAGAAGCTGCCCTTCCACGCCCGCTGGCACCAGCGCACCTGGTATCGCTTGCTCGCCATCGCCGTCACGGCACACTTGGTGCTGTTCGGCTTCCTCATCTTCTCCGGTCGCTTGACCACCACCTGAAAGGCCCCGCATGGACACCCGTGACGCCGTCATCGCCCTGGTCACCAAGATCGCCCGCACCGACGAGGTGGCCCAGATGCCCGACCTCGACCTCGTGGAGGCCGGCCTGCTCGACTCGCTGGCGTTCGTGGAGTTGCTCGTCGGCCTGGAGCCCATCGTCGGGGAGCCCATCCCCCCGACGGAGGTGGACCGCTCCGAGCTGTCCAGCATCACCAAGATCTTGGCGTTCGTGGCCGAGTACGCATGATGGTTGCGGACGCCCGGGTGACGGCGGGGTCGGCGTGCGCCGGCTGAGCGCCTTCCTCGGCGCGCTCGTCGTCTTCGCCCTGGGTTTCTTGTCCCCCGCGGGCGACCTGCTGGTGAACGTCGGCACGTACCTGCCGCAGCCGGAGGAGTCGCTGCGCTCGCTCAACTACAACTACACCTACGACCGGATGAAGGGCGACGAGGCCTACCCGAAGGTCCTGGCCGGGACGCCGGCGTCCGTCACCAACCTCTACATGTTCGGGTCGTCCGACTTCGGCATGGACGTCCCCCAGAATCCGCGGCGACTGCTGCCGGCTGCGGCTTCCGACATCGACTTCTTCTACTCCGGACGCGGCGGGACCCAGCCGCTCACCCACGCCATCGAACTGGGGGCCATCGCGCCGCACCTGGCCCACCGGAGGGCGGTCCTGCTGCTGTCGCCGCAGTGGTTCGGGCGCGTCGGGATCAGCGCCAACGACCTGGCGCAGACGTTCAGCGAGCAGCGGTGGGAGCAGCTCGTCGCCAACCCGCGCGTGTCGGACGCCACCAAGCGCCGCCTGGTCGAGCGCTTGAGTTCGGTGGATCCGACCATCTGCGACCGGTGGATCGATTGCGACGCATGGGGTGCGCGTGGCCCCGGCCCCACCGGCGTCGTCGCAACCCGAGACGTCCTCACCGCGCCGATCCGACCGCTGGCACGCCGGCTGGAGGAGCTCAAGGAGACCTGGCAGGAGCGTCGGGCGATCAGCCAGTACACCCTTCCCTACCTCCAGACGCCCGGCCTGCCACCGCTGTCCGCCTACGACTGGGAGGCTGCGCTGGCCGAGGCGGACGCCCAGGGGCGGGCGGCGTCCAGCAACGACCTCTACCTCGACGACCGCGTCTACAACGGGCTCCGCGACATCATCGCCGGGCGCAAGACCTCCTACGCGACCCGGTACTTCGCCGACTCCCCCGGCTACACCGACCTGGAGCTGTTCCTGCGGGTGGCCCACGAGACGGGCACCGAGATCCTGGTCGTGTCGCAGCCGCTGCACGGCCTCTGGATGGACCGGCTCGGCTTCACCGCCGACCAGCGCGAGCAGCACTACGAGCGGATCCGGAGCGTGTGCGCCGACGCCCGTGTCGAGCTGGCCGACCTGTCGGGCTTCGAGTACGAGCCGTACTTCTTCGGCGACCTCATGCACCTCGGACGAAAGGGATGGCTTCGTGTCACGGCAGCCAGCTACGAGTTCGCGCGGGCCTGACCCGATCGGCCGGGCCCTGGACGCGCTGCAGGCGCTGGGCGCCACCCCCGTCGTCAACCCCCGCCGCGGCCGCCTCCCGGGCGTGGAACCCACCCCCGACCGGGTCCGGTCGGCGCTGGCCTGGGGGGTGTTCGCCCTCGTGGTGCTGCTGGCGGCGACGGTGGTGACGGTGGTGTTCGGCGACCACCTCGGCGGCTTCATCTACGCCAACTTCTGAGCGGCACGGCCGGGAAGGCCCGGTAGGCTACCCCCATGGCTCGCTACCTCGTCACCGGCGGCGCCGGGTTCATCGGCACCAATTTCGTCCGGCACCTCCTGGAGCACACCGACCATCACGTCACCGTGCTCGACAAGCTCACCTACGCCGGCCGGGCGGAGTCGCTCGACGGGCTGCCCGAGTCCCGCGTGGTCCTGGTGCCCGGCGACATCTGCGACGCCGCCTTGGTCGACACGCTGGTGGCGGACGCCGACGTGGTCGTCCATTTCGCCGCCGAGTCGCACAACGACAACTCCCTCAACGACCCCTCGCCGTTCGTGCAGACCAACCTGGTCGGCACCTACACGCTGCTGGAGGCGGTCCGCAAGCACGGCACCCGCTACCACCACATCTCGACCGACGAGGTCTACGGCGACCTGGAACTCGACGACCCCGAGCGGTTCCACGAGACCACGCCCTACAACCCCTCGTCGCCGTACTCCTCGACCAAGGCGGGCTCCGACCTGCTGGTGCGCGCGTGGGTCCGCAGCTTCGGCGTCCGGGCCACGATCAGCAACTGCAGCAACAACTACGGCCCCTACCAGCACGTCGAGAAGTTCATCCCGCGACAGATCACCAACGTCATCGACGGCACGCGCCCGAAGCTGTACGGCGCGGGCCTGAACGTCCGCGACTGGATCCACGTGGACGACCACAACGCCGCCGTCCTGCGCATCATCGACGCCGGCACGCTCGGGGAGACCTACCTCATCGGGGCCGACGGCGAGAAGGACAACAAGACCGTCATCGAGACGATCCTGCGGCTCATGGGCCAGCCCGCCGACGCGTACGACCACGTCAACGACCGTCCGGGCCACGACATGCGCTATGCCATCGACGCCACCCGCCTGCGCACCGAGCTCGGGTGGGCGCCGCAGTACACCTCGTTCGAGGACGGCCTGGCCGCCACCATCGACTGGTACCGCGCCCACGAGGCCTGGTGGCGCCCGATGAAGGCGGCCACGGAAGCCAAGTACGCCCGCACGGGTCAGTGACCTCGGCGTCCGACCCCGACCGAAGGAAACCATGACCGACCTGGCCGTCCACACCACGCCCATCCCGGGCCTCCTCGTCCTCGACCTGCCGCTGCACGGCGACGCGCGCGGCTGGTTCAAGGAGAACTGGCAGCGCGCCAAGATGACGGCCCTGGGGCTGCCCGACTTCGCGCCGGTCCAAAACAACATGAGCTTTAACCACGAGGCGGGGGTCACCCGCGGGCTGCACGCCGAGCCGTGGGACAAGCTCGTGGCCCTCGCCACCGGACGCATCTTCGGCGCCTGGGTCGACCTGCGTCCGGGCGCGACGTTCGGCACGGCCTTCACCTTGGAGATGGGCCCGGAGAAGGCCGTCTTCGTGCCGCGCGGCGTCGCCAACGGCTACCAGGCGCTGGCGGCCGACACCGCGTACAGCTACCTGGTCAACGACCACTGGAGCCCGCAGGCCCGCGAGTCCTACACCTACCTCAACCTCGCCGACGAGACCGCGGCCATCGCCTGGCCGATCCCGCTGGAGCAGGCCATCGTCTCGGACGCCGACGTGGCGCACCCCCGGCTCGCGGACGTCACCCCCATGGCGCCCCCGAAGACGCTCATCGTGGGCGGCAAGGGCCAGCTCGGGCTCGCGCTGCGCGCCTTGCTCCCCGACGCTCTCGCCGTCGACGTCGACGAGTTGGATCTCACCGACGCGGACGCCGTCCGCGCCTACCCCTGGGCCGGCATCGGGACGGTCATCAACGCCGCCGCCTACACCGCGGTCGACGCGGCCGAGACCGAGGCGGGCCGGATCGCGTGCTGGAAGGTCAACGTGTCCGCCGTCGCCCACCTCGTCGAGGTGGCGCGGGAGCACCGGCTGCGGCTGGTCCACGTCTCCAGCGACTACGTCTTCGACGGGCGTGAAGAGCTCCACACCGAGGACGAGCCGTTCAGCCCGCTGGGCGTGTACGGGGTCACCAAGGCCGCCGGCGACGCGCTCGTGGCGACGTGGGCGCGGCACTACATCGTCCGGACGAGCTGGGTGATCGGCGAGGGCAAGAACTTCGTCCGGACCATGGCGACGCTGGCCGCCAACGGGGTCTCCCCGGCGGTGGTGTCCGACCAGTTCGGCCGGCTCACGTTCGCCTCCGACCTAGCGGCGGGCATCGTCCACCTGCTCGACGTCGAGGCACCGTTCGGCACCTACAACCTGAGCAGCGACGGCGCGGTGTCCTCGTGGTACGACATCGCCCGGCGCGTGTTCGAGCTGTCGGGGCGGTCGGCGTCCGAGGTCTCGCCGCAGTCCACGGCCGACTTCGCGGCGGGCAAGCTCGTCTCGCCCCGGCCGCGGCACAGCGCGCTCGCGCTCGACAAGATCAAGGCCACCGGCTTCGTTCCCCCGGACGCGGACGCCGCGCTGGTCGCCTACCTGAGCTGATCCGACCCCGGACGGCCCCCGGCGGAGCAAGTAGGGTGACACCGTGACGCGGCTGGATCTCTTCGGGTTGGGGGCACGCGTCCGCGTGATCCTCGAAGGGAGCCGCGCGGACGAGTTGGCGGACGCCGCCCGGGCCGCCTGGTCGCGCTGCCTCGCACCGGTGCCGGACGCCGTCGTCGCCGCGCCGATCCGTGCCCGGCTCGGCGACGTGGAGTCCGCCCCGACCGCGCCCGACGTCACCGGCGACGAGTTGGACGGCGTGATGCAGTCGCTCACCCAGCAGGTGACGTTGCGCGCCATCGGGGCACGGCGCGGCCAGGCGCTCATGCTCCACGCCGGCGGCCTCGCCGACCCCCGGACCGGCGACGCGGTGGTGTTCGCCGCCCGCGGCGGCACGGGCAAGACCACGTTGGCCCGGCACCTCGGCGTCCGCTTCGCCTACCTGAGCGACGAGACCATCGCGTTCGACGCCACCGGACGCATCGTCCCCTACCCCAAACCGCTGTCGCTCCGGGTCGCCCACGGCGCCAAGCACGAGGTCTCGCCCGACGACCTCGGCCTCCTGCCCACGCCCCCGGACGCCCGCCTGCGCCGCATCGTCCTGCTGGACCGGCGTGCGGACGCCGAGGGCGTCACCTGCACGCCGCTGGACACGGTCGCAGCCATCGCGGCGCTGGCGCCGGAGTCGTCGGCGCTGTCGGAGTTCCCCCGTCCGCTCACGACGCTGGCCGCGCTGCTGGAGTCGGGACGGCCCGCGGTGCGCGTGACATACGCCGAGGCGTCCGAGCTCGAACCGCTCCTCACCGAACTGGTGGAGGAGCGATGAGGTACGTCCGCGTGGAGCCGGTGGAGACGTTGGTCCGCGCCGAGGGGGTCCTGGTGCTGTACGAACGCGAGCTCGTGCAACTGTCGCCGCTCGGGGGTGAGATGTTCGCCGCGTGCGCCGAGGAGCGCACCCTGGGCGAGCTGACCGAGCACCTGACCGCGGTCTTCGGGAGGCCGCCGGGGGACCCCGAAGAGGCGACCCGGATCGCCCTGGAGTCGCTCGTGTCGCGCGAGGTGCTGCGGGAGGTGCCATGACCGCCCACATCCCGGTCGGGTTGCGGGTGCACCTGACCCATGCGGCGATCCAGGCCGTCGCCGACGGCTGCGGCGCCGACCTCCTGCACATCAAGGGTCCCGCAGTGCATCCCGCGCTGCGTCCGGTGCGCGACACCCTCGACGAGCAGGGCGACCCCGTGGCCGTCCCGGTGCCGCGGCTGAGCACGGACGCCGACGTGCTCGTCCGTCCGCGCCACGTCGCGGCGCTCATGGCCGCGCTCGCGCAGCACGGCTGGTCGACGGTGACGACGTTCGAGACGGGCTCGGCGTTCGAGCACGCCGCGAGCCTGTGGCACACCGCGCTCGGCTGGGTGGACGTCCACCGAATCTTCCCGGGGATCACCGCCGACCCGGACGCCGCCTTCGACGAGCTGTGGCGCGACCGCAGCGAGGCCCTCATCGCCCACCGCGCCTGCCCCGTCCCGTCCCTGACCGCCCAGCGGCTCGTGCTGCTCCTGCACGCCGCCCGCGGGGGCGGCCCGCTCCATCCCGACGTCGCGCTGGCATGGCCCGCCGACGACGAGGCGGCGTGCGACGAGGTGCGCCGCCTGGCCACCACGCTCCGCGCCGAGGTGGGCCTGGCCGCAGCCCTCGGCGACCTGGACGCCCACGCCGACGCTCCCGACCACGATCTGTGGCAGCACTTCGCCGACGGCGACGCCAGCCGCAGCCGCGAGTGGCTCGCGCGCTGGAAGGCGACCCGGACGCCCGCCGGTCGGCTCCGGCTGCTCGGCCTCGCGGTCCGCGTGAACACCGACCACCTCGCGATGCAACTGAACCGTCGGCCCACCCGCGCGGAGGTGGCGCGCGCCTACGTGGCGCGCCTCGGCACGTTCTCGCGGGAACTCCGGGACGAACTGCGCCGACGGACGGACCGGTCATGAGCGGCTGGCGGGTGCACCCCGACGTGGCGTGGCTGTACGGGGCGGACTTCCTCCACAACGACCACGCCGTTTACGCCATGGTGGTCCCGGACGGGGAGCCGCTCGTCCTGGGCGGCTCAGCCGCCATGGTGTGGGAGGCCGCCCTGAACGACGGCGACACCGTCGAGCTCGTGGCCTTGGCGTCCGGAGCCGACCCCGCCGAGATCGCCCCGCACGTCGCCGCGTTCCTGTCCGACCTGGTCGCCCGCGGACTGCTGATCCCCACCCAGGAGACCACCGATGCCTGAGCTGTCCGTCCTGTTCGTGTGCACGGGCAACATTTGCCGGTCCGCGTATGCCGAGGTCGTCGCGCACCATCGCCTGGGGGGAGCCGAGGGCGTCCGCGTCGCCAGCGCGGGCACGTGGGGGCTGACCGACTCGCCGATGTGCCCGGACATGGCCGAGCTGGCGCGCGCCCGCGGCGCCGATCCCTCGGGTTTCCGGGCGCGCCGAATCACCCGGGGGGTGATCGAGGCGTCCGACCTCATCCTCGTCGCCGAGGCGACCCACCGGGCGTTCATCCTCGAGGACTGGCCGGCGGCGCTGCCTCGGGTGTTCTCGCTGGTCCAGTTCGCGCGGGCCGTCGCGGACGCCCCGGGTTCTGGCCGTGGCCTCGTGGCGGCCGTCAAGGCGGCCCGCATGCCCCTGCGGATGTCCGACGACATCACCGACCCGTACAGGCGCGGCCCGGAGGCTGCGCGGGCGTGCGCCCTCCAGGTGGACGCCGCGTTGGACGCCATCCTGCCCCGCCTGGCCGAGTGAGGAGCACTCCCATGGATCCCGTCGTCGCGGTCCCCCGCGTCCTGCTGCCCGCCCCGGGCGTCGACCTCGCCCGCTGGGCCGTCGTCGCCTGCGACCAGTACACCTCGCAACCCGACTACTGGGCCGACGCCGAAGCCTTCGTCGGGGACGCCCCCTCGACGCTGCGGATGGTGCTGCCGGAGCTGTACCTCAACGAGCCCGACGTCGACGAGCGCATCGACGCTTGTCACGCGGCCATGCGCGCCTACTGGGCTGCCGGGCTGCTGGTGCCGGCCGACGCGTTCGTCCACGTCGAGCGGAGGGTCACCGACGGCGTCCGCAACGGCCTGGTCGTGGCCCTCGACCTGGACGCCTACGACTTCGATCCGGCCGCCACCACGCCGATCCGGGCCACGGAGGGGACCGTCTTGGACCGGCTGCCCCCGCGCATGGCGGTCCGGCGCGGCGCCGAGGTGGAGCTGCCGCACATCCTGGTGCTCTACGACGACCCGAACCACACCGTCCTCGCCCCGGTCCACGCCCAGCGCGACCGCCTCCCGGTCGCCTACGACGTGGAACTCATGGCCGGGTCCGGTCACCTGACGGGCCGGCTCGTCGCGGACGCCGCCACGCAGGCGGCCGTGCTCGCGGCGCTGGACGCGCTCGTGGCTCCGGACGCCGACGCCCCGCTGTGGTTCGCCATGGGCGACGGCAACCACTCGCTGGCCGCGGCCAAGGGCGTCTGGGAGGAGCTCAAGGCGTCCGGGGCGGCGTCCGATCACCCCGCACGCTACGCCCTGGTCGAACTGGTCAACCTGCACGACGCCTCGCTGGTGTTCGAACCCATCCACCGGGTGGTTTTCGACGCCCCCGACCTCGCTGCTGCCCTGCCGGGCCTGCTCGGCGGCGCGGACATCGCCCCGGTCGCGGACGCCGCGGCCCTGCTGGCCGCCGTGGGCGCCGGTGCCGGCGGCGCGGACATCGCCCCGGTCGCGGACGCCGCGGCCCTGCTGGCCGCCGCGGGCGCCGGTGCCGGCGTCGGCGCCGCCAGCGACGGACGTCAGCGCGTCGGCCTGGTCGGCCCGGACGGACTCGCGGTCGCCACCCTGCATCGCCCCACCCACCAACTCGCCGTCGGCTCGCTGTCCGACGCGCTCGACCGCTACTTGGCCGAGCATCCGGAGGCGGAGATCGACTACGTCCACGGGGAGGAGGTCGTCCTCGACCTCGGACGCCGCCCCGGGAACCTCGGCCTCGTGCTGCCGGCGATCGGCAAGGAGTCGTTCTTCCGGTCCATCGCGGTCGATGGCCCGCTCCCCCGCAAGACCTTCTCGATGGGCCACGCTCCGGACAAGCGCTTCTACATGGAGTGCCGACGGATCGTCCCCTGAGGCGGTGCCTGAACGTTAGGCTCGGGGCATGGCTTACGAGATCACCGACGTGCCGCTCCGCGGCGTCCAGGCCCATCCGGGCGAGGGTCACTACGGCGTCTTCGACCACGGCGCACACGTGTGGGCGTACACCCCCGACGGCGCCCAACCGGTGCTCTGGATGAGCGCGCTGTCGGCGTTCTCCGACGACCAGCCCATCCGCGGCGGCGTGCCCGTGTGCTTCCCGTGGTTCGCCAGCGGCCCCGCCGGGGATCGGACGCCGTCGCACGGCTACGCGCGCCTCCACACCTGGCACCTGTCCGACATCAAGGACACCCTCGACCGCGACGGCCGCCTGCTGGTCGAGTACTCCCTCGACAACTCGATGGTCGGCGAGCCGCAGCGCTTCCGCGCCTACCTGCGCGCCAAGTTCACCCCCGAGTACCTGGGGCTGGCTCTCGAGGTCACCAACGACGGCGACGAGCCGTTCACCTACGAGAACGCGCTGCACACCTACCTGTCCGTCGGGGACATCCGCGAGGTGAGCGTCACCGGGCTGGAGGGCGCGTCCTTCTTCGACAAGGTGACCGGCGGCACCGGCGTCCAGGACGGTCCGCTGACATTCGCGGGCGAGACGGACCTCGTTTTCGCCAGCAGCCGCGAGGTCGTCGTCGCCGACCCGGTGCTCGGACGCCGCCTGATCGTCGGCAAGTCGGGCTCCGGCACGACGGTGGTGTGGAACCCGTGGGCCGAGCGCGCCGCCGAGGCCCCCGACTTCGGCGACGACGAGTGGCCGCAGATGCTGTGCATCGAGGCCGCGAACGCCGGCGACCGCGCCATCACGTTGCTGCCGGGCCAGACCCACCTCATGAAGCAGCGGATCACCCTGGCCTGAGCTCGCGGCCGGTCCCGCCGGGGGTCCGTCACTGTACGTCACCGGGACGGATATCGACCGGCTACGCACAGTGACCGCCTCGGCGGACGGTCTCGGACGGCGTCGTCCGGTGCACTCCCAGCACGACCGCCGGACGCGGCAGGCCCACCCGGGTGGCAACCGCGTCCTCAAGCAGCCTCAGGAAGCGCGCCGGGCTGCGGCGCAGCGTGGACGGTGTGACCCCCACGACGAGGATGCCCGCCGCGGAGTAGCGCGCATCGGCTTCGACCGTGAGGCTCCACAGGTCCCGACCGGACTCGTCGAGGCCCGTGTGATAACGCCTGGAGTGCACCTGGATCGCGATCCCGAACTGGGGCAGGTAGGCGTCGGGGGTGCCCAGGTAGGTGCCGTCCGGACGCCACAACGGCGTGTTCATGACGAACGGACGCCGGCGCATCGACAACAGCGCGCGGAGTTTGGCCTCCGCCGCCGACCACGCGCCCGCCTCGAACTCCCGAAGCCCCGCGCGCACGGGCGCCGTGTCATTGAGACGTCCACCGCCGAGTTCCGCCCGCAGCCGCTCGACGCTGGTCAGGCCACGCTGGAGCGCGGCGATGGTCAGCGCCGACGCCTCGTGGGCGGGTCCGTCGTGGTATCGGGAGTAGTCGGCAAGGCACCGCTCCAGCCCGGCCACGCGAATACCGTCGAGGGTGCGCGTCCGGGGCCAGCGCGTGGTCCGCCGCGCGATGGCGCCCTCGGACGCCGCGGCGTACAGCCCGTCGGGGATCAGGAACCTCATGGGCACGTCCGCGGCCCCCGACACCTCGACCCCCATCAGACGCAGGCCGTGGAGCCCCGTCAGCGCAGCGCGCTCCCCGGCCCACAGCGCCGCGGCCACCAGCCGGTCCTCTGGACTCAGGCCCCCGCGGTGCGGCGCATACACCCCCGGGAACGGGCGCTGACCGTGCGAGCGCAGGAGCGTCCGCACGGCGCCGTCGGTCCAGCCCGCCTCGCGCAACTGCTCGCGGGTGGCCAGACCCCGCTGGCCAGGAATCGTCGGGAATGCGCGCATCGCAACCTCCTCGCGCTCCACCTTGGTCAGAAACGAGGCGAATCGTTCAGAAAGGTCACCCTCAATCGCCGATGCCCCCGTCACTGTGCGTCAACGGGACGGATATCGACCGGTTACGCACCATGAGCGGCCTCGGCAGCTCGTCCGGTCAGCCCACCGGCCCCGGCGGCCAGGCCTTGCCGATCACCGCGCCAACCACGCGCCCCACCGGGACGTAGAGGGCGCACTCCCCCGTGGCGTTCGGGAAGCGGCACGCCATCACGGAGTCGTCGGAGTTGGCGCGATGGTCCCCCATGACGAGCAGGCTGGCGTCCGGGACCGGCTCGGCGACGAAACACCGCGACGACCGCGGCATCGTCGTGCAATCCAGGTGCCCGGGCTCGAAGGGGAAGTCCTCGAAGAGGTAGGGCTCCGCCAGCGGCTCCCCGTTCACCGTGACGCGCCCGTCGGCGTCGCAGCAGGCGACGCGGTCGCCCGCGACCCCCACCACCCGCTTGACCGTGAAGATGCGGTTGGAGGTGCCGATGCCGGTCAGGTCTCCGAACACCCGAGCGGCGGCCGTGACGGGGTTGGACGCCGGCGTCCGGGTCTCGGCGGCCCAGGTGTCGCCGTGGCCGAACACGACGATGTCGCCGCGCGCGGGCCCCGAGCCCAGGTACGGCAGGTGCGAGACGAGGATGCGGTCGTTCACGCCCAAGGTCTCCCGCATCGATCCGGACGCGACATTGTGGATACGCAGCACCCCGGACGACTGCACGACCGAGACGATCAGCAGCGCGACGAGCACGTAGACGACGAGCGCGCCGATGTCCCCCAGCAGGGAGGGCCGCGCGGCGCGGCGTCCGGCCTGCGGTTCGTCCTCGGACGTTGTCTCTGACGTTCCCACTCGCCGAAATCCTCCGCTCGCGGGGGCGCGCCGCCGCGTCCCCAGCCGCTACATTACGTGTCATCACCATCATTTCAGGGAGGAAATTGATGTCGCGCATCCTCAGCGAGAAGTACCGCAGCAAGGTCATGTCCGCCGAAGAGGCCGCCAAGCTGATCAAGAACGGCGACACGATCGGGTTCGCAGGCTTCACCGGCTCCGGCTACCCCAAGGCTCTCCCCGTCGCGCTCGCCGCCGAGATCAAGGCAGCCCACGCGCGCGGTGACGAGTTCAAGGTCAACGTCTTCACCGGCGCATCCACCGCCCCCGAGCTCGATGGCGCGCTCGCCGAGGTCGGCGGCGTCGGCATGCGGATGCCGTACCAGTCCGACCCGTACATGCGGAACGCCATCAACAACGGCACCTCGGACTACTACGACGTGCACCTGTCCCACTCCGGCCCGCAGATCCGCGCCGGCTTCTGGGGCCCCATGGAGTTCGCGGTCGTCGAGGTCACCAAGATCAAGGAGGACGGCACCATCGTGCCCAGCTCCTCGGTCGGCAACAACAACGTGTACCTGGAGATGGCCGAGAAAATCATCCTCGAGGTCAACAGCTGGCAGTCCGAGGATCTCGAGGGGATGCACGACATCTACTCGGCCCTCAAGCCGCCGCACAGCGTCGCGATCCCGATCACGTCCGCGGGCCAGCGCATCGGCTCCACGACGTTCGACATCGACTTCGACAAGGTCGTCGCGGTCATCGAGACCTCCGATCCCGACCGCAACAGCCCCTTCAAGCCGCTCGACGACGACTCGAAGGCCATCGCGGGCTACTTCCTCGACTTCCTCGCAGCCGAGGCGAAGGCCGGACGGATCCCGAAGAACCTGCTGCCGCTGCAGTCGGGCGTCGGCAACATCGCCAACGCGGTGCTCGCCGGCCTGCTGGACGGCCCGTTCGACCAGTTCGAGAGCTACACCGAGGTCATCCAGGACGGCATGGTCGACCTGATCGACTCCGGCAAGCTCACCGTGGCGTCCGCGACCGCGTTCTCGCTGTCGCCCGAGGCCGCCGAGAAGATGAACAACCAGGCGGCGTTCTACCGCACCAAGATCGTGCTGCGGCCGCAGGAGATCTCGAACAACCCCGAGGTCATCCGTCGACTCGGCGTCATCTCCTGCAACGGTCTGCTCGAAGCCGACATCTACGGCAACGTGAACTCGACCAACGTCATGGGCACGAAGATGATGAACGGCATCGGCGGCTCCGGCGACTTCACCCGCAACGCCTTCATCTCCTGCTTCGTCACGCCGTCGACCGCCAAGAACGGCGACATCTCGGCGATCGTCCCGATGGTCAGCCACCACGACCACACCGAGCACGACGTCATGGTCGTCATCACCGAGCAGGGCCTGGCCGACCTCCGCGGCCTCTCGCCCAAGCAGCGCGCGACGAAGATCATCGAGAACTGCGCCCACCCCGACTACAAGGCCATGCTGTTCGACTACTACGAGCGCGCGTCGGCCAAGGGTGTGCACACGCCGCACCTGCTGCCCGAGGCCCTCTCGTGGCACCAGCGGATGATCGAGACGGGCTCCATGAAGGCCTGATCGTTTCACCACGCGAGGGGCGGTGCCGGTTCGGTGCCGCCCCTTCGTGCGTCCAGGGGCGACTCCCCGCCCACGCCCTAGACTGGGCCGCAGCCGACCGAGGAGGACGACGTGAGCGAGATCGCCACGGTCACCGCCGCACCCGACGCGGGCCTGAACCCGCGCACGGGCGAGCCGCGGCGTCCCTGGAGCGTGTGGGCGTCGGCGGTCCTGCTCTACCTGGCTGCCGCGGACGCCGTGGCCGGTCTGCTGGTCGGCTTCTGGCTGAGCCTGGAGACGTTCGCGGACGCCGCCCCGCTGCACGGTCTGGCCCTGGACGCCCTGGAAGCCCTCGGCGCAAAGCCCGATCAGGCGGGCGTGGCCGCGGCGTCCGCGGGCATCGTGGCGGTCGATTTCGTCCTGATGCTGCTGGTGTGCGCCGGCACCCTGATCGCCGGGTACTACGGCTGGCGGGGGTACGCGTGGGCGCGCTGGGCTGGCGTCGTCGCGCTCGGCGTCTCGCTGCTCGCGCTGTTGCTGCACCCCGTGGCGTGGGCCGTCCCGGCGCTGGCGGCCCTCGGGGCCGGGGCGCTGTGGCTGCCGGTGTCCCGGCGGTTCGCGGCCGCGTGGCAGGCCGTCCGGCACCCCGCGCCGGTCTACCCCGCGATCCGCGACGACGTGTTCTACGGTCCCCTCGACCGGTATCGGGCGTGAGGCCGGCATGTCCATCATCGAGGGATTGATCCGGCTGTTCACCCGGCTGGCCGGCGGCCAGCCCGCGTCCGGGTCGCGGACGCCGTCCCCCACCCGCCGCCCACGCCCGGACCACGCAACCGGACGTCCGGCGTCCGACACCCCCACCCGACACCCGG
>CAYZXQ010000014.1:0-49870 GCA_964482465.1 uncultured Nigerium sp. | reverse complement strand
CGATTGGATTGATGTTGCCCATGAGTGCGTCCCTCGATCGTTGAGCGGGGGACACACGTGCCTCGTCTGGCGGCTCCTCTTACGGGATTGGGTGCCCCCACCGTCGATGCCGCGGACGCCGTGGGTCCGTTGGTCGGCCGGCTCGCGGTGGGAGGTGTCGGACGCCGTGGCGCCGGTGGTGTCGATGCGCCGAGGGTTCGGCCTGTTCCGGTTGCTGCGCTGGCGGATCTCGGCGTCCGCAACCCACCGCTCGATGTGGCCCGGGACATGATCGTCGGCGGCCTCGCGTCCTTGCGGTCCGGTAGGTCCGCCGGGGGCCGCGGGCGAGGGCAGAGTCGTGCGCGACGACTCGGGGTCGCCCCGGGCGGGACACGGCGTCCGGGGCGACACGAGGGGGCGCGTCGGGGACCTGCCGCGTTCGGAGTGGGGGGCGCGCTGGGTTACAATCCTCCGGTGACCGTCGTTCCCCTGCTGACCTGGCCGATCATGACCGTGTCGATCCTGCTGATCATCACCAGCGTGATCTTGACCCTGTTCATCCTGGTCCACAAGAGCCGGGGTGGCGGCATGTCGGACCTGTTCGGCGGGGGCATGTCCACCTCGATGGGTGGCACGTCCGTGGCGGAGCGCAACCTCGACCGGCTCACGATCATCGTCGGTCTCGTCTGGCTCGCCTGCATCCTGGGCCTGCTGGTGCTGTACCGCTTCTTCCCCGAGGTGGGGACCCTGGGCGCCTGAGCCCGTCCGAACGAGACATCACAAGGGAGTATCCGTGGTTGGTGGTAGCGCCATCCGGGGCAGCCGCGTGGGTGCGGGCCCCATGGGCGAAGCCGAGCGAGGGGATGCTGCCCCCCGCCTGTACGTTTCCTATTACTGCTCCAACGGGCACGAGACTCGGCCCGCCTTCGCGGCGGACGCCCAGGTGCCCGAGCAGTGGGACTGCCCCCGGTGCGGCCTGCCGGCCAACCTCGATTCGGAGAACCCGCCGCCCCCGCCCAAGATCACGCCCTACAAGACGCACCTCGCGTACGTGAAGGAGCGCCGTTCGGACGCCGAGGCCGCCCAGATCCTCACCGAAGCGCTCGAAAGCCTCCGCGCGCGCCGCGCCGCCGGCGAGGTCATCTACTGAGTGCGCGCCCGGGTGCCGAATCGCCCGGGTAGCAGGTGCGCTGGGCCACGCCCTGGAGGGGGATCACGCGCCGAAAGGCTTTTTGGCGCTTGTCGTTGCCTCTCAGGGCAGGTTTTGGGCACCTTTCGGGCATCGAGAAGCGGCAAACGGCCTCTCGATGCCGGATCGGGTGCCCCGTCGGGGCCATTCCTGCCGTCAGAACGTGCAGTGGTGATAGGGCAACGAGCCCGCCGCAGCGCGGTCCACGAACCAGACCGTCGACTGTCGACCGCGAATGACCCCGGCCGGGATCGTCGCGTCCGCCGCCAGCGAGCGCGCCACGGCCTCCGCCTTGTCCTCGCCCGCCACCACGAACCACACCTCGCGGCTACGGTTCAACGTCGGCAGCGTGAGGCTGATTCGCTCGCGGGGCTCCTTCGGAGAGTCGTTCACGCCAATCACCGTGTGGTTCGTCTCCGTGAAACTCGGGTGGTTGGGGAAGAGGGACGCGGCGTGCCCGTCCGAACCCATGCCCAACATGCAGATGTCGAACACCGTGTCGCCCAACTCCTTGGCGTAGGTGCCGGCCGACACCACGTTGTCGGCGATGCCGTCGGCGGCCGGCATGGGGTGCGTGCGCGCCGGATCGAGCGGGAACTTGCCGGCGAGGACGCCGAGGGTCGGGCCCGCGTTGCGGTCCGGGTCGTCGGTCGGGAGGAACCGCTCGTCGCCCCACCACAGCTCCAAGCGTCCAGGGTCGAGGCGGGACCCCTCCACCATCGCCCCGAGCGAGGTGTAGATCCGGTTGGCGATCCGCCCGCCGGTGAGACACAGCTGAGCGATCCGTCCGCCCGTCTGGAGCTGGACCAAGCGTTGCAGCAGCGTGGCTGCAACCCCGTGGGCGAGGTCGTCGGCGGTCGCGTAGCGGTGAATGTGCTCGGTCATGCGAGGGGGCTGTCCTTGCCGCGGGCCAGGGCGACCGAGGCGGGGGCGTCCGGGGCAAACTCGTCGAAGTGCTCCAGCAGGGCCGTCATGGCCTGCTCGAAGATGTCGTCCGCGTCCATGCGCCGCAGCTCCTCGGTGATGAGCTGGTTGATGTCGCGCCGACGGAGGGCCACCGACCGCGGCGGTCTGCCGGGCGTCTCGTAGCGCGCCATCATGCCGTCCATGCGCTCCACGCGGTAGGCGCCGTCGGCGCTGTCGAGCTGGACCCCCGTGATGCCCGGGCCGTCCGTGGCGACGAACGCCACGGGGCACCCGAGTCGGGCCCGCAACCAGGCGGCCATGAGCAGGCCGGCCGCGTTGTCGCCGGCCGCCTCCACCTGCGCGCGGACGATCGTCGCAGGGTACTGGTCCAGGGCTGCGGACAGGAGCGCACGCCAGGGGGTCAGTCGGGTCCAGGTGAGGTCGGTGTCCCCGGACGCGATGTGCGCCGCCCGGATCTTCAGCGCCGCCAGCGGCTTCCTGGCGCCCATGGCGTCGCTGATGCGACGGGAGCCGAGGCGTCCGATGGGATCGTCCGCGAGCGACGCGGGCGACGTCCCGGGCCACCAGACGATGACGGGGGAGTCCGGCAGCAGCAGCGGCAGGATCGCCGAGTCGCGGTGCTGGGCGAGCTCGCCCTGGAACCGCAGCGCGATGATCTCGCCCGGCACGTCCTCGCCGAGGTGGACCTCGGCGTCCATGCGATCGGCCTTGGCGGTGCCGTTGGTGACGACGATGATCCGCGAGGGGTGTTCGCGGCCCGCGTCCATGCAGGCGTCCATGACGGCGTCGTAGTCGTGCAGATCGGCGACGACGATGAGGGTGAACACCATCCCGGAGGTGGCGGCCAGGTTGTGGCGCGCCTCCATCACGGCTGTGGCGACGCCTTGGCTGGTGGTGCCCTTGAGCGAGCGGATCATCGCATCCCTCCTATGGCCGTCGCCACGTGAAGCCGTCGCGGGCGAGCATCTCCGCGCCGCTGTCCGGACCCCAGGTGCCGGACGCGTACGCCTCGGGCCGGTCGCGGCGGCGCTCCCAGTGCTCGAGGACGGGATCGAGGATCGCCCAGGACAGCTCCACCTCGGTGTGCTGCGGGAACAGCGGCGGGTCGCCCAGCATGACGTCCAGGATGAGGCGCTCGTACGCCTCCGGACTCGACTCGGCAAACGACGTGCCGTAGCCGAAATCCATCGTCACGTCGCGGATCTCCATCGGGGTGGCCGGCACCTTCGCCCCGAACCGCAGCGTCACGCCCTCGTCGGGCTGGATGCGCAGGACGAGCGCGTTCGAACCGAGCTCCTCGGTGTCGGAGAGCCGGAACGGTTGGTGCGGTGCCGGACGCATCATGAGCGCCACCTCGGTGACGCGGCGCGGGAGCCGCTTGCCGGTGCGCAGGTAGAAGGGGACGCCAGCCCACCGCCGGTTCTCGATGTCCACCCGGATGGCGGCGTAGGTCTCGGTGGTCGAGTCGGGTGTGATGCCCTCCTCCTCCAGGTAGCCGCGGACCTTCTCGCCGCCCGCCCACCCGCCGGCATACTGCCCGCGCGCCGTGTGGCGGCGCAGGTCGCGCGGGGGCCGCGCAGCCGCCAGCACCTTCTCCTTCTCGATCCGGAGGTTGGACGCCGCGAAGCTCGTCGGCTCCTCCATCGCGGTGAGCGCGAGCAACTGCAGAAGGTGGTTCTGGATGACGTCGCGTGCCGCGCCGATGCCGTCGTAGTAGCCGGCCCGGCCGCCGATGCCGATGTCCTCGGCCATGGTGATCTGGACATGGCTCACGTATGTGCGGTTCCAGATCGGCTCGAACAACTGGTTGGCGAAGCGGAGCGCCAGCATGTTCTGGACCGTCTCCTTGCCCAGGTAGTGGTCGATCCGGAACACCGACTGGCTGTCGAAAGCGCTCGTCACGATGCGCTCCAACTCGCGCGCCGAGGCGAGGTCGTGTCCGAACGGCTTCTCGATGACCACCCGGCTCCACGGCGTCGGGCGCTCCTTGTCGACCAGCCCGTGCCGCTTCAGTTGCCCCACGACTTGGTCGAACCCGAACGGCGGGATCGAGAGGTAGAAGACGTGGTTGCCCTCGGTCCCGCGTTCCTCGTCGAGCTCGGTGAGCGTGGACTTCAGCCGCCGGAACGCGTCGTCGTCGTCGAAGTCGCCCCACACGAACCGGATGCCCTCCAGCAACTGCTGCCAGACCTCCTCGCGGAACGGCGTCCGCGCCCGCTGCTTGATCGCCTCGAGCGCGTAGTCGGCGAAGTGCTCGGTCTGCCAGTCGCGGCGCGCGAACCCCACCAGCCCGAACGCCGGAGGCAGCAACCCGCGGTTGGCCAGGTCGTACAGCGCAGGCAGCAGCTTCTTGCGCGCAAGATCGCCGGTCACCCCGAACAGCACGAGGGCGCAAGGCCCAGCCACCCGCGGGAGCCGGCGATCCTGGGGATCGCGCAGAGGGTTGACGCGCGCAGCGGTGCTCACAGGCGTCACCCTAGCGCCCCGAGCTATCCCTGGGCGGAGGCGAGGGCAGCCTCGACCGATGTCACCAGTTCGTTGTCCCAGGACACCATGAACTTGCTGACGCCTTCGTCCTCCAGGACAGCGAACGCGTCGGCAAGGTCGATCCCCGCCGCGTCCAGTGCGTCCATGACGCGGACGCCGTCGGCGCCGGTCCCTGCCATCGGCGCGCCGAGTTCGCCGTGGTCGGCGTAGGCCAGCAGCGTCTTCTCGGGCATGGTGTTGACGACGCCGGGGGCGACGAGATCGCTCACGTAGAGCGTGTCGGGGTAGGCCTTGTTCTTGGTGCCCGTGGACGCCCACAGCGGGCGCTGCTTCTTGGCGCCCCTGGCGGCCAGCGCGGCGAACCGCTCGCTGCCGAACACCTCGTCGAACGCGGCGAGCGCGACCTGGGCGTTGGCGATCGCGGCCTTGCCGCGCAGCGCGAGGGCCTCGTCGGTGCCGAGGGCCTCCAGGCGGTTGTCGAGCTCGGTGTCGACGCGGCTGATGAAGAACGACGCCACCGAGTGGATGGTCGACAGATCCTTGCCCGCCGCCGCGGCCTGCTCGAGACCCGTGAGGTAGGCGTCCATGACCTCGCGGTAGCGCTCCTCCGAGAAGATGAGGGTCACGTTGACGGAGATGCCGCGCGCCAGCGTCTCGGTGATCGCCGGGAGGCCCTGCTTCGTGGCCGGGATCTTGATGAGGACGTTCTCGCGGTCCACCAGGTCGTACAGCTCCTGCGCCTGGGCGATCGTGCCGGCGGCGTCGTAGGCTAGCCCCGGCTCCACCTCGATGGACACGCGCCCGTCGTAGCCGCCTGTCGCGGCGTAGGTGTCCGCGAACAGGTCGCACGCGTTGCGGACATCGGTCGCCCACAGCCGCTTGATCGCCTCGGCGGGCGTGACGTCGCCGAGCGACCCCAGGTCGGCCGCGTAGTCGTCGCTGCCGGTGAGGGCCGCGGCGAAGATCGTCGGGTTGGTGGTCACTCCGGACACGCAGTAGTCGTCCTTGAGCTCCTTGAGGTTCCCGCTGCTCAGCCGGGACCGCGACAGGTCGTCCAGCCAAATCGAGACGCCGGCGTCCGCGAGGGCCTTCATACGGGGATTCATGATCTCTCCTGATGTGCGTGTTGCCCGAATCGCGGGCTTTCCCAAATGACGTACCCACTCTAGTTTTGCTGCGCCCTTCCGCACCGCCAGACCGCGAGAATCGCCCCCGTGGCGCGTCCCCACTAGACTCTCCCGGACGAACGAGGAGGTCGCCTCATGCGGACCAGCGGCGCATCGCAGCCCGCCCCCCAGACGACGGGCGGCCTTCGGGCGACCCTCGGGGCGTATGTCGGCCTCACCAAACCGCGCATCATCGAGTTGCTGCTCGTAACGACGGTCCCGGCGATGTTCCTGGCGGCCGGGGGCTTCCCGCCGGTGGCGCTGGTCGCCTGGACGTTCGTCGGCGGCACGCTCTCCGCGGCGTCCGCGAACGTCTTCAACTCGGTCTACGACCGCGACATCGACGAGCAGATGCGGCGGACGCGGCGGCGTCCGATGGTCCGGGAGTTGGTGAGCAAGCGCAACGCCTACACGTTCGGCGTGGTGCTGGGCGTCGTGTCGTTCCTGATGCTGTGGCTGGGCGCCAACCTGCTGTCGGCGGTGCTGTCCTTGGTCGCGAACCTCTACTACGTGTTCATCTACACGATCCTGCTCAAACGCCGCACCTGGCAGAACATCATCTGGGGCGGCATCGCCGGGTGCTTCCCGCCGCTCATCGGCTGGACGGCCGTGACGGGCGCGGTGGCCTGGCCGCCACTGGTGATGTTCCTGATCGTGTTCTTCTGGACGCCGCCGCACACGTGGACGCTCGGGCTGCGCTACCGCGAGGACTACGCGAGCGTCGACGTCCCGATGCTGCCGGTGCTGCGGGACGCCCCGTTCGTCGCGCGGCAGATCCTGCTGTACTCGGTCCTCACCGTCGCCACGTCGCTGGTGTTGTGGCCGGTCGCGCACACGGGCTGGCTGTACCCGCTGGTCGCGGGGGTGGCCGGCGCGTGGCTGGTGTGGGAGTCGATCGGGCTGCTGCGCCGGGCGAACGCCGGACTGCGCGATGCGGCGCTGCAGCCGATGCGCCTGTTCCACTGGACCAACAGCTACCTGGCGCTCGTGTTCGTCGCCGCCGCGCTCGATCCGCTGCTCTTCTAGGGCGCCTCCATAAGGGCCCAGATCGAGGGGGTTCGGATCGCTCGATCCGGGCCGCCGCAGCCAGAACACGATCGATCGGCGTTTCCCCAGGACGCCTCAGCCCAGGTCGCGCAGGATGCCGCTCCGGGCGGCGACCACGGGCGCCAGCAGGGCGCGCTCGGGTCCGGCGAGGGCGCGGGCGTTCCAGACCACGTCGAGGCCGGCGCCGAGTTCGTCGGCCCGGTCCAGCGCCCAGAGCACGGAGTCGGCGATGAGGGCGTGCGGGTTGGCGAACACGCCGCCTCCGATGCTCGTGAGCACGACGCGCTCGGCGCCGGCCCTCACGGCCGCCAGGAGGGTGCCCAGGTAGGCGGCCCGCAGCAGGAGCGTGCAGGCGTCGGCGACCCGCCCGGCCACCGGGACGCCGGGGCTGTAGCCGCCGGCCGCCAGGGTGGAGGTGAACACCTGCGTGATCGTCGGACGCCCCGGGACGCCGCCGTCCCAGTTCGCGCCCAGGACCACGTCCGCGCCGGTGGCCACACCCACGCGGATGCTGTCGAACCCGGACGCCAGCGCGTCGGCGAGCCCGAGGGCTTCGTCCGGGGCGCGCAGGGTCAGGTAGCCGTTGCGGACGTAGCCAGGAGCGGCGTCCGCGAGCAGGTCGAGTTGGGGGCCGCCCGAGGCCTGGGTGAAGGGACCGTGGCGTCCGGGGGCGGCGTAGTGGCGCAGCAGCGCCGCCGGGAAGGCCGAGATGGCGGCCCGCGGGCCCTGTGTGGGGTCGAGCAGGTAGTTGGCCACCCGGACCAGCCTGTGGGCCGAGGGCGCCTCCAGGCAGTTGAACTGGGACGCCACCTGGAACGCGGTCCCGGGGGGCGCGAGCGCCTGCAGCGCACCGATGTCGGTGAGCGGGTGGGTGCCCTGCAGCACGAAGAGCCGCGAGGTGGTTCGTCCGCGCCCGCGGGCGGATGCCGTCAGCTCGGCCAGCGTCGGGGTGTCGAACGTGCCCGTCCTCCAGGCGTGCCCGGCCACCTCCAGGACGCCAGGGGCACCGGTGAGCAGCCCCGGGTCGCGCTCGACGGCGTCCTCGGCCAGGCTGACCCATCCGCGCTCACCGCGTCCGGCCGCCGCGAGAGCCGCCGTCGGCCCGTCGAGCTCGCCCGCCAGCAGGGACGCCAGGTGGTCGGCCATCGTCAGCCCGCCTCGCGCGCCGTGAGCCGCCACAGGTGGGTGAGGGCCGCCACGAACAGCGTGGTGCCGATCATGTGCCCCAGCACCCAGCCGATGGGCAGGTGGGTGAAGTACTGGATGTAGCCGATCGCTCCCTGCAGCACGATCACCGCCAGCAGCCCGCCCCACAGCCGCAGCAACCGGACCTCGGCGCGCGTCAGCAGGATGCCGAGCAGCGTCAGCGCGGCAAGCAGCCACACCGCCCAGGCGTGCACCTTGGCGGTCCACTCCAGCGAGAGTCCGTTGCGCTGGGCACCGCCGTCGCCGGCGTTCGGGCCCGCGCCCGTCACGACCGGGCCCAGGGCGAGCACGAGGATGCCCACGACGAAGGTGGCCTGCGTGAGCAGCCAGACCCGCACCGGGACGGGCTGGGGGTGCAGCCGGAAGGCCAGGTGCACCATCTCCACGCAGGCCATCACGAGCAGGACCGACGCCACCATGTGCAGCCCGACCACCCATGGGTTGAGTTGGGTCAGGACCGAGAAGCCGCCGATGATCGCCTGGGCGAAGATGCCCACGCCCACAGCGAGGGCGTAGCCGAACAGGACGCGGGGGGCGCGCCCGTCGCGGACGGCCCGCCACGCCGCGAGCGCGGTACCGATCGAGATCGCCACGAGAACGAACGTCAGGGTGCGGTTGCCGAACTCGATGAGGCCGTGGATGCCGGATGCGGGGACCGGGACGTAGGAGCCCGCGTCGCACTGCGGCCAGGTTGGGCAGCCAAGCCCGGACGCGGTGAGCCGGACCAGCGCGCCGGTCCAGATGATGGCCATGTTGGCCAGCAGCGAGGCCACGGTCCAGCGCCGCAGTGCCCGGTCGGAGGTCAGGAGGTCCATTGGAAGGCCTTTCGAGCGACGAACAGCGAGACCGCGCACCACGCGGCCAAGACGGGGAGGGGCCACCACACCACGGTTCCGGACGCCCACGCGCGCAGCGCTTCGCCCAGAGCGCCGCTGGGGAGCAGGCGCAGGGCGGGGCCGACGGCGTCCGGATACGCGGCGATGGGCAGCACCAGCGCGCCGCCCGCGGCCACGAGGAGGTAGATCAGGTTCGCCAGGCCCAGGACCACCTCGGAGCGGAGGCGTCCGGCCAGCGCGAGCGCCCAGCCGGCGAATCCGACGACGGCCAAGGCGGCGGACGCCAGCGCGACGGCCGTCCCGGCGGCGGTGGGGGCCGGACGCCAGCCCAGGACGAGCGCGACGACCGTCAGCAGCACCACCTGGCCGAAGGCGACGGACGCCGTGGCGACGGCCTTGCCGGCGATGAGGTCGCCGCGGGTGAGGGGGGTCGCGGCGAGCCGCTCCAGGACGCCGTAGCGGCGCTCGAAGCCGGTGGTGATCGCCAGCGACGTGAACGACGTCGACCACAGCGCCAGCGCCAGCACGGACGCGGGGAACGTCACCGGGTCGAGCCCGACGCGTCCGCCCAGCAGCAGTCCGGCCACGAGCAGCCCGACGGGGATGACCAGCGCCAACAGGAGCTGCTCGCCGTTGCGCAGCAGCAGGGTCGCCTCGGTGCGGGCGTGGGAGGCGATCCGGCGGGCGCGGGGCGCCGCGCCGGGGGCGGGGGAGAGGTCGAGGCTCACGCGGCGCCCCCGCGGGTGTGGCGCAGGAAGACGTCCTCCAGGGAGGCGTCCGCGGTCAGCTCGGCGACGCTTCCGGACAGCGCTATGCGCCCGGCGTCGAGGATCCAGACCCGGTCGGCGAGTTCGGAGGCCTCGTCCATGGCGTGGGTGGTGAGCAGCACGGACACCCCGGCGCCGCGCAGGTCGCGCACGAGGGACCACGTCCGGCGGCGGGCGTGTGGATCCATGCCGGCGGTCGGCTCGTCGAGCAGGACGAGTTCGGGACGGCCGACGAGCGCGGCGGCGAGGTTGACCGCCTGCTGTTGGCCGCCGGAGAGCCGCCGGTAGGGGGTGTTCCAGAACGGGGTGAGGACCAGGGCGTCCGCGAGCGCGTCGACGGGCAGCGGGGTGGCGTGGAGGGTGGCGAGGTAGCCCAGCAGACCGCGGGGGGTGATGCCCGACCAGGCTCCGGTGGACTGCGGCATGACGCCGACCCGCGGCAGGACGTCGGGGTGCGCGGGCGGAAGCCCGAGGACGGCTACGGTTCCGGACGCCGGGGTCAGCAGCCCGGTGATCGTCCGGATGGCGGTGGTCTTGCCCGCCCCGTTCGGGCCGAGGAGCGCGGTGACCTCGCCGGGTTCGGCCCGGAAGGACAGACCGTCCAACGCACGACTGCCCCCGAACTCCACGATCACGTCGTGGAGTTCGAGGGCAGCGTCGTTGGGCACCGGCCCAGTGTAGGACGGGGCTCCTACTTGACGGCGCCTGCCGTCAGGCCCGAGACGATGTAGCGCTGCAGAAGCAGGAACAACACCATCGGCGGGATGGCCGCCAGCACCGCGCCCGCGGCGAAGGTCGGCCAGAGGGTCGACGTCTGCTCCGACACCATCGCGAAGAGGCCGACCGGGAGGGTCTGAGACTCCGGGGCGGTCAGGATGATGGAGGAGAGGACGTACTCGTTGAAGGTCCCGATGAAGGACAGCAGGCCGACGACCGCGAGGATCGGGGCCACCAGCCGCAGGATGATGGTGAAGAAGATGCGGGCATGGCCGGCACCGTCCACCCGGGCGGACTCGTCGAGGGACTTCGGGACCGTGTTGAAGAAGCCGTACATCAGCCAGGTGTTCACGCCGAGCGCGCCGCCGAGATACACCATGACGAGCGCGATCTGCGAGCCGATGCCGAACACGGGGAAGATGTCGCCGAGGATGATGAGCAGGATGTAGATGGCCACCATGCCGAGCACCTGCGGGAACATCTGGATGAGCAGCAGGCTCATGAGGCCGAGGCGGCGGCCCTTGAACCGCATCCGGCTGAACGCGTAGGCGGCGAGAGCGCCCATGAGGACGGTGCCGACGCTCGTGGCGATGCCGATGACGATGCTGTTGACGTACCAGTTGGCGTAGGGACGCCCCGGCATGGAGAACAGCTTGACGAAGTTCTCGATCGAGATCGACCGGAACAGTTGGTTGGAGCCCGTGAGGGACCCGCTGGGGTTGAGGGCCGAGGAGAGCACGTACAGCAGGGGGAAGGCCGCGTAGGCCACGGCCACCCAGGCGAAGACGTGCTTGAACCCGACCGTGGCCGCCCAGCGACCGAAGGAGGGCTTGCGGTAGCCGGCGGCGTCCACCGGCGCCTTGGGGAGGTCGAGCGCGGACATCAGTTCAGATCCTCCAGGGTCTTGGTCTGCCGGAACCCGAGGTAGGACACGAAGCCCACCACGATGAAGATGAGGATCGCGAAGGCGCTGGCCAGGCCGAAGTCACGGCCCTGCCCGCTACCGAACGCCACCTTGTAGACCATGGTGATGAGCAGGTCGGTGTGGCCCGCGTTCACCCCGGCGCCCGCGAAGTCGGGGCCGCCCTTGGTCAACATGTACACCAGCGAGAAGTTGTTGAAGTTGAAGGCGAACGACGACACCAGCAGCGGCGCGAGCGGGATCATGAGCAGCGGCAGCTTGATGTGCCGGAAGATCTGCCAAGTCGTCGCCCCGTCGACGCGGGCGGCCTCGAGGGCCTCGTCCGGGATGGACTGCAACGCGCCGGTGGCCACCAGGAACATGTACGGGTAGCCGAGCCAGAGGTTCACCAGCAGGATCGACACCTTGGCCCACCACGGGTCCACCAGCCACGGGATGTTGGCCCCGGGGAACAGGACATTGTTGAAGAAGCCGAACTCCTGGTTCATGAGGCCCATCCACACCATCGCCGAGAGGAAGCCCGGGAAGGCGTAGGGGAGGATCATCAGGGTGCGGTAGATCTTGAGGCCCTTGATGCGCTGGTCGTTGAGCAGGATCGCCACGGCAAGGCCGAGGGCGAAGGTCGTCAGGACCGACAGGAAGGCGAACGCGAAGGTCCAGGCGGCGACGGCCAGGAGCGGGCCGCGGATGCTCTGGTCGGTGAACGCACGCTGGAAGTTGTCGAAGCCGACCTCGACCTTCCAGCCGGGCTCGATGCGCTGGCCGGAATCGGAGACGTACGAACCGCGGCCGCTGTCACGGAACACCGTGCCCTGGGCGTTGGTGAAGGTGTCGGCGGCCTTGTCGTACTTCAACGTGGAGACATAGCGGATCGCGAAGGAGCCGAAGTCGGTCTTGAGGAAGCCGTCCTCGGGGTTGTCGCTGAACGGCACGGCGAGCGTCTTGAGCTCGGCGCCGCGGGTGTTCAGCTCGCCGAGATCGAGCACGTGGAAGCCCGGCGCGGACTTGATGGAGCCGAGCGACGTGAACTCCGCACCCTCGACCGGCTTGAGCGGGTCGGTGGCGGAGCCGGCGAGCGCCTTGTTCGTCTCGGGATCCTGGACGATGAGGTAGAGCGGGGTGCTCGTGCCGTTCTTGACGGCGACGGCGGCCGGGTACTGCGGCGAGCCGGGCACCTGCTCGGTGTTGTTCCGCGTGATCGCGGAGATCGCGTCCTCCTTGGTGGAGATGTGGCCGTCACCGTAGTTGGTGAAGCCGATGTAGACGCTGTAGACGACGGCGAACACCTGGAAGAGCAGGAGGAACGCGACACCCGGGGCCAGGTACTTGGCCGGCAGGAAACGGTTGGGGAAGCCGTAGATGATGTTCAGGATGATCGTCGCCACGACAACGATGCCGAGGACCATCCAGTCCTTTTCTGCGACGAGGATCAGGGCGGCAAAGATCGCGGCGGCGTCCAGGATGCCCAACAGGACGATCTTGACGACGAGAGCGGTGAGGCTGTCGGCGAAGCTCTTGTTGGCCCGCGTGACGCGCGCGTCCTTCGCGCGGACCTCGGTGTCGGTCATAGGTGAGTCCTCCAACTCATGAAGTGGGCTGTCACGCGTGTGGGCCCCCCTCGAGGAGAGGGGCCCACAGCAGCGTGGAGGAAGTCTTCGGACTAGCCGGAGATCTTCTTCTGGATCGCGTCGACCGCTGCCTGCCAGGTGCCTGCCGGGTTGGCGTCGCCCTTGATGATGGCGGCCTCAGCCTTGCCCCAGTCGGACCACACGTTGTCCATGGCGGGGACGTTCGGCATCGGGGTGCCGTTGGCGCCCACCTTGCCGAAGGCGGCCACGTCGGCGTCGCTCTGGGCGGCCGTGAAGGCGGCCTTGTTCGCCGGCGCACGGTTGCCGACCTTGAAGAGCTCGGTCTGGACCTTCTCGGAGCCGATGTACTCGACCAGGAGCTTGTTGGCCGCAACCGCGTTCTGGCTCTTCGCGGAGACGAAGAAGCCGTTCACGCCCACGAACGGGGTGGCGGGCTTGCCACCGGGGGACGGGATCTCGGAGATCGCGTACTTGACGCCGGCCTTCTTGAAGTCGGCGATGTTCCACGGGCCGGTGATGATGTACGGCGAGGCACCCTTGCCGAACTGCTCCTTGGCGATGTCGCCGGAGATGTTCAGGTTGAGCAGGCCGTCCTTGCCCCAGCCGGACAGCGCGGCGGCGAACTTGGCGCCGGCGTCGCCGCCCATGGCGACCTTGCTGGCGTCGAGGGAGCCGTCGGCCTTGGCCGTGAACACCGGAGCGCCGAAGGAGGCCTGCAGCGGGTACATGTGGTACGGATCACCGTTGGCGGCGTCCTGCTGCAGCAGCAGCGGGTACTTCGCCTTGCCGGCGGCGACGGCGTCCTTGCCTGCCTTGATCATCTCATCCCAGCTCGCGGGAGCGTTCGGGGCGAGATCGGTGTTGCGGACCAGCGCGATGTTCTCGACCGCGTACGGAACGCCGTAGACCTTGCCGTCGTAGGTGTAGGCCTTGACCGCCACGTCCTGGAAGTTGGCCTTCGTGGCGCCGAGCTCGATCGGGGCGATGACGCCGTTCTGGACGAGCTTGCCGGTCCAGTCGTGAGCGCCGACGAGGATGTCGGGGCCCTTGCCCGTCGGGGCGGCCGTGATGAACTCGTCGCGGATGTTGCCGAAGTCCTTGACGACGATCTCGACGGTGACGCCCGTGTCGGCCTTGAACTGATCGGCCACGGTCTTCAGGACGGGCTGCCGGTTGGCGTCCGCCCACACCGTCAGGGAGCCGGAGAGCTTGGCGGCGCTGGGGGTGCTGGTGGCGCCCTGGGAGCAGCCGGTGAGCGCGAGAGCGGCGGCGGCAGCGACCACGCCGATCTTGAGCGAGTTCCTCATGTATTGCCTTTCTGTCTTGCGGGCGGAGAGCCCGTCGCAACCGAGTTCAGTCAAGCACCTCCCTCTGCCAAAAACAGGAGAACTCCCGCCCCCCTGCATGGGGGGCGGGAGTTGGAACCGTCCCGTTACCTGTGGGCTACCGAGCCGTTATCTCAGGCGTGTCCGCGCCTCCCGCCGAGGCGAAATCGGCCGCCGTGAGCATGGGGGCGTCGATGCGCATCTGGTAGAACGACCGCCACACGAAGAACGCCGACGCGACGAAGAACACCACGGCGAGCGCACCCACCAGCACCGGGTTGGTGATGGTGATGGCGAGCTGCACGGCCAGCAGGCCGAACAGGGTCGTGAACTTGATGACCGGGTTGAGGGCGACCGAGGACGTGTCCTTGAACGGGTCGCCGACCGTGTCGCCCACGATGGAGGCGTCGTGCAGCGGCGTCCCCTTGGCGGCCAGGTCGACCTCGACGATCTTCTTGGCGTTGTCCCAGGCGCCGCCCGCGTTGGCCATGAAGATGGCCTGGTACAGGCCGAACACCGCGATCGAGATCAGGTAGCCGATGAAGAAGAACGGCTCCACGAACGCGAACGCCAGCGTGGCGAAGAAGATGCCCAAGAAGATGTTGAACATGCCCTTCTGCGCGTACTGGGTGCAGATTTCCACGACCTTGCGGGAGTCGGCCACGGACGCCTTGGTGACGCCGTCCAGCTTGATGTTGGCCTTGATGAACTCCACCGCCCGGAACGAGCCGGTCGTGACGGCCTGCGTCGATGCGCCGGTGAACCAGTAGATGACCGCGCCGCCGGTGATGAGGCCCAGCATGAACGGGGCGTGCAGCAGCGTGAGCTTGTCGAGGTTGGTGGTCAGCGACTCGGTGAGCCCCATGATGATCGAGAAGATCATCGTGGTGGCGCCCACGACCGCGGTGCCGATGAGGACCGGCTTGGCGGTCGCCTTGAAGGTGTTGCCCGCGCCGTCGTTGGCCTCCAGCAGGTGCTTGGCCCGCTCCCACTGGACGTCGATGCCGTGGTCGCGCTTGAGCTCGTCCTCGATGCCCGGGAGGGTCTCGATGACGGACAGCTCGTAGATGGACTGGGCGTTGTCGGTGACCGGACCGTAGGAGTCCACCGCGATGGTGACCGGGCCCATGCCGAGGAAGCCGAACGCGACGAGGCCGAACGCGAAGACGGCGGGAGCCAGCATGACCGCGCCCAGGCCGAGGGTCGAGATGAGGTAGCCCGTGCCCATGAGCGCGATGATCGCGATGCCGAGCCAGTAGGCCGAGAAGTTGCCTGCCACGAGGCCGGACAGGATGTCGAGCGACGCGCCGCCCTCGTTGGCCGACTTGACGACCTCCTGGGTGTGCTTGGCCTTGACGCCGGTGAACACCTTGACGAGTTCGGGGATGACCGCTCCGGCCAGCGTGCCGCAGGAGATGATGAGCGACAGCTTCCACCACAGCGTGCCGTCGCCGAGGTTCCCGATGAGCAGGGCCGAGGCCACAAACGTCAGCACGATGGACACGATCGAGGTGATCCACACCAGCGAGGTGAGGGGAGTCTCGAACTCCATCTCGTCGGCGTTGCCGTAGCGGCCCTTGGCGATGGCGCTGTTGAGCGCGTACGAGAGCCCGGACGCGATGAGCATGAGCGCACGGATGAAGAACAGCCACACGAGCAACTGCACCTGGATGGCCTGGTCGTGGACCGCCAGCAGGATGAACGTGATGAGCGCGACGCCGGTGACGCCGTAGGTCTCGAAGCCGTCCGCGGACGGGCCGACGGAGTCGCCGGCGTTGTCGCCGGTGCAGTCGGCGATGACGCCGGGGTTCCGGGCGTCGTCTTCCTTGATCTTGAAGACGATCTTCATGAGGTCGGAGCCGATATCGGCGATCTTGGTGAAGATGCCGCCCGCGATGCGCAGCGCCGAGGCACCCAGCGACTCGCCGATGGCGAAGCCGATGAAGCAGGAGCCCGCGATCTCGCCGGGCAGGAACAACATGATGAACAGCATCATGAACAGCTCGGTGGAGATGAGCATCATGCCGACGCTCATGCCGGACCGCAGCGGGATGTTGTAGACGTCGTAGGGCTTGCCGCGCAGCGAGGCGAAGGCGGTCCGGCTGTTGGCGAACGTGTTGAGCCGGATGCCGTACCACGCTATGCCGTAGCTGCCCGCCATGCCGACGAGGCTGAACAGCAGCACGATGACCGTGCGGCCGAGGCCCAGGCCGGTGAGGACGCCGAAGTACAGCGCGATGACGGCCCCGATGAACACCCACAGCAGCAGCAGGAACTTGCCCTGCTGCACGAGGTAGGCCTTGCACGTCTCGTAGATGAGCTCGGACATCTCGCGCATCGAGGCGTGGACGGGGAGCTTCTTGAGCTGCACATAGCTGAAGAGACCGAACGCGAAGCCGCCGATGGTGATGGCCAGCCCGATCAGCAGGAGCGTGCGGTTGGAGCCCTCGAAGGGGGGCAGGGTCAAGTTGGCCTCGCCGCCCGCGTGTCCGCCGGCGCCCGTGCTGGGCGTCGTGCAGCCCGCAAGGGTCAGCGCGACGGTGGTGAGAAGAAGGGCGAGGGCACCCCGCCAGGGGCGACGCCGCGCGTCAGTGGAATCGGGGAGTTGGCTGATCACCTATGAATCCTTGTCCGGTGTTCGGTATGAGGGCCTCGTGAGGCACCGTGTGCCACCCTAGCCCTGTTTATTGGTCGTGATGCCACATGTTCAGAAGCGGTGGCGTGGCCGTTTGCCGGAGCGGCTCCCGCAGGCGCTCGACCCGGCTCTTCCGGCGCTCGGCGTCCCGAATCGTCCCGAGGAGTGAGACGGACGAAGCGGTCGGCGTCCGCGACCGTGACGTCCGGATGGGCGCGTCCGCCCGCGTCGATGAGGAGCCGGGTCGGTGGCTCGGGCGCAGGCCGCGGACGCGGTGGCGGGCCGGGTCGGCCGGGGGAGCGGTCCGCCTGGCGGTCCGCTTTGCGTGGCGAAGATGTTTTGGCAAGAATGGCGTTGTGAAAAACGCCGTCGTGGATCCGGGAACCGCAGGGAGTGCCCTCGCGGACGCCGTCCCGACGCCCGCCGCGTCCGATCCCCCCGACGCACACCGGACCGTCACCGACGAGGCCGCGGACGCCTCGACGCGCGACCGCGTGGCCCGCTCGATCCTCCAGCACGGCCCCTCGACGGCAGCCGAGCTTGCGACCCGGCTCGGGCTGACCCCCGCGGCCGTCCGGCGCCATCTGGCTGTCCTCACCGACGTCGGCCACCTCGAAGCCCGCGAGCAGCGCGTGTACGGACACCGCGGGCGGGGGCGTCCGGCCAAGGTCTTCTGCCTGACCGACGCCGGGCGCGAGGAGTTCTTCCAGGCCTACGACCGCCTCGCGAGCGAGGCGCTGGAGTTCCTCACCGAGCGGATGGGGCCGGACGCCGTCCGCGCGTTCGCCGAGCGGGTGATGGCCGCGCTCGAAGCGGCGTTCCCCGCCGCCGCCCACGAGCGGGAGGAGCGCGCGGAGGCGCTCGTCGGCGTCCTCAACGACGGGGGCTACGTCGCCTCGCTCAAGCCCGTCCCCTCGGGCCAGCAGCTCTGCCAGTACCACTGCCCGGTCGCGCACGTCGCCCGGGATCACCCCGAACTCTGCGCGGCCGAGACGCGCGTGTTCGCGCGCCTGCTGGACAGCCACGTCCAGCGGCTCGCCACCATCGCCCACGGAGACGGGGTGTGCACCACGCACATTCCGCGCCCCGTCGACAGGAAGGTGTCGTCATGACCCAGACCCAGGCCCCCGGACTCGGGGCCACCCAGGACGAGCACCTGGAGGCGCTCGGCAAGTACCGGTTCGGCTGGCACGACCCGGACGTGGCGGGGGCGTCCGCGCGGCGCGGCCTCACCGAAGCGGTCGTCCGCGACATCTCCGGACGCAAGGACGAGCCGGAGTGGATGCTCAAGAGGCGCCTGCGCGGCCTGCAGCTCTTCGAGCGCAAGCCGATGCCGACCTGGGGTGCGGAGCTGTCCGGGATCGACTTCGATAACATCAAGTACTTCGTGAAGTCCACCGAGCGTCAGGCCACCTCGTGGGAGGACCTGCCCGAGGACATCAAGCGCACCTACGACCGCCTCGGCATCCCCGAGGCCGAGAAGGCGCGGCTGGTGGCCGGCGTCGCCGCGCAGTACGAGTCCGAGGTCGTCTACCACAAGATCAACGAGGAACTGGAGCGTCAGGGCGTCGTGTTCCTCGACACCGACACCGCGCTCAAGGAGCACCCGGAGCTGTTCCAGGAGTACTTCGGCACGGTGATCCCGACCGGCGACAACAAGTTCTCCGCCCTCAACACCGCGGTGTGGTCGGGCGGGTCGTTCATCTACGTCCCCAAGGGCGTCCACGTGGCGATCCCGCTCCAGGCCT
The DNA here is from genome assembly GCA_964482465.1 of uncultured Nigerium sp. GTDB lineage: Bacteria > Actinomycetota > Actinomycetes > Propionibacteriales > Propionibacteriaceae > Propioniciclava. The sequence goes on along the minus strand of CAYZXQ010000014.1, from coordinate 31,330 downwards.
ACTTCCGGATCAACACCGAGAACATGGGCCAGTTCGAGCGGACGCTCATCATCGCCGACGAGGGCAGCTATGTGCACTACGTCGAGGGCTGCACCGCGCCGATCTACAAGTCGGACTCGCTGCACTCCGCGGTGGTCGAGATCGTGGTGAAGAAGGGCGCGCGCGTCCGCTACACGACGATCCAGAACTGGTCGAACAATGTCTACAACCTCGTCACCAAGCGGGCGGCGTGCGAGGCCGGCGCCACCATGGAGTGGGTCGACGGCAACATCGGCTCGAAGGTCACCATGAAGTACCCGGCGGTCTGGCTGCTGGGCGAGCACGCCAAGGGCGAGACGCTCTCCATCGCGTTCGCCGGGCAGGGTCAGCACCAGGACACCGGCTCGAAGATGGTCCACGCCGCGCCGTTCACGTCGAGCTCCATCGTGAGCAAATCGGTGGCGCGCGGTGGCGGACGGGCGTCCTACCGCGGCCTGGTCGAGGTGCAGCCGGACGCCCACCACGCGGCCAGCTCCGTGCGCTGCGACGCGCTGTTGGTCGACACCATCAGCCGGTCGGACACCTACCCCTATGTGGACGTCCAGACCGACGACGTGTCGATGGCGCACGAGGCCACCGTGTCCAAGGTGAGCGAGGACCAGCTCTTCTACCTCATGCAGCGCGGCATGGCCGAGGACGAGGCCATGGCAATGATCGTCCGCGGCTTCGTCGAGCCCATCGCCCGCGAACTGCCCATGGAATACGCCCTCGAACTCAACCGGCTCATCGAGCTGCAGATGGAAGGCGCGGTCGGCTGAGCGTGACCACCACCACGGAAGAGAACATGACCAACGGATCCGCCGCGCTGGCCGAGGCCCTGGAGGCCCGCGTCGAGTCGCACCTGCACCCCGTCCCGAGCTGGGATGTCGCCGACCACCCGCCGCCCACCGGCCGCGAGGAGATCTGGCGGTTCACGCCCCTGAGGCGCCTGGCGGCGCTTCTGGACGCCGAGCCGACCGCTCACACGCTGGAGTGGGCCACCGATCTGCCCGACGGCATCACCTGGGAGCCGATCTCGCTCGCCGAGGCCCGCGCGCTCGCCGCCGAGGCCCCCGTCGACCGGGTCGCCGCGCTGGCGTCCGCGAACGCCCACTACGCCGCCCGACTGGACATCCCCGCGGACGCCGACCTGACCGACCCGATCATCGTCCGCGGCACCGGGACGGGCGCCGACGTGGCCGAGCACCTCGTCGTGACCGTGGGCCGTCACGCCCGCGCGACCATCGTCCTGCGCTACGACGGCACGGCGCGCTACGCAGAGAAGACCGACGTGATCGTGGGCGACGGCGCCGAGGTGTCCGTCGTGACGCTGCAGGAGTGGGACGACGACGCCGTCCACGGCGGCCAGCGCTCGGTGCTCGTCGGCCGGGACGCCCGCGTCCGGACCGTCACCCTCACCCTCGGCGGCGACATCGTGCGGCTCGCCGAGACCGCCCGCTTCGCCGGTCCCGGCGGCTCCCTCGAGCAGTTCGGGCTCTACTTCGTGGACGCCGGCCAGCACGTCGAGCACCGCCTCTTCGTCGACCACAACGCGCCCCACACCGCCAGCAATGTCGACTACCGCGGCGCCCTCCAGGGCGACGGCGCGCACAGCGTGTGGGTCGGCGACGTGCTGATTCGCACGGTGGCCGAGGGCATCGAGACCTACGAGTCGAACAAGAACCTCGTCCTCACGCCCGGGTGCCGCGCCGACTCCGTGCCCAACCTGGAGATCGAGACCGGCGAGATCGCCGGCGCCGGCCACAGCTCCACCACCGGACGCTTCGACGACGAGCACCTGTTCTACCTGACCAGCCGCGGGATCGACCCCGACGAGGCCAAGCGGCTGGTCGTGCGGGGGTTCTTCCACGACATCATCCGGCGCATCGGCGTCCCCGTCATCGAGGACCACCTGCGCGACGCGGTCGAGGCCGAGTTGGCGAAGGCCGTCGGAACGGAGGGCGTCCGATGACCTGGACCTACGCCTGTCCCGCCGCCGACCTCGCCGACGACACCCCCCACAGCGTCGACGTCTCCGGCACCCTCGTCGCGCTCGTCCGCCACGACGGTCGGCTGTTCGCCATCGCCGACGAATGCAGCCACGGCCGCGTCATGCTCAGCCACGGCGTCGTCGAGGACTGCACCCTCGAGTGCTTCGCGCACGGCTCGCGCTTCGACCTGCGCACCGGCATCCCGCTCGACCTCCCGGCCAACCGGCCGGTCCCCGTCTACCCCGTCACCGTGGAGGGCGACGACGTGCTCGTCGACCTCGACCACCCGATCGATCCCGAGGAGTTCGCCTAATGTCGCTCGTCATCACCGACCTGCACGTCGATGTCGCCACCGAGGAGGGCCCCAAGGAGATCCTCAAGGGCGTCAACCTCACCATCAACCCCGGCGAAGTCCACGCCATCATGGGGCCGAACGGGTCCGGCAAGTCGACCCTGGCCTACAGCATCGCCGGCCACCCGAAGTACACGATCACCTCCGGGTCGGTCACCCTGGACGGCACCGACCTGGCCGACCTGCCCGTCCACGAGCGCGCCCGCGCCGGGCTCTACCTCGCCATGCAGTACCCCGTCGAGGTGCCCGGCGTGTCGATGAGCAACTTCCTGCGCACCGCCAAGACCGCCCTGTCCGGCGAGGCGCCGAAGGTCCGCACCTGGGTCAAGGACGTCAACGCCGCCATGGGACGCCTCGGCCTCGATTCGTCCTTCTCCTCCCGGTCGGTGAACGAGGGGTTCTCCGGCGGCGAGAAGAAGCGCGCCGAGATCGTGCAGTTGGAGCTGCTCAACCCCACCTACGCCATCCTCGATGAGACCGACTCCGGCCTCGACATCGACGCCTTGCGCGTCGTGAGCGAGGGCGTCAACCGTTTCATGTCCAGCGGCGAGCACGGCCTGCTGCTGATCACGCACTACACGCGCATCCTGCGCTACATCAAGCCCGACTTCGTCCACGTGTATGTCGACGGACGCGTCGTCGCCGAGGGCGGTCCCGAGCTGGCCGAGGAGCTCGAAGTCACCGGCTACGACCGCTACCTCGCCGCCGCGCGGGCCGATGCCTGAGGTCCCGCGGCGCTGGGGCGATCCCCGCACGTCCGTGACGGGGATGCCCAATGAGGCATGGGCGGCCAAACGCGACGCCCGCCTCGCTGCCGGTGCTGCGCGGTCCTCGCGCGCTGCGGACGCCGCCGTTGCGGTGGGGGCGCCCGCTGGGGGTGCCTGGGGTGCCGCGCCCGGCCCGGGGGATGTGCCTGCGGACGCCGTGGTGGCGTCGGGGGCCGCGGCCGGGTTGGATCGAGCGGACGCGCCCGGAGAGGGTGGGGGAGGGCCGGTCGGGGACGGGTTGGCGCGGCGGGTGCGCGCGGACTTTCCCGTGCTCGACCGCGTGGTCAACGGCTATCCGCTGGTGTACCTCGACTCGGCCAACACCTCGCAGAAGCCCCGGGACGTCGTCGACGCCATCGCCGAGCACTACCTGCTGCACAACGCCAACGTCGCGCGCGCCATGCACACGCTCGGGACCGAGGCGTCCGCCGCCTTCGAGTCCGGACGACGCAAGGTCGCCGCGTTCGTCGGCGCCCGGCCCGAGGAGATCGTCTTCACCAAGAACGCCTCCGAGGCGCTCAACCTTGCCGCGTATACCCTCGCCGAGCACCTGGCCCTCGGACCCGGCGACGAGGTCGTCATCAGCGTCCTGGAGCACCACTCCAACATCGTGCCCTGGCAGCTCGCCTGCGCCCGGACCGGGGCGACCCTGCGCTGGTTCGACATCACCGACGACGGCCGGATCGACCTCGACAAGGCCGCCGAGGAGCGCCTCATCACCGAGCGGACCAAGGTCGTCAGCGTCGCGTGGGTCTCCAATACCCTCGGGACCGTCCTGCCCGTCGCCGAGATCGTCGCCCAGGCCCACGCCGTGGGGGCCGTGGTGGTCCTGGACGGCTCGCAGGCCGTCCCGCAGTTCCCCACCGACGTGACGTCGCTCGGCGCCGACCTCGTCGCGTTCACCGGGCACAAGCTCCTCGGGCCCACCGGCATCGGCGTCCTGTGGGGCCGCTACGACCTGCTCGAGAAGCTGCCGCCGTTCCTCGGCGGCGGCGAGATGATCGAGGTCGTTACCCTCGAACGCACCACCTTCGCGCGTCCGCCCGCGCGGTTCGAGGCGGGCACCCCGCCCATCGCCCAGGCCGTCGGGCTGGGCGCCGCCGTGGACTACCTCACCCGCGTCGGCATGGACCGCATCCACGCCCACGAGCGCGCCATCACCGCCTACACCCTCGACCGGCTGACCGGCATCGACGGCGTCCGCATCCTCGGACCCACCGACCCGGCCGACCGCGGCGGGGCCGTCTCGTTCGCGCTGGCGACCCCCGACGGGCTGGACGTCCACCCCCACGACGTCATGCAGCTCCTGGACGCTCGCGGCGTCGCCGTCCGCGGCGGCCACCACTGCGCCCGTCCGGTCCACACCCGCCTGGGCGTCCAGGCCAGCACGCGGGCGTCCGGCTACCTCTACACGACCTTCGACGAGATCGACCGGCTCGCCGAGGCCATCGTCTACGCACGCGACTTCTTCGGAGGCATCAGGTGAGCGTCGAACAGCTCTACCAGGAGATCATCCTGGACCACTACAAGGCCAAGCATCACAGCGGCTTGCGCGACCCGTACGAGGCCGAGGTCACCCATGTCAACCCGAGCTGCGGCGACGAGATCCTGCTGCGGGTCCACCTCGCCGGCGACACGGTGGCCGACGTCAGCTACGACGCGGTCGGCTGCTCGATCTCGCAGGCGTCCACGTCGGTGATGACCGACCTCGTGATCGGCAAGACCGTCGATGAGGCCCTCGCCGTGGAGCGCGAGTTCAGCGCCATGATGCACAGCCAGGGCCACGCCACCCCCGACGAGGACGTCCTCGAAGACGGCGTCGCGTTCCTCGGCGTCGCCCAGTTCCCGGCCCGCGTCAAGTGCGCGCTGCTGGGCTGGTCGGCCTGGAAGGACGCCGTCGCCCACGCCCTCGCCGCCTCGGACAAGGAGAACTGACATGAGCACCGAACCGCGGCCCTCCGATCTGGTGCGCGACACGCTTCCGGACGCCGTCGGCGCCGGTCGGCCCGGCCTGGCCACGACGACCGTCGAGGACGTCGAGGAGGCCATGCGCGAGGTGGTCGACCCCGAGCTCATGGTCAACGTCGTCGACCTCGGGCTCGTCTACGGCGTCCACCTCGACGAGGACAACAACGCCACCATCGACATGACCCTCACCTCGCCCACCTGTCCGCTCACCGATCGGCTGGAGTACGACACCCAGATGGCCCTGGAGGGACTGGTCAACTCCGTCGTCATCAACTGGGTGTGGCTGCCGCCGTGGACGCTGGACAACATCAGCGACGACGGCCGCGAGCAACTCCGCGCGATCGGCTACAACCTGTAGCGAGCACGCCCGCCGGGCAACCGGACGCCGTCAGGCTCCCGAGCTGCGCAGCCGCGTCCGGGACCGCCGCGTCCGGCGCGGGCGATCGGTCGCCGGCTTGAACACGGTCGGTTCGTCGGGGGTGTCGGCGTCCTCGGGATCGGCGGTCGCCGGATCGCTGGCCAGGAACGCGTTGAACCACCGCGTGGCGGGGTCGTGGTCGATGAGCAGCGCCTTGAGCAGCAGGGTCGCGGGCAGGCCCAGCAGCGCGCCGATGGGGCCGAGCACGGTGCTCCACACCAGCAGCGACAGGAACGACACCAGCGCGGTGACGCCCACGGCGTCCCCGTTGAACTTCGGCTGGATGATGCTCTGGATGACGAAGTTGATGACGACATAGGCGACGGTGACGATCAGGGCGGCGGTCGGCCCCTTGGCCAGCAGCGCCATCAGGACGGGCGGGATGATGCCGATCACGAAGCCCACGTTCGGGATGTAGTTGGTGAGGAACGACACCAGGCCCCACACCAGCGCCAACGGCACGCCGAGGACGAGCAGCACGGCGACGTCCGCAACGGCCACGATGAGGCCGAACACCGTCGTCACCACCCAGTAGCGGCGGACGCCGACGACGAAGTCGGACATCGCCAGCGAGATCTCCGGCTTGAAGCGGACCAGGGACTCCGAGCGCCGCGGGTAGGTGTCGGCGTCCATGAGCACCAGGAACAGCATGATCGCCAGCACGCCCAGGGTGGTCAGCGCTCCCGACACGCTGGACACCGCCGACGACGCGAAGCCCGCCACGCTGGCCGGGCTGATCTCCTTGAGCTGGGCCAGCACGCTGTCCTGGGTGATGCCGAAGGCGGCCGCCTGCGCGGCGAGATCGGCGTAGAGCGACTGGAACTGGCTCTGGTAGTGCGGCAGCTCGTTCACCAGCGCCGACACGCTCAACCCCAGCGACAGCAGGGCTACCCCCAGCACGACGAACACCACCAGCCCGAGCGCCAGCGTGCCCACGACCGGGGGCGCGCCCCGGCGCAGCAGCGCCGTCCGGACCGGCCACGCGGCGATGACCAGGTTGAACGCGATGAACAGCGGACCGATGACATCGGCGGCGGCGTGGATGCCGGCGAGCAGCCCGAATAACCCCACCCAGATAGCGAGGGTGGTCAGGATGCGCGGCCACGCGGGCGGGGCGGTGGTGTCCATGCCGCTCAGCGTAGGGGGCGCGGACGACAAGCCCCGCCCCGCCCGCGGCCGTGTCCCGGTCGCCGCGTGGGAGAGCCGTCGCACGCGGTGCGGGATCGAGCGCGCCGCGCCGTGTGGGATACTCGTCGATCGTGATTGTCGCGCGCGAGGTCGAGATTCGGGTGGGGGCCCGGCTGTTGTTGTCGCCGGTGTCCTTCCAAGTCGGGTCGGGCGACCGGATCGGCCTGGTGGGCCGCAACGGGGCGGGCAAGACGACCCTGACCCGCGTGCTCGCCGGCGAGGGCCAACCGGCCGGTGGCCAGGTGCAGCGGACCGGCCTGGTCGGCTACCTGCCCCAGGATCCCCGCACCGGCGACCTGCACGTGCTGGCCCGCGACCGCATCCTGTCGGCGCGCGGTCTCGACACCATCATCAAGCGCCTGGAGACCTACTCGGTGAAGATGGCGGACGCCGCCACCGACGCCGACCGGGACGCCGCCATGCGCAGCTACGCCCGCGCCGAGGCCGAGTTGGCCGCTGCGGGCGGCTACGGGGCCGAATCGGAGGCGGCGCGGATCGCCGCCAACCTCGGGCTGCCCGACCGGGTGCTCCACCAAGAGATCGGCACGCTGTCGGGCGGGCAGCGGCGCCGCGTCGAACTCGCGCGGATCCTGTTCTCGGGCGCGGACGTCCTGCTGCTCGACGAGCCCACCAACCACCTGGACGCCGACTCCATCGTCTGGCTGCGTTCCTACCTCAAGGACTATCCCGGCGGGCTGGTGGTCATCTCCCACGACTCGGGCCTGCTGGACGCCGTGGTCACCAAGGTCTTCCACCTGGACGCCAACCGCGCCGAGCTCGACCAGTACGCGATGGACTGGAAGAAGTACCTCGTCCAGCGCGAGACCGACGAGAAGCGCCGCAAGCGCGAGCGCGCCAACGCCGAGCGCAAGGCGGCGCGGTTGCTCGAACAGGCCGACAAGCTGCACGCCAAGGCCACCAAGGCCGTCGCGGCCCAGAACATGGCCCGCCGCGCCGAGAAGCTGCTGGCTGCCACCGAGGGCGAACGGGCATCCGACAAGGTGGCCCGCATCCGGTTCCCCGAGCCCGCACCCTGCGGCAAGGTGCCGCTCACGGCGTCCGACCTCTCCAAGAGCTATGGCTCGCTCGAGGTGTTCACGGGCGTCGACCTGGCCATCGATCGCGGCGCGAATGTCGTCGTCCTGGGGCTCAACGGCGCCGGCAAGACGACGCTGCTGCGCATCCTGGCGGGGATCGAGGATCCCGACACGGGCGAGGTAGCCCCCGGCCACGGGCTGCGGCTCGGGTACTACGCCCAGGAGCACGAAACGCTCGACGTCACCCGCAGCGTCCTGGAGAACATGGTCTCGGCCTCGCCCGAGCTGGGGGAGACCGAGGTCCGCAAGATCCTGGGGTCGTTCCTGTTCACCGGCGACGATGTCGACAAGCCCGCGCGGGTGCTCTCGGGCGGCGAGAAGACCCGGCTGGCGCTGGCGATGCTCGTCGTGAGCGCCGCGAATGTCCTGCTGCTGGACGAGCCGACCAACAACCTCGACCCCGCGTCCCGGAGGGAGGTGCTGGAGGCCATCCGCACCTACGCGGGCGCGGTCGTGCTCGTCACCCACGACGAGGGCGCGGTCGAGGCCTTGCACCCCGACCGCGTCCTGTTGCTGCCCGACGGCGACGAGGACCTGTGGAGCCCCGAGTACGTCGAGTTGGTGTCGCTGGCCTAGGGAAACGCCGAATCGATCATGTCCTGGCTGCGGCGGTCCGGATCGAGCGATCCGAACCTCCTCGATCTGGGCCCGTATGTTCCCTAACGGAGGGCCGCCGCCTCAGGCTCGCGGCTGACGGGGTCGGACGCCGCGGGCGCCGGGAAGGCGCTGCGGGCTGCGAGGAGCGCAAGGCTCCACAGCAGGGCGACGCTCAGCACCGAGAAGGTGATGCCGAGGACGCCGCCGTCCGCGCCGGAGAGGCGGTAGGCCGTCGCCAGGGCGAGGACGCCCACCAGCATGACGCCGATGGCGAGGCCGAGGGTGCGCTGCTCGGCGTCCGCGAGCGCCGCCTTGACCGCGAGCGCGACGGCGACGAAGGCCAGCGCGGCGAGGACGGTCCGGGCGACCTGCAGACCGAAGGAGTCGTCGGAGGCCAGCCACAGGATCGGCCAGCTCATGCAGCGCGTGAAGGACTGGTGACCCGCCGCCCAGTGCGCGGCGATGTGCATGACGACCAACAGGCCGATAGCCGCCCAGGCCGGGCGGGCGACCGGGGTGGAGGAGGGGCGTCCGGCGCCCCGCTGGAGCGCGACGGCCGCGACCAGGGTCACGGTCATGGCGATGAGCGCGCAGAGCAGGTCGATGGCCGCGCCGGTGGCGTCCACGCCGAGCCCGAGGACGGCCGCGCGTCCGAACAGGGCCGATCCGCCCGCAGCGACGACCGCGACCCAGGGCAGTAGCCGCGGCAGGACCAGCTCGCGGGCCAGCCGCAGGGACAACAAGGCGGTGACGATCATGACGGCGCCGGTGCCCATGGCGATGGTCCGGTGGATCATCTCGAACGCGGGATTGGCGACCAGGGGGGCGGGGATGTCGGCCGGGCCGGGCGCGAAGCGGTCGTCGTAGCAGCCGGGCCAACTGTGGCAGTCGAAGCCCGAGCGCGTCGCGCAGACGACCGATCCCAGGGCGACGGTGACGAACGTGAGGAGAGCCGACAAGCGGTGGAAAAAGAGGGTAACCGAGGAGTTCCGGGACGTCATGGGTGAATCCTTCTGGTTGGGTGCGGGTCCACCCTGCCATGGGTTCGGACGCCCCGGGTCGCGTTTCGTGGACCGGCCGCGGTTACAGTGAGGCGGTGACCCAGGACGTCCTCGCCGCCGTCGCGGCCCTCGCCCTCGCGCTGCTCGGCGTCGTGGGCATCGTCATGCCGGTCCTGCCCGGCAGCTTGACGGTCGCCGCAGCACTGCTCGTGTGGGCCCTCTGGGGCGGCTCGCCGTGGGGCTGGGTGGCCTTCGGGGTCGGCGCCGTGCTCGTGGCCGTGGGGGCCTCGGCGAGTTGGGTCCTGACGGGGCGCAAGCTCCGGGAGCGCCGCATCCCCCAGTGGCCCATCGTCGTGGGACTCGTCGCCGGCGTGGTCGGGATGTTCGTGCTCCCGGTGCTGGGGTTCCTCGTCGGATTCGTGGTCGGACTGCTCCTCGGTGAGTACATCCGGGTGCGGAACCTGCGGGCGGCCGTCGAGACGAGCTGGGCGATGGTCAAGGCCGTGGGGGCCGGCATACTCGTCGAACTCACGTGCGGTCTGGCGGCCGTCGCCGTGCTGGGCGCCTCGGTCGGGACCCACTTCGTGTTCGCGTAGCCGCCTGACACAATCGCCGTGGAGCGGCAGGGGCCGCCGACCCGCCCCCCGCCCACCGGAGGAGACCCGAGCGCCCAGGAGGGAATGGACCATGCAGTGCTACCGCTGCGGTGCGCCGAACCGGCCCGATGCTCCCACCTGCCTGCGCTGCGGAGCCCCCTTGCCCACGCAGCCGTCGGCCGGTCCGCAGCCCGCGCGGTCGCCCTGGGCGCCGCCTCAGCCGGCACCGCGTCCGCAGCCCGCCACCGGGCCGGCGCCGCAGCAGCCGCGTCCGGGGTGGCAGGTTCCGCCGCCTCAGCCGGCACCGCGTCCGCAGCCCGCCACCGGGCCGGCGCCGCAGCAGCCGCGTCCGGGGTGGCAGGTTCCGCCGCCTGCCTCGCCTGTCCAGCAGACCGCGCCCCCTCCGCAGACCGCGGCGCCCACCTTCTCTCCGACCGCGGCGGGCGTGGTCGCCCACGCTCCGGCCGGGCAGCCCCCACCGGATCCCGCGTTTGCGCGCGAGGGTTCGAAGCCGCCCGGGCGAGGCCGACGCTGGCCCCTGTTTGTCGGTCTCGGCGTGCTGGTCGCCGTCGCGGTCATCGGCGCCATCGCCGTCCCGCGGTTGCTGAATCCCGGCGCGACGGGCGGCGGGAACACCGGCGCGCGGGGCATCCTCCCGGCCCTCCCGGACGCCCCCGCGGTCGCCTGGTCCGACAAGGGCGGGAACGTGCGCGTCACGCCGCGGTCGGGGCCGGGCCCGTACTACCTGGTTCACCTCACGGATTCCGGACGTCCCTACGCGCGGGTCACCGTGTGGGAGTTGGGCAAGCAGGTGCCGCTGTGGGCGGCGGACACCCCCGGGGCCCCCGACTGCTCGACGCTGATGCCGGGGCGGGTCGCGTGCCTGGTGGGCGCCGAGGTGCGCGAGTTCGACGTGACAACGGGTGCGGTCACCAAGATCATCGCCGTGGAGGGGACGCCGAACCGTGCCGTACAACTCGCCGACGGGGACGTCGTGACCGCTCGATGGGAGCGCACGAGCAATGGTCCCGGCATGGCACCGTTGCGCGGCATCCTCGCGCGCTTCGGCCGCGACGGGGGCAAGACATGGTCGTCGGAGGTGAACCTCTCGACCTCGTCCACCTTCGCGATGCTGAGTGCGGCGGGCGACACCGGGGTGGCCCTGGTGGGGTTGGGCGCCACATCGCTGTTCGGCGGAGACAAGCCGCTGGTGGTCGCCATCCGCGACGCCGCGACCGGCAACCGCCTGGGCCAGATTCCCGACGGCGTCGACCTCCGCGTCCGCTCCGGTCCCCGCTTCCATGCCCTCACCGAGACCGGCACCGATGTCTACGACGGCACGGGGAAGCTGGTCGCGACCCTCGGGCGCTCGATCCTGCCGTGGGATCCCGCCGACGACGGGACCGTGCCGGTGTGGTGGGCGGCCCCCGCCGGCGCGGCGACGCTCCACCGCACCGACGGCAGCTCGCGTGTCGACCTGCCCGGGGAGTCGGTCGTCGCCCTGTGCGGCGGGTCGGTCGTGACCTCGGTGTCCGCAGCCCCCTCACGCCCGTCGCGCACGCGGGTGTTCCGTGACGGCGCGGGGATCGAACAGGCCCGGGTGACCCTGCCCGCCGATGTCGTCCCCCGAAGCGTCATGTGCGACGGGAGGCGCATCGTCGAGGCGTCCTCGGACGGCGCCACGCTGCACCTCGTCGCCTACTCGGCGGCGGGGATCGCCTGGACCGAGGACGAGACCTACGCGGGCGCCGCGTCGGTCGGCGCGACGGCCATGGGCGGGATCCTGGTCCAAGCGGTCGATGCCGACGATGCGCCGATCAAGGTGCAATTGCTCCGGTGACGCGCGCGGTTGTCCGAGCCGCCGCCCCCTCGCCGCAGGGCGCTGCTAGCTTGGCCGACCGGGGGATGTCGACGGAGGTGTCACGATGACCGATGACAGGATCTCGACGCTGCGCGCCATGCGCGACCGCGCGTTGTCGGGCGGTGGGCAGACCCGGATCGATGCCCAGCACGCCAAGGGCAAGCTAACCGCGCGCGAGCGGTTGTCGATCCTGCTGGATGAAGCGTCGTTCCAGGAGCTGGGGGCCCTGGCCACACACCACACGACCGACTTCGACATGGCGGACAAGCGGTTCCCCGGCGACGGCATCATCACCGGATTCGGCAAGATCCAGGGCCGCCGCGTCGCCGTCTACGCCCAGGACTTCACCGTCCTCGGCGGGTCGTTCTCCGAGGTGCAGAGCAACAAGATCAGCCGCATCCAGGATCTGGCCATCGAGGCGGGCATCCCGCTGATCGGCCTCAACGACTCCGGCGGCGCGCGGGTGCAGGAGGGCGTCCGGTCGCTGGCGGCCTACGGCGAGGTGTTCGTCCGCAACGTGAAGGCGTCCGGCGTGATCCCGCAGATCTCCCTCATCATGGGTCCCTGCGCGGGAGGCGCCGTCTACAGTCCGGCGCTCACCGACGTCACGATCATGGTCGAGGGCACCTCCAACATGTTCCTGACAGGCCCCGACATCATCAAGACCGTCACCGGCGAGGACGTCTCCGCCGAAGAACTCGGCGGCGCGCTGGTCCACAACCAGCGCTCGGGCGTGGCCCAGCTCCTGGCCGCGAACGAGGAGGACGCGCTGCGCCTGTGCAAGACGGTCCTGTCGTACCTGCCCCAGAACAACGCCGAGGACCCGCCGATCCTGGAGCCCTACGACAGCCCCGACCGCATGGACGAGTTCCTCAACACCATCGTCCCGACCGACGACGGCCTCGCCTACGACATGGGCCGGGTGCTGGCGGGCATCTTCGACGAGGGCTCCGTACTGGAACTGCACCCCGACTTCGCGGGCAACGCCCTGGTCGGCTTTGCGCGCCTGGACGGTCACTGCGTCGGCTTCATCGCAAACCAGCCGCTCGTGATGTCCGGCTGCCTCGACATCGACGCCTCCGACAAGATCGCCCGGCACATCACCGTGTGCGACCAGTTCAACATCCCGCTGGTCACCTTCGTGGACTGCCCGGGCTACCTGCCCGGCGTCGAGCAGGAGTACCGCGGCGTCATCCGGCACGGCGCCAAGATCATCTACGCCTACTGCCAAGCGACGGTCCCGAAGATCTCGGTGGTGACCCGCAAGGCGATCGGCGGCTCGTACGTGGCGTTGTCCAGCAAGCAGATGAACAACGACGTGGCGTTCGCCTGGCCGACCGCGCAGATCGCCGTGATGGGGGCCGAGGGGGCCGCCCGGCTGCTGCACGGGCGCGAGATCGCCGCCGCCGACGATCCGGACGCCGAGCGGGCGGCCTTCATCGCCGAGTACAAGGAGAAGTTCTTCAACCCCTATTCCGCCGCCGATGTCGGCCAGATCGACGAGGTCATCGAGCCCCGCGAGACCCGTCCGCGGCTGGCCCGCGCCCTGGAGGTGCTGCGCACGAAGGTGGCGGTCAACCTCCCCAAGAAGCACGGGCTCTTCCCGGTGTAGGGGGCGACGATGGCCGACTTCCTCTGGGGACTGTCCATGATGGCCGTGGGCATGGGCGTGGTGTTCGGGCTTCTCGCCCTGTTGATGGCGCTGGTGCTGGCGCTGGGACGCCTGGACGCCCGGCGTCCCGAGCCGTCGGCCCAGCCGGGGGCTGTCGCGTCGGCGTCCGAGGCCGCGGACGCCGCGGGTGCGGTCCGGCTCGTGGCCGGGGAACTGGACGCCGACCAACTGGCCGCCGTCACCCTCGCGGTCCTCACGCACGCGCGCGTCCGCCGTCGTTCGGCCGCACCCGAGGCCCGGGCCTACGCGCCCGGCAGCCAGCTCTTCGCGAGCCGCTGGGTGGCCAGCGGCCGCATCCACCAGACCGCACCCGACCGCCGGAGGTAAGCCGTGCGCCGCTACACGATCAAGGTGAACGACACCGAGAAGATCGTCGACGTCGAGGCCGTAGGAGCCAACCGGTTCCGCGTGCGCATCGACGGCAAGCGCGTCGAGGTGGAGCTGACCGACCACCGCGACCTGGCCCATTCGGCCGTCACCCCCGCCGTGGCGCCCCGCGGTCCGCGGACGGCGTCGGTGCCCGACCGCCCGGCCGAGCCCGCGGCGTCCGGACCCGAACCCGCACCGGCGTCCGCACCCGCGGCGTCCGGAGGTGGCTCGCGCGGCAAGATGACCGCCCCCATGCCCGGCGTGATCCTCAGCGTGTCCACCGCGGTGGGGGCGTGGGTCAAGCGCGGCGATCCGCTGATGGTGCTCGAGGCCATGAAGATGAAGAACGAACTCAAGGCACCGCGCGACGGCGTGGTCGCCGAGATCTACGTCACGGCGGGCCAACAGGTGCGCTACGGCGAGTTCCTGGTGCGGTTCGAGGGCTGACGCCGTGAGCCCCGACACGTTCGAGTACCTACTGCAGGGCCTGACCCACGTGACGTGGCAGTCCGCCGTCATGGTGGGCGTCGGGCTGCTGCTGATCTGGCTGGCCATCGCGCGCGAGTACGAGCCGCTGCTGTTGTTGCCCATCGGGGCCGGCGCGATCCTGGCGAACCTGCCGTTGTCGCCGCTGGTGGGCGAGGGCGGGGCGCTCCAAGTGCTGTATGACATGGGCGTCGCGAACGAGTTGTTCCCGCTGCTGATCTTCGTGGGGATCGGGGCGATGACCGACTTCGGCCCGCTGCTGGAGAACCCGCGCATGGTGCTGCTCGGGGCAGCAGGGCAGTTCGGCATCTTCCTCACGCTGCTCCTCGCGCTCGCGCTCGGGTTCAGCCACAACGAGGCCGCGTCCATCGGCGTCATCGGGGCCATCGACGGCCCCACGTCGATCTACGTGTCGAACAAGCTGGCTCCGCACCTCGTGGGTCCCATCACGGTGGCCGCGTACAGCTACATGAGCCTGGTGCCGATCATCATGCCGCCGATCATGCGGCTGCTCACGACGAAGAAGGAGCGGGCGATCCGCATGCCGTACTCGTCGCGTGCGATCGGCAAGCGCACCCGGATCCTGTTCCCGATCGTCGTGACGATCGTCGTCGGGACGCTCGTCCCGTTCGCGACACCGCTCATCGGGATGCTCATGCTGGGCAACCTGATGCGCGAGTCCGGCGTGGTCGAGCGGCTCGTGGGGGCGTCCAGCAACGAGTTGGCCAATGTCGTGACGCTGTTCCTGGGGCTGGCCATCGGCTCGACCATGGTGGGGGAGCGGTTCCTGCAGCCGTCGACGCTGTTCATCCTGGCTCTCGGGCTCGCCGCCTTCGCGCTGGACACGACCATGGGCGTGCTGTTCGGCAAGCTGCTCAACGTGCTGAGCGGCGGCAAATTCAACCCGCTGATCGGCGCGGCCGGCATCTCGGCGTTCCCGATGGCGGCGCGCGTCGTCCAGGCCGAGGCGAGCAAAGAGGACTTCGACAACTTCCTACTCATGCACGCCATGGGTGCCAACGCGGCCGGGCAGGTGGCGTCCGTGGTGGCCGGCGGCGTCCTGCTGGCCCTGATGGGGACCAGCTAGCCGGTTGGGTCGGTCGCCCGGCGTCAGGGCAGCGGCGGCGGGGAGCCGGCCAGCCGCTGGAGGCGCGCCTCCTCCGCGTCGTCGTGCTCGCGCTGGAGCAGGTAGTCGCCGAGGCCGGGAATAGTGAAGCGGACCAAGCCGCGTTGCGGGGCTTCGATGACGCCGGCGGCCAGCAGCCGGGCCCGGTAGTGCTGGGCGTAGTCGGGACGCACGCCCATGCGCTGGGCGATGGTGGCGGTGTGGGACGGGCCGTCGCCGTCGACGGCCATGGCGCGCAGATAGGCGCGGTCGACGTCGGACAGTGGTTGGAGGGCAGGCGCGTGGACGCGGGCACCGAGCGCGCGGCGGGCCCGGGGGATAGCGGTGTGGACGTCCGCGTCGGAGATGGTGGGCTCGGCAGGGTGCTGGCGCCAGGACTCGTAGCCGATGAGCTGGATCAAGAACGGGTAGCCGCCGGTGGCCGCCGCGGCGCGGTCGAGGGCGGTGGGGGAGATCCGGCGGCCGGCCTCGGTGATCGTGAGTTCGAGCGCGCGGCGGGCGTCGGTCAGGCGGACGTCGCCGATGGTGTGGCGCTCGGCGCGGCGTAGGAACGTGGTGCCGGGGTGGGCCAGGAACCGGTCGAGGTGGCTGCTCAGTCCGGCGGCCGCGAAGCCGACGAGCCGCCGCTCGCGGCGGGAGAACTGCAGGATCTCGCCGAGTTTGCGGAGTTCTTCGGTGTCGGCGGCGTGGATCTCGTCGACGGTGACGACCACGCCCGTGTCGTGCGGGCGGAGCAGATCGGTGAGGTCGGTGAGTTGGGAGCGGAGGCTGGACTCGGCGGGGTGCCGGTCGGTCCAGGTGATCGCGACCGACCCCACGGCGGCGACGCCGGCACTGGCGCTGGTGAGGCGGGTGCGTCCCTGGGGGTCGTGCTCGGCGAGAAGCCGCGGCAGGTGGTCGTGGGAGAGCCGGTCGAGCAGGCCGGGGCTTCCGCTCTCGCTGATCGCCAGCCAGCCCTGCTCGCGGGCCGCGGCCTCGTACTCGTTGAGGAGGACCGTCTTGCCCATCCCGCGTTCGCCGTCGATGAGGACCGTGAGCCCCGGCGCGCCCGGGTTGAGGTGGGCGAACGCGTCGCCGAAACCGTCGAGGATCGGGTCGCGACCCACGATGACGTAGGGGTCGGCCCCGAAGGTCGGGACGAATGGGTTGGCGGGAGCTCGCCGTGGCGTCATGAGGAAAGAATAGAGAACTCTGGCCGGTTCTAGAAACATCTGGAACGAGGCGGTATCCGTGCGCCCCCGGTTTGTGGGCGCGGGGTGCGCCGGACGCCGCGGGCCGCTAGCTTTCTCGCGTGCAATCAGCGGTTTCGCCCGACGTGGCGTCCTCCCCGCGCAAGCGGGCCATCTGGTCGTGGTGGTCGTGGGACCTCGGCTCCACCGCCCTCAACTCGGTCATGATCTCGTTTGTCTTCTCCGTCTACGTGACCGGCGCGGTGGCGTCCGACCCCTCGCAGGGGCAGCAGACGTGGTCGTTGGCGCAGACGAGCATGGGCATCGTGCTGATGCTGCTCGCGCCCCTGATGGGGGCCTGGGCGGACCGCGTCCGCAACCGTCGCGCGATGCTCACGGTGGCCACCCTCGTCGTCATCGCGTGCATCGGGGCGTCGTGGTTCGTCCGGCCGAGCCCGGAGTACCTGCTGCTCGGAGTCCTGCTGCTCGCGGTCGCCGCGGTCACCCAGGACATCGGCGGCGTCTTCTACAACGGCATGCTGCTGCAGATCTCGACCAAGAAGAACATCGGACGCATCTCGGCGATCGGCTGGGGCTTTGGGTACGTGGGCGGCGTGTTCTGCCTCGTGGTCGTGCTGTTCGGGTTCGTCCTGAACGGGGGCTTGCTCGGGCTACCCACGCAGGATGCGGTGAACATCCGCGCCGTCGCGCTGTTCGCCGCCCTCTACATGACGATCTTCTCGCTGCCGATCATGCTGTGGGGCCCGATGGCCGAGCCGCGCACCGACACGGGACGGTTCCACGTCGGCGCCGCCTACCGCGACATCGGTCGCCGGCTGCTGCGCATGTGGCGCGACGAGCGCGGGCTGCTGCACTTCCTGATCGCGTCCGCGGTCTACCGCGACGGCCTGAACGCCGTCTTCAGCTTCGGCGGCGTGATCGCTGCCACCTCGTTCGGCTTCACCCAAGCCGAGGTCATCATCTTCGGGCTGGCCGCCAATGTCATCGCCCTGGCGGGCACGTGGCTGCTCAGCGGCCTGGACGACAAGATCGGTCCGCGCCGGGTGATCCTGATGGCGCTGGTCGTCATGGTCGTCGCCGGCCTGTTCATCGTGACGCTCCGGACGCCCCTGTCGTTCTGGATCTGCGGCCTCATCATCAGCTCGCAGGTGGGGCTCGTGCAGTCGGCGTCCCGGACGCTGCTGGCGCGGCTCGCCCCCCAGGGCGAGGAGAACGAGACGTTCGGTCTCTACGCCACCGTCGGCCGGGTCGCGAGCTTCATCGCGCCGAGCCTGGTGCTGCTGTTCGGGACCGTCCTGGGCGTCCAGTGGGGCATGCTCGGCATCGTCGTGACCCTCATGCTGGGGCTGGCCATCTTCTTCCCGCTGCGCATCGCGGGCATCACCCACGACCGGGCGACCGAGCCCGCCTGAGGGGCCGGTCGCGCGCCGTCAGCCCGCCGTCGCGTTGCGGTACACGTGGACGACGACGCTGACGGTCACGTCGGCGTCCGCCACCTCGCCCGGCACGCCGTGGAAGGCGTTGGGACCCATCGCGATCAGGTCCGCGACCCCGGCGGCCGGGACGGCGCGGGTGTACTCGACCCGCTTGGTCATGATCGGGTCGAACAGGCCCACCGCCTGCCTGCGGAGGCGTTCGTCCTTGTCGGGCTCGATGTCGAGCAAGTCGTAGCGCTCCCGGACGCCCGCGAGGTGCTCCGGCGTCGGGGTCACGACGACCAGCAGCCCGCGGTGCCCGAGCGCCCGCGCGAAGTCGGGCAGGTTGCGGGGGGCGAACACGCACAGGATCGCGCCGAGGCGGCGGGGGAGCACGGGAAGGCCCTTCCAGACGTCCGCGACGACGGACGCCGCCCGCGGGTGGCTGCGCGCGGCGCGGCGCGCCGCGGGAACCGACACGTCGAAGGCGATCCCGCGTCCGCCGGGGATCGCGTCCAGCGCGGCGCCCAGGTAGTAGCCGGTGCCCGCGCCGACCTCGGCGAGCACCGCCGAGGTGGCCGTCCGGCGCGCGACCTCGGCGGCGACCGGGGCGAACAGCCCGGACGCCAGCACCCGCTCCCGGGCCTCCACCATGGCGGAGGTGTCCGCGTTGGCCGGCTGCGGCCCGCCGAGCAGGTTGACATAGCCCTGGCGGGCGACATCGAAGGCGTGCCCGCGCGCGCAATGGAGGGCGTCGACCACGAACTGCAACGCGCCGCCGCAGGTCGGGCACGCCAGGACGCCCTGGGCCGCAGCGATGGTCATGGTTGCTGCAGGCGTCCGCCGTCGACGGGGATCACGCACCCCGACACGAAGGACGCCGCGGGCGACAGCAGGAACGCGGCCACCCTCCCGAACTCCTCGGGCTCGCCGATGCGCCGCAGCGGGATCTCGGCAGCACCCCGGGCCTCGGCGGCGCCCGGATCGGGCGTCTGGCCGTAGAGCCACCGGATGCGGTCGGTGCGGATCGTGCCCGGCAGGAGGCCGAACACGCGCGAGCCCTGGGGTCCGAGCTCGTCGGCGAGTTGGGACACCAGCATCGCCAGCCCCGGACGCAGCCCGTTGCTGATCGCCATGTTCGGCAGCGGCGACCGCGCCGACGTGGACAGCACGAAGCCCAGCGTCACGGGCCCGGATGCCGCCGCGACGACCGCCCGCGCCACGCGGAGCGCGGCCAGGAAGACCGAGTCGAAGGCGGCCCGCCACTGGGCGTCGGTGTTGTCCAGCACCTGGCCGGGCGGTGGACCGCCCACGCTGACGAACGCCCCGTCGAGGCGTCCGAACCGCTCCAGGGCGAGCGCGCAGGCCGCGCCCGCGGCGTCCGGATCGGACAGATCGGCCGCCAGCGACGCCGCCCGCTCGGGACCGAGCGCCGCGACCGCGGACGCCAGCCGCTCGGGGTCGCGGGCCACCAGCACGACCCGCGCGCCCTCGGCGACGAGCTGGTCGGCCGTCGCCCGTCCCAGCCCGACGGAGGCTGCCGTCACGACGAAGACCTTGTCGGCGAGGTGCAGATCCATGTCACTCCTTCGGAGAGTCGGCGGGCGGCTGCGCGGTCGCGCGGGCGGCCCGGGCTGCCGCCTTGCGGCGGTCCACGATGTCGTTGCGGATGAGGATGAACAGCCCGAAGCCCGCGATCACCGCGAACGCGAACCACTGCATGGCGTAGGAGAAGTGCGGCCCCTCGGTGAGCTCGGGCGGCTCGACCGGGACGAGATCGCCGGACTGCGGCGGCGTCACCGTCTGCGCCGAGATGTAGCCGTTGACCAGCGGACGCCCTAGCCAGGTGGCGATCGCCTCGCTGTTGACGAGCCGGACCGATGCTTCGGTCGGCGTGGTCGCCTTCGCGTCGCCCCGCTCGTCGCGGCGCACATAGCCCGTCACCGTCACGGTGCCCGCGGGCGGGGCCGGCGCGACGCTCGGGAAATCGGTCCCGGGGGCGCGGACGCCGAAGCCCCGGTCGACCAGGACCGTCCGGCCGTCGGTGGCCGTCAGCGGCGTGACGATCTGCCAGCCGGTGGCGCCGGCGTTGGAGCGGTACCGGGCGACGAGCTGGTGCTGGGCGTCGAAGACGCCGGTGACGCTCACGCGTTGCCACTGGTCGGCGTCGGAGATCACGCCGGTCATGAGCTGCTCGTAGGGACGGATCTCCGAACTCTCGTGGGCCGCCACGACCGCGTTGGAGCCCTTGCGCTCCTCCAGGCGCGACAACTGCCACTGCCCGAGATTGAAGAACGTCACCCCCAGCCCGATCACGAAGAGCGTGAGCAGCGCCCACCGTAGCCAGAGCTTCTTCATACCCCGCAGGCCTCCTAGTCGACTTCGCCGCGGATGATCTCGCCCGACGTCAGCGCGAGCCGGTGGGTCGGCTCGGCGGCGAGCACGGGCGCGGGGGGCGTCCGCTGGTCGACCGCGTTCGCGAGGATGACCGCGATGCCCGGCAGCAGCGCCGCGAGCGCGATGAGGACGATGTTCCACGGCAGCGGGACGAACGGCATCGCCAAGAAACTCGCCACCCGCACGGCCATCGTGATCAGGTAGCGCTTGTTGCGCTGGTCGGCGTCCAGCGACTTGCTGAACCGCGCGCTGGTGATCAGCGGCGGACGATCCTTGCCCGAACGCGCCATTGAACCACTGTAGCCCGGACCGACGACCCGACGGAGGACGGTGTCCCGGCGTTGGACGCCGACCGCCGCGAGATGCCGGACGCCCCTTGGTTACGGTTGGGTAAGTTAAGGGGCGTGACAGCTTTCACTCCTCGTAGCGTGCTCGTGACCGGAGGCGCCCGCGGCATCGGGCGCGCCCTCGTCGAGCGCTTCCTCGCCGACGGCCACCGCGTGGCCAGTGCCAGCCCCAGCGGCCAGGCTCCGGACGGTGCGCTCGGCATCGTCTGCGATGTCGCGGACGCCGCCAGCGTCGACGCGGCCTTCGCCGCCGCGGAGGCGGCCCACGGACCCGTCGAGGTCGTGGTGGCCAACGCCGGCATCACCAAGGACACGCTCATCCTGCGGATGTCCGAGGCCGACTTCGACCAGGTCGTGGACGTCAACCTCAAGGGCGCCTTCCTCGTCGCCAAGCGGGCGAGCCGGTCGATGCTGCGCGCCAAGTTCGGGCGCATGATCTTCATCGGCTCCGTCGTGGGCCTCTACGGGTCGCCCGGTCAGGTCAACTACGCCGCCACCAAGTCCGGCCTCGTCGGCATGGCGCGCTCGCTCACCCGCGAGCTGGGCGGGCGCGGGATCACCGCCAACGTCGTCGCACCCGGCTTCATCGAGACGGAAATGACGGCGGTCCTCGCCGAGGAGGTCGTTGCCGGCTACCGCGCGGCCATCCCCGCCGGACGCCTCGGTCAGGTCGAGGACGTGGCCGCCGCGGTCGCGTTCTTGGCCTCGGACGCCGCGGGCTACGTCAGCGGTGCCGTCCTGCCGGTCGACGGCGGCCTCGGCATGGGCCACTAAGGAACCGCTGATTCCCTCAGCCCCACCCACCCAGCACCACCGACTGCAAGGACCAACACCCATGGGAATCCTCGACGGCAAGAACATCCTCGTCACCGGCGTGACGATGAACACCTCGATCGCGTACAAGGTGGCCGAGATCGCGGCGGCGGAGGGCGCCACCGTGGTGGTGTCCAACTTCGGACGCGCCCTCGGCATCACCCACCGCGTCGTCAAGCGGCTCGATCCGACCCCGGCCGTCCTGGAACTGGACGTGACCGACGCCGAGCAGCTCGCCGGGCTTCCGGACGCCCTGCGTGCGGTCGGCATCGACCGGCTCGACGGGGTGGTGCACTCGGTCGCCTACGCCAACCCGGAGACGGCGCTGGGCGGCAAGTTCCTCACCACCCCGTGGCCCGACGTCGCCAACGCCGTCCACATCTCGGCGTACTCCCTCGTCAGCCTCGCCATGGCCTGCCGGCCGCTGTTCGGGACGTCGACGTCGGTCGTCGGGCTCACCTTCGACGCGCGGGTGAGCTGGCCGACCTACGACTGGATGGGCGTGGCCAAGTCGGCGCTGGAGTCCGCGGCGCGGTACCTGGCCCGCTACCTCGGTCCCGACGGCGTCCGCTGCAATATCGTGGCCGCCGGCCCCGTGGACACCCTGGCGAAGAAGGCGATCCCGGGATCGTCCAGTTTCAACGACGTCTGGGCCGACCGCGCCCCGCTCGGCTGGGACCCCACCGATGCCACGCCGACCGCGAAGGCCGTGGTCGCGCTGCTGTCGGACTGGTTCCCGGCCACGACCGGCGAGATGGTCCATGTCGACGGAGGGTTGCATTCCACCGGCGCCTGAACCGGGTAGGTTGGGCGTCATGACAGCCGTCGTGGAACTCGCCGACGTCACCGTCGTTCGCGGGGGTTCGAAACTCCTGTCGGACATCACCTGGTCGATCGACGAGGCCGACCGGTGGGTCGTCATCGGTCCGAACGGGGCGGGCAAGACCACGCTGCTGCAAGTTCTCAGCGCCCACCTGCACCCGACATCGGGCATGGCGGCCGTGCTGGGGGAGATCCTCGGCGCCGTCGACGTGTTCGAGCTGCGGCCGCGGATCGGCGTCACGTCCGCTGCGTTGGCCGAGCGGATCCCGCGCGGGGAGTCGGTGGGCAACGTCGTGGTGTCGGCGTCGTACGCCGTCACGGGCCGCTGGCGCGAGGCCTACGACGTCTCCGACTTCCAGAGGGCCGCGCTGCTCATGCGCCAGTTGCGCGTCGAGCACCTGTCCAAGCGCACCTTCGGCACCCTCAGCGAGGGGGAGCGCAAGCGTGTCCAGATCGCCCGTGCGCTCATGACCGACCCCGAGTTGCTGCTGCTGGACGAGCCTGCCGCGGGCCTCGACCTTGCCGGCCGCGAGGCGCTGGTCGAGACCGTCGCGGACATCGTCTCCGATCCGGACGCCCCCGCCGTCGTCCTGGTCACCCACCACCTCGAGGAGATCCCGGCGGGCATGACCCACGCGCTGCTGCTGCGGTCCGGGGGGATCGTCGCCGCGGGACCCATCGAGGAGGTGCTCACCGACGAGTGGCTGAGCGCCACCTTCGACCTGCCGCTGCAGGTGACCCACGCCGACGGCCGATGGTCCGCGCGGGCCGTCACGCGGACGTCCGCGCGCCGAATCGAAGGCTAGGCCCGCCGATGTGGGAGTGGCTGTCGGACAATCCGTGGGCGGTGTGGCTGGCCATCGCCTCCGCGCTCGCGGTGTCGGAGATGTTCACCCTCGACCTCACGCTGCTCATGTTGTCGGTGGGGGCGCTCGCCGGTGTGGTCGTGGGTGTCGTCCTGCCCGGCGTGATCTGGCTCCAGATCGTGGTGGCCGTCGTCGTCGCTTTGGCCTGCCTCACGCTGGTGCGTCCCCGGTTCCTGCGGCGGCTCCACCCGGGCCTGGGCTACCGGTCGTCGGTGGACAAGCTGGTGGGCTCCACGGGCACGACGATCCACGAGGTCACGGCGTCCGCCGGCGAGGTCAAGGTGGCCGGCGAGATCTGGAGCGCGCGCAGCTACGACGGTGAGCCCATCGCTGCCGGGGTCGAGGTGGACGTCTTCGAGATCGACGGGGTGATCGCGCTGGTCCACCCCACCCGAAAGGCGCTCGGCTGATCGCCGGATAGGCTGAGGGGGACCCCGACAGGAGGACCCATGAATCCCTTGATTATTCTCGCGATCGTCACGGCCGTGGTGGCCATCGTCGCCCTAGTGCTGGCCGTGCGCATCGTCCAGCAGCAGCAGATGGGTATCGTCCAACGCTTGGGCCGCTTTCACCGCACCATCGATCCCGGCGCGCACCTGATCGTGCCGTTCCTGGATCGCGTGGCCTACACGATGGACATGCGTGAGGCGGTCGTGCCGTTCCCGCCGCAGGGGGTCATCACCGAGGACAACCTGATGGTGGGCATCGACTCCGTCATCTACTTCCAGATCGTCGACCCGGTCCGGGCCGCGTACGAGGCGCAGAACTACATCCAGGCCATCGAGCAGCTCACCATGACCACCCTGCGCAACATCATCGGCGGCATGGATCTGGAGCAGACACTCACCAGCCGCGAGGAGATCAACGCCAAGCTGCGCGCCGTCCTGGACGAGGCCACCGGCAAGTGGGGCATCAAGGTCAACCGCGTCGAGCTGCGCTCCATCGAGCCGCCGGCGACGATCCGCGACGCCATGGAGAAGGGTGCCCGCGCCGAGCGCGAGAAGCGCGCCCAAATCCTCCTGGCCGAGGGCCAGCGCCAGAGCCAGATCCTCAACGCCTCCGGCGACCGCGAGTCGTCCATCCTGCGCGCCCAGGGCGAGCGGGAGTCCGCGGTGTTGCGGGCCCAGGCCGACCGGCAGGCGTCGATGCTGCGCGCCGAGGGCGAGGCGCAGGCCATCGCGACGGTGTTCGGCGCGATCCACGCCTCCGAGCCGGACGAGGCCCTGCTGGCCTACCAGTACCTCCAGATGCTGCCGAAGCTGGCGTCCGGGGACGCCAACAAGGTCTGGATCATCCCGTCCGAGCTCAACGACGCCCTCAAGGGGCTCGGTTCGACGGTGGGGGACGCCGCGTCGCGGTTCGCGGGGCTCAAGTCCGACCCGAGCAAGTTCTCCGCCCCGCCCAGGATCGACGTGTTCAACGAGATCGAGCAGGCCAAGCGGGCCGAGGAGGCCGAGTCCCAGAAGTGGGTGGACGCCGCCCAGGCCGAGGCCCAGAAGATCGAGCACGTCCAGCCTGCCGCCCAACTGCCGGCGCCGGACGCCACGCCCGGACTTCCGCAGTTCGCGGAGCCCGACCATGGGCCCCAGTTCGCGGATCCGACCTACGCGCCCGAGTTCGACCCGCGCGTCCAGTAGCCGGACGCCGACGCCAACCCCGTGGGGGCCGCCCGAGGGCGGTCCCCACGGGCGTGTCCCGAGCATTTCGGTGGCGTTCCCCCGGGGTGAGGTCGACGCGAGGACAATCGTGGAGATGAGGTACTCAGCGATTCCCTCGCTGCTGCTGTGTGCCGTGCTGGCCGCCTGCAGCTCTCCCGCCGGCCCCGCGGCCGGCACGAAGCCGGCCGGACCGGCCTCCCCGGCGGCGCAGAGCGCCCCCGCGGACACCGCTGGCGGCAAGGCCACGGTGACGACCGGGCCCGACGGGATCGACATCGTCGGGAAGGGCGACGGCCAGGTGCCGGCGTTCGCCGTGAATCAGCCCTACTACATCGCCACCATCGACGTCGGCGACATGGAGAACGCGATCCTGACGATCCCCGGCCACGATCTCCCGGCGCTCATGACCATCGGCAAGACGCTTCGCGTGCTGCACGTGCCGGAGGGCGCCAAGCAGGTGTCCTTCACCGTCGAGGCCACCGGCGCCTACATGGTGCACCTGGCCGCCCCGCCGTCGACGGCGTCCGCCAAGACGGCACCCGCCAGCTTCTCCGGAGGCAAGGGCGTCGCGATGACGGACGTGGTCGCCCAGCCCAAGGGGGTTCACCTCAAGCTGACCGACACGTCGGCGTCCGGCACCAGCGGGATGGGCGCGACCCTGGTCGTCTACGACGCCGCCACGGGTCGCGAGGTCATGGCCGTCAGCGCCACGGCCGGCAACGCCGAAGAGCAGGCCAACGAGAACGCGAAGGGGCCTGTGTTCGCGATCGTGACGTCCGCGCACGACAGCTGGACGCTCGAATTCCAGTCCTGACGGGCGGCGCCCGACCTAGCCGCGAGCGGCCAGCCCGCGGACGCCCGCCCGCATCGTGACCGGCGCGAACCCGGCGGCGACGGCCCTGCGGCGCAGCCCGGGTTGGGCGTGCCACAGGTCCAGGCCGCGCCGCACCAGCACCGGCAACGGCTTGCGGTGCTGGGCGACGTCCCGCCGGAACCGCAGGGCTGCGACCAGCGTGCGGCTGCGGTCGAGGTAGAGCGGCTCGACTTCGAGGCCGTCGGCGCGGGCGTGCGCCAGCAACTCGATGGCGAAGATGCCCTCGGCGATGACGAGTTGCTCACCGTCGAGGTCGAGGCGGTGCCATCCGACCCGTCGGCTCTCGGCGATCGAGTAGACCGGCATCTCGGCGTGGCCCTCCGTCACGAGGTGCTTCAGCGCCGCGACAGCGCCTGCCGCGTCCCACGTGGCGACGTCGTCCCAGTCGATGAAGCCGTGCGGCGTCCGGGGCAGGTCGGGGGCGTCGGCGTCTCGGTAGAAGTCGTCCAGACGGACGACCAGCGCGCTACAGGCGCGCGCCAGCCGCGTCTTGCCGCTCCCGGACGGCCCCGCCAGCAGGATGACCCGCGTCACAGCCCCAGCGCCCGACCCATCTCGGCGCGAACCCGGCCCATGACCTCGGCCGCCTCGGCGCGCGCCGCGGGGACATCCGCGGACGGCGCCACGCGCACCTGCAGGTAGCACTTGAGCTTGGGCTCGGTGCCGGACGGACGCACGACCACCCGGACGCGGTCGCCCTCCAACAGCACGCCGTCGGTGGGCGGCAGGCCGCCCCAGCCGTCGGACAGGTCGCTCACCGTCACCGGCTCGCCGTCCAGCGTCGCGGGCGGCTGCGCGCGGAGCCGCGCCATGGCGTCCGCGATCAGCGACAGGTCGCTGACCCGGTAGGACAACTGGGCCGTGTGGTGGACGCCGAACCGCTCGGCGATCTCGTCGAGGCGGTCGGCGACGGTCCGGCCCTCGGCGCGGAGCGCCGCCACCAGCGCGAGGATGCGCGTGAGGGCGGTGATGCCGTCCTTGTCGGCCACGGCCTCCGGATCGGTGCAGTACCCGATGGCCTCCTCGTAGCCGAAGGCCAGTCCGGGGACGCGGCCGATCCACTTGAACCCGGTGAGGGTCGTCTCGGAGGGCTGTCCGGCGGCGGACGCCAGCGCGCTCAGCAGCGTCGAGGACACCACCGAGCACGCGTACACGCCGGGCGTGCCGCGCCGCAGCGCGTCGTCGGCGAGCAGGGTGCCGAGCTCGTCGCCGGTCAGCATCCGCCAGGTGTCGCCGAAGGGGGCCGCCAGGGCGACGCGGTCGGCGTCCGGGTCGTTGGCGATGGCGACGTCCGCACCGGTGCTGCGCGCGAGGGCGAGGGCGAGATCCATCGCGCCCGGCTCCTCCGGGTTGGGGAAGGAGACCGTCGGGAAGGCCGGGTCGGGCAGCGCCTGTTCGCTCACGAGGGCGGGGGCGGGGAAGCCGGTGCGCGCGAGGACCCGCGCGACCACCTCGGCGCCGACGCCATGCATGGGCGTGTAGACCCAGCCCAGCTCGCGGGGGGCGTCCTGCGCCACCAGGGACGCAGCGCGGGCCACGTAGGCCTCCAGCAGCGGCTCGCCGATGGTCTCGTACGCGTCGCTGCGGGGCAGGTCCGCGAGCGGACGCGTCGCGACCGCGTCGATGTAGGCGGCGATCTGGCCGTCGACGGGCGGGACGATCTGGGAGCCGCCGAGGTAGACCTTGTAGCCGTTGTCCTGCGGCGGGTTGTGGGACGCGGTGACGACGACGCCCGCGACGGCGTCGAAGTGCCGGATGCCGAACGCGACGACGGGGGTCGGGACGTGCGTCGTGGTCAGCATCGGACGCAGCCCGTACCCGGCGAGGATCTCGGCGGTGTCGCGCGCGAAGATGTCGGAGTTGTAGCGGGCGTCGTAGCCCACCAGGACGCGGCGTCCGGTGTGGCCCTCGGCGACCAGGAACTCGGCCAGCCCCGCGGCCGCCTGGCCCACGACGACGCGGTTCATGCGGTTGGGTCCGGGGCCCAGCGCCGCGCGCAGGCCGGCGGTGCCGAACGCGAGGCGGCCCGCGAACGCGTCGCGGACCTCCGCGAGCGCCGCGGCGTCACCGGCGTCCGCCTTCGCGACGAGGTTGGCCAACGCCGTGGCGGTGGCCGTGTCGGGATCCTGGGCGCGCCACGCCTCGATGGCGGAGCGCTCGGCGGCAGTGAGCATCACAACACCTCCAGCAGGCCGCTCAGTAGGGCGGTCAGGCGCGGGACGGCAGCCTGGCCGGCCTCGATGACCTCGGTGTGGTCGAGCGGAGCCTCGGACATGCCCGCGGCGGCGTTGGTGACCAGCGAGATGCCGAGCACCTCCAGCCCCGCCTCGCGCGCGGCGATGGTCTCCAGGGCGGTGGACATGCCGACGAGGTCGGCGCCGAGCAGCTTGGCCATCCGGACCTCGGCGGGCGTCTCGTAGGCCGGGCCGTGGAACTGGATGTAGACGCCCTCGGCGAGCGAGGGGTCGACCGAGAGGGCCAGGTCGCGCAGGCGCCGCGAGTAGGCCTCGGTGAGGTCGACGAAGCGGGCGCCCGTGAGCGGCGTCGAGCCGGTCAGGTTGATGTGGTCGGCGATCAGCACGGGGGTGCCGGGCGCCCACGCGGGGTTGAGTCCGCCGCACCCATTGGTGAGGACGAGGGTCTTCGCGCCCGCGGCGGCGGCGGTCCGGACGCCGTGGACCACGGCGTCCGCACCCCGGCCCTCATAGAAGTGGGTGCGACCGGTGAAGAGCGCGGCAACGGCGCCCGAGGGCGTCCGGAGCGCGCGGACGGTCCCGCCGTGCCCCGCGACGACAGGCGCGCTGAAGCCGGGGAGTTCGGCGAGGGGGACCTCGGCAATAACCTCACCGAGGTGGGCAGCCGCGGTGGACCAGCCGGACCCCAGCACGATGGCGAGGTCGAGATGGTCGACGCCGAGGCGTTCGAGGAGGGCGGCGCCGGCGGTAGCGGCGAGGGCGTACGGGTCAACGACAGTGGCGTTCACCCCGTGAGCATAACGGGCCCGGTAGGCGTCTGCACGCTGCCCGCACAAGGTCGTCCCGTGCAAGAATGCGAGGGTGACGGACGTGGTGATCATCGGTGGCGGACCAGGCGGCTACGAAGCCGCACTCGTGGCGGCGCAGCTCGGCGGCAAGGTCACGATCGTGGAGGAGAAGGGGCTGGGCGGATCGGCGGTTCTCACCGACGTCGTCCCCAGTAAGAGCCTCATCGCGACAGCGGAAGTGATGACGAAGATCAGGACGAGCGGCAAGCTCGGACTTCGTCCCGCCGACGCGGAGCAGACCAACCTCACCCAGGCCGTCGTGGTCGACTGGGACATCCTCAACCAGCGTCTGCTGGGGCTGGCCGCCCAGCAGAGCGCCGACATCAAGGCGCGGCTGGAGTCCGAGGGCGTCCGGTGCTTCCACGGCCGCGGACGCCTCGACGGGACCCGCTATGTCGTGGCCACCGCGCCCGACGGCACTACCGAGCGCCTGCACGCCGACTTCATCCTGATCTGCACCGGGACCCGCCCGCGGCAGTTGCCGGGGGCGCAGGCCGACGGCGAGCGGATCCTCACGTGGACCCAGATGTACAACATGAAGGAGAATCCGCGCCGCCTGATCGTGGTCGGTTCGGGCGTCACCGGGGCCGAGTTCGCCAGCGCCTACCACGCGCTCGGGTGCGAGGTCGTCCTGATCTCCTCGCGCACGTTGGTCCTGCCCAGCCAGGACGACGACGCCTCGCGCGTCATCCAGGACGCGTTCCAGGCCCGCGGCATGACGATCCTCTCCGAGGCGCGCGCCGTTGCCGCCCGCCGGACCGACGACGGCGTGATCGTGACGCTGGAGGACGGCCGCGAGGTCGAGGGCAGCCACGTTCTGATGGCCGTGGGCTCGATCCCCAACAGCGAGGATCTCGGCCTGGAGCAGGCCGGCGTCGCCGTCACCCGGTCGGGCCACATCCAGGTCGACCGCGTGTCCCGGACCACCGCCCGTGGGGTGTATGCCGCCGGCGACATCACCGGGGTGTTCGCGCTGGCCTCCGTGGCCGCCATGCAGGGCCGCACCGCGATGTACCACGCTCTCGGTGACGCCGTCGCGCCGCTGAATCTGCGGTACGTCTCGGCGAACGTGTTCACCTCGCCGGAGGTCGCGAGCGTCGGCGTGACGCAGGAGCAGCTCGACAGCGGGGTCGTCCGCGGCCGGTCGATGATGATGCCGCTGCACAGCAACGCGCGCGCCAAGATGATGGGCTTGCGCTACGGCTTCGTCAAGATCTTCTGCAGCCCGTCCGGCATCGTCATCGGCGGCGTCGTCGTGGCGCCCGGGGCCTCGGAGTTGATCCACTCGCTGGCCATCGCGGTCCGCCGCCGCCTGACGGTGGATCACATCGCCCAGTCGTTCACGATCTACCCGTCCCTGTCGGGCTCGGTCGCGGAGGCGGCGCGACGCCTGCACGTCGAGCGTCCCGACGAGTACGCGGTCTAGCTGGCTCCGGCGTCCAGCCACGCCAGCACGGCCCGGACGCGCCGGTTGTCCTCGCCCGGCGGCAGGTCGAGCTTGACGAAGATGTTGGCGACGTGCTTGGTGACGGCCGCCATCGACAGCACCAGCCGGTCGGCGATCTGGCTGTTGGATGCGCCCTGCGCCATGAGTTCGAGCACCTCGGCCTCGCGTGGGGTGAGGCGTCCCAGCGAGCCCAAGCCGCGCCGCGTGCGCATCATCGCGGTGACCACGGCCGGGTCGACCACGGTGCCGCCGGCCCGCACCACGTCGAGGGCGGCCAGGAAGTCGGCCACCCGGCTGACCCGTTCCTTGAGCAGGTAACCGACGCCGGCGGAGGCCTCGTCGTCGAGCAGCGTGCGCACATAGGGGCCAGCGACATAGGCCGAGAGCACCATGACCGGCAGGTCGGGACGGGCGCGGCGCAGGTCGACCGCCGCCCGCAGGCCGTCGTCGGTGCCGTCGGGGGGCATCCGGACGTCGGTCACCACGAGGTCGACCTCGGGGTGGGCCAGCACGGTGGCGACCAGCGCCGGGGCGTCGCCGACGGCGTCCACGATCTCGTGGCCGGCGCGGCAGAGCAGGCTGACAAGCCCCTCGCGCAGCAGGGTGACGTCCTCGGCGATGACGAGTCTCACGTGGTCTCCTTCTCCCAGACCGGGACCAGCGGCAGCGTGGCGCGCACGGTCGTGCCGTGGCCGGACGCCGACTG
The DNA here is from genome assembly GCA_964482465.1 of uncultured Nigerium sp. Taxonomy (GTDB): domain Bacteria; phylum Actinomycetota; class Actinomycetes; order Propionibacteriales; family Propionibacteriaceae; genus Propioniciclava. The sequence continues at coordinate 245 of CAYZXQ010000014.1, read as the reverse complement.
CACGGACAGGCACCCGCCCAGGGTTTCGACGCGCTCGGCCAGACCGGCCAGACCGGTGCCCCGTGTGGCGTCCGCCCCGCCCGGACCGTCGTCCGTGACGCTCACGGTGAGTTCGTCCGTGGCGGTGGCGACGACGGACGCCGACGCCTCGCCCGCGTGCTTGGCGACGTTGGTGAGGGCCTCGGCGACGACGAAGTAGGCCGCGGTGGCGCACGGCCCGGCCACCCGCGCGTCGTCCCCTCTTG
>CAYZXQ010000013.1:46817-56606 GCA_964482465.1 uncultured Nigerium sp. | reverse complement strand
GCGAGCAGCTCCGCCAGTTGCGCCGTCGTGGGGACGCGCCCGGACAGCACGACCTCGTCGTCCACAACCAGCCCCGGAGTGCGGGCGATGCCGTAGGACGCGATCTCGGCGAAGTCCCGGACGTGCTCGAAGGTGGCGTCCAGGCCGAGCTGGGCGACGGCGTCGCGGGTGCGCTGCTCGAGGGTGTTGCAGTTGGCGCAGCCCGAGCCGAGGATCTTGATCTGCATGGATGGGTCCTTTCTCACAGGATCGCGTTGAACAAGTAGCCGGTGGCGAGGATGCCGCTCGCGGTGACGCCGACGAAGACGGCGATCAGCCGCGGCTTGAGCACCCGACGCAGGATGACGAGCTCGGGCAGGCTCAGCGCGACGGTCGCCATCATGAAGGCGAGCAGCGTGCCCATCGGGAGCCCCTTGGCGTAGAGCGCCTCCACCAGCGGCAGGACGCCGGCGGCGTTGCTGTAGAGCGGGACGCCGACGGCGACCGCCAGCAGGACGGCGAAGGGGTTGTCGCGGCCGGCGTAGGTGGCGAAGAAGTCCTCCGGAGCCCAGCCGTGGATGACCGCGCCCAGCCCGATGCCGACCAGCAGGTACGGCCAGATCTTGACGAGGATCGACCGGACCTCCTCGACGCCCATGTCCAGGCGGTCGCTCCACGTCAGGCCGATGCTGGGATCGAGCGGCTTGCCGCGCAGCTTGGTCTCGAAGACGAACGGCTCGACCCAGCGTTCCAGCTTCAGCCGCCCGATGACCAGTCCCGCCACCGACGCGATGACTAGGCCCGAGCCGACATAGAGCAGCGTGGGTCCGGGCCCGAAGAGGCCGAGCAGCAGCGCGATGGCGATCTCGTTGATGAGCGGGCTGGCGATGAGGAAGCTCATCGTCACCCCCAGCGGCACGCCCGCCGCGACGAACCCGATGAACGCCGGCACCGCGCTGCACGAGCAGAAGGGCGTGACGACCCCCAGCAGGGACGCCAGGACGTTGCCGAACCCCTCGCGCTTGCCCCCGAGGAGCGCCCGGGTGCGCTCGACGCTCATGAACGAGCGCAGGACCGTCACCAAGAAGATGATTCCGCTGAGCAGCAGCAGGATCTTGACGGTGTCGTAGAAGAAGAAGTGGACGCCGGAGCCCAGGCGGCTGCCCAGGTCGAGCCCGCCGATGTCCCGGACGAGCCACGTCCAGAACGGCTCGTTGCCCATGTACAGCGCCACCCACGCGACCGCGGCGACCGCGAGCGCGCCCCACCGGCCGCGCGCGGTGGTCGGCTGCAGGCGCTGGATCAGCGCGGCCACGTCACCGGCACCCCGAGTTCCTCCAACAGCGCCGCCACGCGGGCCTTGATCTCGTCGCGGATGGGACGGACGGCGTCCACACCCTGACCCGCCGGATCGGGAAGCTGCCAATCCAGGTAGCGCTTGCCGGGGTAGTAGGGGCAGGTGTCGCCGCAGCCCATGGTGATGACGACGTCGGAGGCCTCGACGGCGGCGTCGGTGAGCAGCTTCGGCGTCTCGGCCGAGATGTCGATGCCCTCTTCGGCGAGTGCCTCGGCGACGGCCGGGTTGATGGACGCCGCGGGCGCCGATCCCGCCGACCGCACCTCGACCGCGCCGCCGGAGAGGTGGTGGGCGTAGGCGGCGCCCATCTGGGAGCGTCCGGCGTTGTGGACGCACACGAACATGATCGACGGACGGCTCACGTCAGCTACCTTTCCGGGTCGGGCGCAGCCGATGCTGCATATTGACGAGTGTCGATGTGATCGTAGGCAACGTATCGATGGGTGTCAATGTGGCGTACCATCGGCGCATGCGCACCGTCCTGGACCTCGCCGACGCCTGCTGCGTCGCCGGCACGCACCTGCTGGACGCGCGCCCGGCCGAGGCGCTGGCGTCCGTTTTCAAGGCCCTGGCCGACCCGACGCGCGTCCGGCTGCTCGACCACATCGCCGCCGCTCCCGAAGGGACGGCGTGCGCCTGCCACCTTCCAGACGCCCTGGGCATCAGCCAGCCGACCCTCAGCCATCACCTCCGCAAGCTGGTCGAGGCCGGGCTGATCACCCGCGAGCAGCGCGGACGTTGGGCGCATTACACGCTGGTTCCGGACGCCGTGGCGTCCGCGCGCGCCTTCCTCGCCGGGTTGTCGGATCCCGCGCCGCGCGGCGCGGACAACGGAGGGCTGTCGCGAGCCGCGTTGTAGTGTGGTCTACCAGAAAACAGGGGCGCCGCGAGGCGTCGTGACCAGGGATTCCAGGAGTAGACCAGTGTTGAAGATCGTCCGCAGCCGCACCACCGACGAACGCAAGATCACGTTCGCCCTGCCCGCCGACCACCCCGCCGGCATCGTGAGTGTCGTGGGCAACTTCAACGACTGGAACCCGGGCGCGCATCGGCTGGTCCGCCGCGCGAACGGCCTGATGAGCACCTCGGTCACCCTGCCGAGCGACTACATCGTGAACTTCCGGTACCTCGGGATCGGCGGGGTCTGGTTCGACGAGCCCGACGCCACGTTCGTGGACGCCGGGGCGAGCGTCTTGTGGGCCGACGAGGATGCGCCTCAGGCCGCCCCGGCCCGGCCGCGCGCGCGGGCCGCGAAGCCCGCCCCGTCCGGCAGGGCCCGCCCGGCCAAGTCGGCCAAGGGGGCCAAGGCCGCCTGAGTCCCGCGCCCGCTCGCTCATGGATCCGACCGACCGCGTGCTCCTCGCCGCCGCCCAGGTGGCGCCGGGTCGCCTCGCGACCTACGGCGACCTCGCCGGGGTCGCGGGCGTGAGCGCGCGGTACGTCGGAGGGGTGCTCGCCCGCCACGGCTCGCAGGTCGCCTGGTGGCGGATCGTCAACCGTGCGGGTGCGTTGCCCGAGGGCCTGCTCGCGGACGCCTGCGCCCGCTGGGCCGCCGAGGGGCTCGACGTCTCGGCGTCCGGGGCGCTCCGGCTGGCGGAAGCCCGCGTCGACGCAGCCGACCTGCTGGCTGACTACCTCGCCGCGGGAGGTCCGCCGCCCGAGCACTAGTTGAATCTTGTATCATGGGCGATCCGAGCGAAGGGATCCCCATGACCGACCGGCAGCCCACCCTGTTCCTCAGCCACGGCGCGCCGCCCTTGGCTGACGATCCCGTCTGGACCGCCGAGCTGCGCCGTTGGGCGTCCGGTCTGGTCAGGCCTGACAACATCCTCGTGGTGTCCGCACATTTCGAGAGTCGCCCGGTCACGCTGGGCTCCACGACGCCCGGCACGCCGCTGCTCCACGACTTCGCCGGATTCCCGGCCCGCTACGACGAGGTCACCTACCCGGCGCCGCCGGCCCCCGGGCTGGCGCGCGACGTTGCCGGGCTGCTCGGTGCGCCGGTGCGGCAGCAGCCGGATCGCGGCCTCGATCACGGGGCGTACGTGCCGTTGGTGCAGTTGTTCCCGGACGCCGACGTGCCGATCCTCCAGGTGAGCCTGCCCACATTGGATCCCACGGAACTGTTCGCGATGGGCGCTCGCCTGGCGCCGCTGCGGGACGCGGGCACGCTGATCGTGGGGTCGGGCTTCACGACACACAACCTGCGGTGGTTCGACCCCCGCCGCGGGCCCGACGGAGTGCCGCCCGCGGCGTCCGCGGAGTTCGACGCCTGGGCCGACGAGACCGTCGCGGCAGGCGATATCGACGCGCTGCTGGACGTCGCGCAACGCGCACCCGCCGCGGCGCTCGCCCACCCTCGCACCGAACACTGGGCGCCCTTCTATGTGGCGCTCGGCGCGGCGGCGGCGTACGGGCTGGCGAGCGAGGTCGCGGTGGCCGGGTTCTGGTACGGGCTGTCGAAGCGGTCCTGGCAGTTCGCCTAGGGAACCGCTCATTAATGCTGTTCTTGGCGAGGACGGGTCGGGCGAGATGAGCCGAACCCCCTCGGTCTGGGCCCGTATGGTCCATACGAGCCCACGAACGAGTGGTTCCGGCTCAGCGGTTCCCTAACGCGTTCACGCCGTATGCCGCGGTCCTGCGGGCGCGGCTGCGCAGCCAGATCGCCTACCGTGCCAGCTTCTGTGGCGGTGGGGCGTCCGGCACTCCAAGGGGGAGGTGGCTGATGATCCTGGAGACCAGGGGGCTCACGAAGGACTACGTGCGGCGGACCGGCACGGGCCTGCGGCGCACGCGCTCGACGCCGCGAGCGCTGGACGACCTGAGCGTCGCCATCGCGCCGGGGGAATCGGTCGGTCACATCGGGGCCAACGGCGCGGGCAAGTCCACCACCATCAAGCTGGCGGTGGGCATCCTCGTTCCCAGCGCCGGGACGGTCCGGACGTGCGGGCTGGATCCGGTGCGGCAACGGCGGGAGGTGGCCCGGCGCGTCGGCGTCGTGTTCGGCCAACGCAGCCAACTGTGGTGGGACCTGCCGGTGTCCGAGTCGTTCCGGATCCTGGCGGCCATCCACCGGCTGGCGCCCGCGCGGGCGTCCGGACGGCTGGAAGAACTGGTCGAGCGCTTGGAGCTGGGGCCCACGCTGGGCGTCCCCGTGCGCCAGTTGTCGCTCGGGCAGCGGATGCGGGCCGAGGTCGCGGCCGCGCTGCTGCACTCCCCGGAGCTGGTCATCCTGGACGAGCCCACCATCGGGCTGGACGTCGTCAGCAAGCAGCGCCTGCGCGACTTCCTGCGCGCCGAGCGGGCCGAGCGCGGCACGACGCTGGTGCTCACCACGCACGACATGGGCGACGTCGAGAAGCTGTGCGACCGGGTAATCGTCATCGACCGGGGCCGGGCGATCCTGGACGGCGAACTCGCCGACCTCACCCGCGCCGTCGGCGCCGAGCGGGTGCTGGTGGTGGACTTCGACGCCGAGACCCCCGAACTGCGCGACATCGCGGGGACGCGGCTGGTGGCGTCCGAATCCGGCGGCATGCGGCAGTCGTTCGCGTTCGACGCCGAGCAGACGACCGCCGCCGAGGTGCTGGGACGGGTGCAGGAGCAGGCGACGGTCCGCGACCTGACGATCCGCGAGCCCGAGATCGAGGATGTGGTGCGTCGCCTCTACCTCGCCCAGCGGTGAGCGGGCGTCACACCCGGGTGTGGTGACGGCGCGGGATCAGTCGCAACGCCGGGAGGGCGGGGGCGGGCAGGCGTTCGACGGCGCCGACATAGCCCGGGACCGTCCCGAAGCGCTCGGAGGCGGCCTCCCACGCGGCGCGGAACGCGACGATCTCCTCGTGGCTGCGGCCCACGAAGTTCCACCACATGACGAGGTCTTCCTCGAACGGTTCGCCGCCGAGCAGGATCGCGCGCGCGCCGTCAGGGCCGGCGGTGAGGCGGAGGGTGGAAGAACCGGCGTCGAGGCAGCCCAGGTCGCCGGGGGCGAGCGGGCTGCCCTCCAGGGCCAGCGCGCCGGCGTCGAGTAGGACGCCGTGCTCGAAGCCCGGTTCGATGCGGAGGGTGACGTCGGCGTCCGGAGCCAGGTCGAGCTGGGCGCCGAGCAGCGGCGTGAACGTGGGCACGGGCGAGGCGTCGACGCCGGCGAGGGTCCCGACGAACACCCGGGCCGAGCCCGCGGCGTCCGCGAGCGCCACGGTGGGCGGCTCGTGGTGGACGAACGCGCGTCCGGTGTGGCGGTGGGAATCCGGGAGGGCGACCCAGAGCTGGACGCCGTGGAGGTCGCCGGTCGCGGCCACGGACGTCTCGGAGTGGGCGATCCCGGCGCCCGCGGTCATGAGGTTGACCTCGCCGGGCCGGATGGCGGCGACGTTCCCGGCGCTGTCGCGGTGCTCAAGTTCGCCCGAGAACAGCCACGAGACGGTCTGGAGGCCGGTGTGGGGGTGTGGGGCGACGTCCATGCCGCCGCCGGGGGTCACGGGCGCGGGACCGTAGTGGTCCGCGAAGCACCATGCCCCGACGAACGCGCGGTCGCGATGGGGGAGCGTCCGCCGGACCGTGAACGCCCCGGCATCGCCGAGGGATACCTCGCGTCCGGGCAGAACGCGAACGGGCTTGCTCACGTCGGCTCCTCTCCTTGGTTTCCGTCAGCCTAGTCGAGCCCAGTTCAGGGAATACCCGAGGCGTTGGCGAAGTTGAGTCTATGTAACTCAACTTTGACTACCCTGGTAGTCGTACCGCCCGCCGACCCCGCGAGGAGAACCCATGGACACCGCGAAGCTCACCGCCCGCAGCCGCGACGCCGTCTCGGCCGCGCTCCGGACGGCACTCACCCACGGCAACCCGCAGGCCGAGCCCAGCCACCTGCTGCACGCGCTCCTGCTGGTGCCGGACAACACCGTCGGGCCGCTGCTGGCCGCCGTCGGGGCCGATCCCACGGCCGTGGACGCCGCCGCGCAGGCGGCCATCAAGAAGCTGCCCAGCTCGACCGGGTCGTCGGTGAGCCAGCCGACGATGTCCGGGGCGCTCGCCCGCGTGCTCGCGGACGCCGAGACGCGCGCCGAGCAGTGGGGCGACTCGTTCGTCGCGACCGAGCACCTGCTGATCGCGCTGGCGTCCGTCACCTCGGACGCCCAGAAGGTGCTCGCCGCGGCCAAGGTCGATCCCGCCCAGCTCGCGCAGGCGTTCGAGGCCGCGCGCGGCGGCAAGCGGGTGACATCGGCGGAGGCCGAGGGCGGGGAGTCCGCGCTCGACAAGTACTCCGTCGACCTCACCGAGCGCGCCCGCGACGGCAAGCTCGATCCCGTGATCGGCCGCGACGCCGAGATCCGGCGCGTCGTGCAGGTGCTGGCCCGCCGGACCAAGAACAACCCCGTCCTCATCGGCGAGCCCGGCGTCGGCAAGACCGCCGTCGTCGAGGGGCTGGCGCAGCGCGTGGTGGACGGCGACGTGCCGGATTCGCTCAAGGGGCGCCGCGTCGTCAGCCTCGACCTGGCGAGCATGGTGGCGGGCGCGAAGTACCGCGGCGAGTTCGAAGAGCGGCTCAAGGCCGTCCTCGCCGAGATCAAGGAGTCCGAGGGGCAGATCGTCACGTTCATCGACGAGCTGCACACGGTCGTGGGGGCGGGAGCCTCCGGCGAGGGCGCCATGGACGCCGGCAACATGCTCAAGCCCATGCTCGCCCGCGGCGAGCTGCGCATGATCGGCGCAACCACCCTGGACGAGTATCGCGAGCGCATCGAGAAGGATCCGGCGCTGGAGCGCCGCTTCCAGCAGGTGTTCGTGGGTGAGCCCAGCGTCGAGGACACCATCGCGATCCTGCGCGGCCTGCGCGAGCGCTATGAGGCGCACCACAAGGTGCGGATCACCGACGGCGCGCTCGTCGCCGCGGCGACGCTGTCCAACCGGTACATCACGAGCCGGCAGCTCCCCGACAAGGCCATCGACCTGATCGACGAGGCCGCCTCGCGCCTGCGCATGGAGATCGACTCCAGCCCGGAGGAGATCGACATGCTCCGCCGCGACATCGACCGCATGACGATGCAGGCGTTCGCGCTGGAAAAGGAGGAGGACGCCGCGTCCCGCGAGCGCTTCTCCCGCCTGAGCGCCGAGCTGGCGGACGCCCGCGAGGAGCTCCGTGCGCTGGAGGCGCGCTGGGACGCCGAGAAGTCGGGCCTCAACCGCGTGGGCGAGCTGAAGGAGCAGATCGACCGGCTCCGCATCGAGGCCGACCGCGCCCAGCGCGAGGGCGACCTGACGCGGGCGTCCGAGCTGCTGTACGGGCGGATTCCCGGCCTTGAGGCCGAGATGCAGTCGGCGGCCGAGGCCGAGAAGACGGTCGTCCCCATGGTCGCGGACGAGGTGGCGGCGTCCGATATCGCCGAGGTGGTGTCCGCCTGGACGGGCGTCCCGGTCGGCAAGCTGCTGCAGGGCGAGTCGGAGAAGCTGCTCGGCATGGAGGGCCTACTTGCGCAACGGCTCATCGGCCAGGAGACCGCGGTGGCTGCGGTGTCGGACGCCGTGCGCCGCAGCCGCGCGGGCATCTCCGATCCGAATCGGCCCACGGGATCGTTCCTGTTCCTTGGGCCCACGGGCGTCGGCAAGACCGAGCTGGCCAAGGCGCTCGCTGAGTTCCTGTTCGACGACGAGCGGGCGATGATCCGCATCGACATGAGCGAGTACGGCGAGAAGCACTCCGTCAGCCGGCTTGTGGGCGCCCCGCCCGGGTATGTCGGCTACGACGAGGGCGGCCAACTCACCGAGGCCGTGCGGCGGCGTCCGTACTCGGTGGTCCTGCTGGACGAGGTCGAGAAGGCCCACCCGGACGTCTTCAACATCCTGCTGCAGGTGTTGGACGACGGCCGTCTGACCGACGGCCAGGGCCGGACGGTCGACTTCCGCAACGTCCTCCTCATCATGACGTCGAACCTGGGCAGCCAGTTCCTCGCCGATCCGAAGCTCGACGCGCAGACCAAGAACGATGCGGTCATGGGGATCGTCCGGCAGGCGTTCAAGCCGGAGTTCCTCAACCGGCTGGACGAGGTCGTCATGTTCGACCCGCTCACCCGCGACAACCTGACGCACATCGTCGACATCCAGCTCGCGCGGCTGAACAAGCGGGTGGCCGATCGGCGCATCGCGGTGCACGTGTCGGACGCCGGCAAGGTCTGGCTCGCGGACACCGGGTTCGATCCGGTCTACGGCGCCCGTCCGCTGAAGCGGCTGGTCCAGACCACGCTCGAGGACGCCCTGGCCCGCCGCCTGCTGGCCGGCGAGATCTCCGACGGCGACACCGTGACGTTCGACGCGGCGTCCGACGGCTCGGGCCTGGTCATCCGGGACTGAGTCGGCGGCGCCGGGCTACGGGCCAAGGGCGGTGAGCGGGCAGGAGGCCGTGCCGTCGTCCAGCGTCAGCGTGCCGCCCGTGCCGGTCACGACGAGGCGGAACGACGGCGCGCCTACGCGTCCGGTGTCGATCTGACTCGCGGCGCGGGCGAGGCTGGACGCACCGGCGGCGAGCTGTCCGCCGCCGGTCTTCACCTCCACGGCGCCCCAGCGTCCGTCCGGGATCTCGACCACGGAGTCGATTTCGTGACCGTTGGAGTCACGGTAGTGACGCACGGTGCCGCCTATGGTGGACGCGTAGACGCGCAGATCGTGAATCACCGCGGACTCGAACAGCAGTCCTACCGTCGCGGGGTCTGCGATCAGCCTGGCCGACGTGCCACCCAGCGCCGCCGCGGCCAGCGCGGGGTCGGCAAGGTGGTACTTGCTTGAGGTCCGCAGCCGGGCTCGTGAGCGGAGGGGAGGCGTCCAGGCCACCTGGGGGTCGACGACGAAGAGCCGCTCCAGATGCTCGACGTAGGACCGCACCGTGGGGGCCTGAATGTCGGGTGCGGTTGACCGGAGGTCGGCAGCCAGCGTCGTCCACGTCACCTCGGACGCCGTCGAGCGGGCAAGAGCGGCGATGAGTTGCCGGATCGTGTCGGGACTGTTGCGTACGGCGGCAACCCGGCCGATATCGACCCGCGCCACTTCGTCCAGGTAGCCGCGAAGGAGGCCCGCCGCGCTTTCGCTGGGTCGGTTGAGCAGCGCCGGGAATCCGGGGCGTAGGAGCCGTGCGATGAGGTTCTCGAACGGCAACGCGTCGAGGGATGTCGGCGGCGCCGCACCGTCGAACAGCCGCCGCAGGCTCATGGCTCCGCTGCTGTCGCCCCGCTCGAACCACGAGATCGTGTACTGGTGGAGCCGCATGCGGCGTCCGGCGCAGGTGTGGCGCGCCAGGTCGTCAGCGGGCACGGAGGAGCCGGTCAAGATGAACCGGCCGGGATCGGGTGAGCCATCGATCGCGCGCCGGACCAGGTTCCATAGCTGGGGTGCTGTCTGCCATTCCTCCAAGAGGCGCGGTGCGTCGCCCGTGAGCAACTGGGCCGGCGCGATCTCCAGCAGTG
>CAYZXQ010000013.1:0-46717 GCA_964482465.1 uncultured Nigerium sp. | reverse complement strand
AAGAGGCGCGGTGCGTCGCCCGTGAGCAACTGGGCCGGCGCGATCTCCAGCAGTGCGCGGGGGTCAGGGGAGTCTAGGAAGACGTAGGACGCCGCAGCGTGCAGTCCCGCATCGTCTTCCCGCACGCGCGAGGGCAGCAGCGGACGAGGCGACGCCGCAGAAGGTCGTCACGCCGTCTTCCCGCACGCGCGAGGGCAGCAGTCAAGTTCAGCTTCAATCGCGCGCTGCTTGTCGCGTCTTCCCGCACGCGCGAGGGCAGCAGGCCACCACGCCCGGGCGCGGAGTGTGGTTGTAGCGTCTTCCCGCACGCGGGAGGGCAGCAGGACGAACCGCGTCACCGCGCCCTTGTTGTCGGCCGTCTTCCCGCACGCGCGAGGGCAGCAGGTCGTCGCCCATGATGGGGTTGCCGACGCCGAGCGTCTTCCCGCACGCGCGAGGGCAGCAGGTCACGGCAGCCGTCGAGGACGCCATGCGCCGCCGTCTTCCCGCGCGCGCGAGGGCAGCAGTCATGCAGATCGGCCGCTCATGCGACGAGAGGATGCCCAACGCCGGAAACTCACCCTCTCGGGAACCGAGACGTTGAGCGTCGCGTCGTGTGCAGGCGAGGCCCAGGAGGGAGGCCATCCCTGTCGCTTCGAGTGCGCTGGGCCCCGGTACGATCCGGACAGGGGAGGTTCCCTGGCGGCGTCCGGACGCGCCGGATGCGCGAGAAAGGCCCCCTACCCACTACCGTCTAGGGGTGAGCGACGAGAACCTCCCGACCGACCCCGCCGACGAAACCCCCGGCGAGGCGTCCTTCGCCAGCCTCGGCCTGGACGACCGGCTGGTCCGCGGCGTCCGCGACGTGGGGTACGAGACCCCCTCGCCGATCCAGGCCGCCACGATCCCCGCCCTGCTGCAGGGCCGGCACGTCGTCGGCCTGGCCCAGACGGGCACGGGCAAGACGGCGGCCTTCGCGCTGCCCATCCTGAGCCGGCTCGACCTGAAGCAGAAGGCGCCCCAGGCGCTCGTCCTCGCGCCGACGCGCGAGCTGGCGCTGCAGGTCTGCGAGGCGTTCCAGTCGTACGCGAGCCGGATGTCCGGCGTCCACGTGCTGCCGGTCTACGGCGGCCAGGGCTACGGCGTCCAGCTCTCGGCGCTGGCCCGCGGCGTCCACGTCGTCGTCGGCACGCCCGGCCGCATCATGGACCACCTCGAGCGCGGCACCCTCGACCTCACGCACCTGCGCTACCTCGTCCTCGACGAGGCCGACGAGATGCTCAACATGGGCTTCGCCGACGATGTCGAGACGATCCTCGCCGACACTCCCGCCGACAAGCAGGTAGCCCTGTTCTCGGCGACGATGCCCAAGCAGATCCGCGCGCTTTCGCAGAAGTACCTCACCGACCCGGTCGAGGTGCTCGTCAAGGGCGACACGACGACGGCGCCGAATGTCCGGCACCGCTACGTGCTCGTCGGCTTCCCGCAGAAGGTGGACGCCCTCACGCGCCTGCTCGAGGTGGAGAACTTCGAGGGCATGATCGTGTTCGTCCGCACGAAGCAGGACACCGAGACGCTTGCCGAGAAGCTGCGCGCCCGCGGATTCTCCGCCACGGCTATCAATGGCGACATCGCCCAGGCCCAGCGCGAGCGGACCATCGCCCAGCTCAAGTCGGGCAAGCTCGACATCCTCGTGGCTACGGACGTCGCGGCCCGCGGCCTCGACGTGGACCGCATCAGCCATGTGGTGAACTTCGACATCCCCACCGACACCGAGAGCTATGTCCACCGCATCGGCCGCACCGGCCGCGCGGGCCGCAGCGGCGACGCCATCTCGTTCGTCACCCCCCGTGAGCGGCGGTTGCTGTCGGCCATCGAGCGCGCCACCGGACAGAAGCTCGAGCAGGTCCCGCTGCCCTCGGTCGAGGACATCAACGCCACCCGTCTGAGCCGCTTCGACGACGCGATTACCGCCGCGCTCGACTCCGACCGGCTCGAGTTCTTCCGGCAGGTGGTCGCCCACTACGTCAACGAGTTCGACATCCCCGAGATGGACGTCGCCGCCGCCCTCGCCTTGCAGCTCCAAGGCGATGAGCCGATGCTGCTCGACCCCGAGCCGGAGCGTCCGGCGCCGCGGTTCGTCGACCGCGAGCGCGCGCCGCGCGAGCAGCGGGGCGGACGCCGCGAGCGCACGTCCGACGGGCGGCTGGCCACCTACCGGATCGCCGTCGGACGCCGCCACAAGGTGGCGCCCCGGCAGATCGTGGGGGCCCTGGCCAACGAGGGCGGGCTGGGACGCGGCGACTTCGGCCACATCGACATCCGCGCCGATCACTCGCTTGTGGAGCTTCCCGCCGACCTCGCACCCGAGACCCTCGAGGCGCTGAAGTCCACCCGCATCTCCGGCAAGCTCATCGAACTCCGCCTGGACCGTGGGCGGCGTCGTCCCTGACGCAGAAGGCGCCGCATTTCCCCGGACCGGGGGAGCGACGGCGTCCGGGTCGGGGCACTAGGGTCGGGACCAACGCTCGATGTGAGGAGGAGCCATGGCCCAGTTGACCCTGCCCGGTGACACCCCCGTCACCCTCTACTACACCGACTCCGGCGGCACGGGCCGCCCCGTCGTGCTCATCCACGGCTGGCCGCTGTCCGGCGCCGCCTTCGACGCCAACGCCGCGGTCCTGGTCGACGCCGGCTACCGCGTCGTCACCTACGACCGCCGCGGCTTCGGCCGCTCCGACAAGCCCGCCGACGGCTACGACTACGACACCCTGGCGTCCGACCTCAACGAGCTTGTGACCGAGCTCGACCTGACGGACGCCGTGCTCCTCGGCTTCTCGATGGGCGGCGGCGAGGTGGTCCGCTACATCGCCACCTACGGCGAGGGTCGCCTGGCGGGCGCCGTGCTGTCCGGGTCCATCACGCCGGCCCTCGCGCAGACCGACGACAACCCCGACGGCGCGATGCCGCCAGCGGCGTTCGAGGGTCTGGCCGAGCAGTGCGAGGCCGACCAGCCCGCGTTCCTGAACCAGTTCACGACGTGGTTCTTCAGCACCGCCGCAGGGCTGACCGTGAGCGAGGAGGTGCGGCAGGAGGCGCTGGCCATCGCGTCGCAGGCGTCGGCGGTCGCGGCTGGCGCGTGCATCCGGATCTGGGGCGACGACTTCCGTGCGGACTGCGCCAAGGTGAGCGTCCCGGTGCTCGTCCTGCACGGCGACGGCGACCAGAACGTGCCGCTCGCCGCTTCGAGCGCCCGGATGGCGACCTACGTCCCGCAGGCGAAGCTCGTCGTGCTGGCGGGGGCGCCGCACGGTGCCAACGTGAGCCACGCCGATGAGTGGAACGCCGCGCTGCTGGAGTTCCTGGCCGCGCTGTAGGCCGTGGGCGACCGGCTGGTGCGGGATCCCTTTCACCCGGGAGCCTTCCGGGTGATGTTCGGCGACACCGCGCAGTCGTGGGTGGATCCGGCCGACCCGCTGCATCTGGAGTACGAGTACGTCCAGCGGGTTGCCGAGGCCCTCGACGCGACGGTGCTCGCCCGCGATCCCGGCGAGCGCGTGCGGATCGTGCACCTGGGCGGTGCGGCCATGACGATCCCGCGGTGGGTCGCGGCGCGCCGACCGCATACCGCGCAGGTGGTCTGCGAGCCGGACGTCGCCCTCACCGCCGAGGTACGTCGGATGCTTCCGCTTCCGCCGCAGAGCGGGATCAAGGTCAGGGACGTCGACGGGCGGTCCGGGGTGGCCGGGATGCCGGACGCCTGGCTCGATGCCCTCGTCCTCGACGCGTTCGACGGGTCGTCGGTGCCTGGGGGTCTGGTCACCGCCGAGGCCTGGGACGAGGTCGTGCGCGTGAGCCGTCCGGGGGCGGTGGTCGTCGCCAACCTCACCGATCGGGCCCCGTTCGGGTGGGCGAAGCGGGCGGTCGCGGGCATCAGGAGCCGGTTCCGGCACGCGGTGGTGAGCGCCGAAGCGGCCGTCTGGAAGGGCAGACGCTTCGGCAACCTCGTCGTGGTCGCCTCCGAGGCGCCGTTGCCGGTGGCCGAGCTGGAGGCGAACGCCCGCCGGGCGGCCTTCCCCTACCAACTGCTCGCGGATCGGGCCCTGCACCGCTGGCTGGGCGGCGCGCAGCCGTTCTCCGACGCCGCTCCGCAGGATTCCCCGCCCGCGCCGGGGGGTCGCTCCTGGTTCGGGTGAGGGGGCGCCAGCGACGAAAGGCCGTTTTCCGCTTCTCGTGGGCGCCGGCGGCGAGGTGACTCGTGTGACCGGGAAACGAAAAGCGGCGAATGGCCTGCGGCGGGCTCTGACTGCCCGAACGCTAGGCTGCCGCCATGTCCGATCGCAGCGAACTCGCCCGGCTCATCACGTCCCTGGCCGTCGTTCACGGGAAGGTGACGCTCGCCTCCGGCAAGGAGGCCGACTACTACGTGGACCTGCGCCGCGTCACCCTGGACGGTGTCGCCGCCCCGCTCGTGGGGCGCGTCATGCGGGAGTTGGTCGCGGATTGGACGTTTGAGGCCGCCGGCGGCTTGACCCTCGGGGCGGACCCGGTGGCCGTCGCCATGCTGCACGCCGCCGCTGCGGCGGGGGAGCGGCTCGACGCGTTCGTGGTGCGCAAGGCGTCGAAGGCCCACGGGCTCCAGCGCCAGATCGAGGGCACCGAGGTCGCCGGACGTCCCGTGCTCGTGGTCGAGGACACCTCCACCACCGGCGGTTCGGTGATGCAGGCGGTCGAGGCGGTCCGCGCGGCCGGGGGGAACATCGTCGGGGTCGCCACCATCGTCGACCGGGACACGGGCGTCCGCGAGCGCATCGAAGCCGAGGGGCTGCCCTACCGCTACGCCTACGATCTCGCCGATCTGGGGCTGGCATAGCCCGGGATGTCCCACCCGCCCGTTAGGGTGGACATCAGTTCGACTCAGTGAGGAGAAACCATGGACTTCATCGGCTGGATCCTGCTCATCGTGGCGCTGGTCGTCGTCGGCGCCATCGCGTGGGCGATTGGGGCCTACAACGGCTTCGTCCGGCAGCGCAATCTGATCCAGGAGTCCTGGCGTCAGGTCGATGTCGAGCTCAACCGCCGCTACGAGCTCATCCCGAACCTGGTCGAGACCGTCCGGGCGTTCGCCGCGCACGAGCGCAACACACTCAGCGAGATCACCAGCCTGCGCACCCGCGCCCAGGGGCTGGCCCAGTCCGAGCAGGGCGGGGTGCCGTCCGCGGCGCGCGCGCAGGCGGAGGCGCAGTTGTCCGGGGCGGTCCGCAACCTGCTCGTGAGCGTCGAGGCCTACCCGCAGCTCCAGAGCAACCAGAACTTCCTCGAGCTCCAGCGCCAGCTCGCCGAGACCGAGGATCGCATCGCCAACGGTCGCCGGTACTACAACGCCAACGTCCGCAACTACAACACGCAGGTCGAGTCGGTGCCCACCAACATCCTCGCGGGCATGTTCCACTTCGAGAAGGCGACGTACTTCGAGGTCAACGACGCCGAGGTCCGGGCGGCCCCCGACGTCAACTTCGGCGAGATCTCCTACCGCGGCGACGCGCCGCAGGTGGCGCGTCCGGACGCCCCCGGCCAGGTCGCCGCCAGCGACCCCAACGCGCTCCCCAACCCGCAGCAGCAGCCCTACCCGCCGCAGCAGAGCATCCCCCAGCAGCCGTACCCGCAGCAGCCGTACCCGCAGCAGGCTTACCCCCAGCAGCCGGGTGCCGGGTACGCCCCGCCGCAGCAGGGGCCGGGCTACGTTCCGCCGCAGTCCTACCCACAGCAGGGCCCGGGGTACACCCCGCCGCAGGGCTGAGGGCTACAGCGGGCGTCCGTCACTCGGAGGTCTTGGACGCCGCCAGGTCGCGCTTGGCCTTGCGGCGCTCGTTGAGGAACTCGACGACCATCGGCAGCACCGAGATCAGGACGATGGCGACCAGGACGGCGTCGATGTTGTGCTTGATGAACGGGATCGTGCCGAGGAAGTAGCCGAGCAGCGTCACGCCGGCGGCCCACACGATGGCGCCGATGCCGGTCCAGGTGATGAAGGTACGGAAGCTCATGCCGGCGGCGCCCGCGACCATGGTCACGAACGTCCGGACGAACGGCACGAACCGTCCGAGCACCAGCGCCTTGGCGCCGTAGCGCTCGAAGAACGCGTGGGTCTGGTCGAGGTGCTTGACGCTGAAGATCTTGCCGAACACGTTGTCGCGCGGCTTGAACAGCCACGGCGAGATCTTCTTGCCCACCCAGTAGCCGACCACATTGCCGAGGACCGCGGCCACGACCAGCACCGCCATCGCGATGGCGAGCACGCCGGGCTTGCTCACGTCCCCGAAGTGGATGATGGGGGCGTCGTTGGCGATGAACATGCCGACCGCGAACAGCAGGGAGTCGCCGGGCAGCACGGGGAAGATGGCGCATTCGATGAACACGATGAGGGCGGCACCCCACAGCGCCCAGTTGCCGAGCGAGGTGAGGAGGAACTCCGGGTCCAGCCAGTCGGGCAGCAACAGCGGCACGAGAAGCGTTTGCAATAGCGTCACAAGGAGCTACTGTACCGGGCCCGCCTGTTCGGGCCCTGTGCCCCAGGCGTCGGGTGGGTGTGACCGACGCCGTCGTGGCAGGCTGGGCGCGTGGACATCGAGGAGTCCGTGGGGGTCGGTCCCCACCCCGAACCGTGGCCGGACGACCCGCGCTTCGACCCCGCGTTGCTGGCGTCCGGGGACCGCCGCAACGTGCTCGACCGGTACCGCTACTGGACCGTCGAGGCGATCGTCGCCGACCTCGACACCCGTCGGCAGCCGCTGCACGTGGCGATCCAGAACTGGGAGCACGACTTCAACATCGGCTCGGTCGTCCGGACGGCCAACGCGTTCAACGTCGAGGCGGTCCACATCCTCGGACGCCGACGCTGGAACCGCCGTGGCGCCATGGTCACCGACCGGTATCTGCACGTCGAACACCACGCGAGCGTCGCCGACTTCGTGGCGTCCCTGGCCGCGCGCGGCGTCACGCCGGTCGGCGTGGACAACCTGCCCGGCTCGGTGCCGCTGGAGACCGCCGTGCTGCCGCGGCGGTGCTGCCTGGTGTTCGGGTCCGAGGGGCCCGGGTTGACCGACGAGGTCGTCGCGGCGTGTGCGTCGCTGGTCGCGATCACTCAACATGGGTCGACCCGCTCGCTCAACGCCGGTGCGGCGGCGGCCATCGCCATGTACCACTGGGCCCTCCAGCACGCCCGCTAGCATGACGAGCATGAGCCAGCTGCCTGTCCTGCCGCCGGAGCCGTGGGCCCCGCCGCAGCAGGCCGTGCCGCTCGCGCCCCCCGGCACCCTGGACTTCCCCGTCCTGTTCGAGCCCGCGGCCGCGTCCGCCGCCGTGAAAGTCGCGGCCCGCGCCCGGACATGGCGGATCGTCTCGCTGGGGATTTCCGTGGCCATCTCGGCGGCGCTGTGGTGGTTCTTCCGCGAGCAGTTGGGCGACATCACGTGGCTGTGGGTCATCGTCGTGCTGGTCCTGCCGGTGAGCACGCTCGCCTGGAATGTCCTGCGCGAGGTCGTCGTCCGCCGCGATGTCCGCCGGGTGGGCGCCGGCCTGGCGCTCGGTATCGGACGCCGCGGGCTCTTCCTGGGCGGGACGCTGGTCCCCTGGACGCACGTGGGAGCCATCCGGATGCGCACCGGACACCTGGGGGCGAGCGACCGCCTCGCGGTCGTGCCCCAGGACGGTCCGGTGCTCGAACTGCCGCTGGACTACCTGTCCGCCGGTCCCGCGCAGGTCGACAGCGCCGTGTTCGCGCTGTCGGGGGGCCGCGTCCGCGTCGACTTCTCCGCGCTCGAACTGTAGGCAACCGACCACGTTTTCGGTCCACCCGTGCCGCTTCGGGGCCCGGTTTGGTTGAATGGACCCATCAGCCAACAGCCTCGCTCGAGGGAGAGATAATGCCCATTGCAACACCCGACGTCTACGCCGCGATGATCGACCGTGCGAAGGCCCAGGGCTTCGCGTACCCGGCCATCAACGTGACGTCGTCGCAGACGCTGAACGCCGCCATCAAGGGCTTCGCCGATGCGGGCTCCGACGGCATCATCCAGTTCTCGACCGGCGGCGCGGAGTACGCGTCCGGCCAGTACGTCAAGGACATGGTCACGGGCGCCGTCGCCCTCGCCGAGTTCGCGCACGTGGTCGCGGCGAAGTACCCGGTCAACATCGCGATCCACACCGACCACTGCCCGAAGGACAAGCTGGACACCTACGTCCGCCCGCTGCTCGAGATCTCCCGCCAGCGCGTCGCCGCCGGCAAGGATCCGCTGTTCCAGTCGCACATGTGGGACGGCTCGGCCGTGCCGCTGGACGAGAACCTCCAGATCGCCGAAGAGCTGCTCAAGCTGACGGCGTACAACAAGCAGATCCTTGAGGTCGAGATCGGCGTCGTCGGCGGCGAAGAGGACGGCGTCGCCAACGAGATCAACGAGAAGCTCTACACCTCCGTCGAGGACGGCATGGCCACCGCCGAGGCGCTCGGCCTGGGCGAGAAGGGCCGCTACATGGCCGCCCTCACCTTCGGCAACGTGCACGGCGTGTACAAGCCGGGCGCGGTCAAGCTGCGTCCCGAGGTGCTCAAGGAGATCCAGGACGCCGTGGGCGCCAAGTTCGGCAAGGATCGTCCGTTCGACCTCGTGTTCCACGGCGGCTCCGGCTCGCTGCCCCAGGAGATCGCGGACGCCGTGTCCTACGGCTGCGTGAAGATGAACGTCGACACCGACACCCAGTACGCCTTCACCCGGCCGGTGGCCGGCTGGATGCTCGGCAACTACGACGGCGTCCTGAAGGTCGACGGCGAGGTCGGCAACAAGAAGCAGTACGACCCCCGCTCGTGGGGCAAGGCGGCCGAGGCCAGCATGGCCGAGCGCATCGTCCAGGCGTGCAAGGATCTCGGCTCCGTGGGTACCCACCAGGCCTGATTCAGCCTCCTTCGTCGCTCGGGCGCGTCCCTTCGGGGCGCGCCCGAGCGCACCCCTAGGATGACGGCCATGGCAGACACCGAGCCGCTGGCGTCCGGTCGAGTGGCCGTGGTGGTCCGCACCAAGGACCGTCCCGTCTTCCTCGCCCGCGCCCTGGCCGACATCGACGCGCAGACCTTCACCGACTACGTCGTCTGCGTCGTCAACGACGCGGGCGACCCTGCGACGGTGGACGCCGCGGTGGCGGCGGCGCCGGCGGGCGTCCGTTCCCGGACCGTTGTGCTGCACCGCACCCGCAGCACCGGCATGGAGGCGGCGTCCAACGCCGGACTCGCGGCGACGGCGTCCGAGTACTGCTGCATCCACGACGACGACGACCTGTGGGATCCCTCGTTCCTTGAGCGCACGGTCGGGTTCCTGGACGCCCACGCCGAGACGGCGATGGTGGCGGTCCGGGTGATGATCCGGTTCGAGGAGGAGCGGGACGGCACCTACGTCGAGACGGGCCGGGTGCCGCAGTGGGAGCCGCTGCACGGGATCGCGCTGGCCGAACTGCTCGTCATCAACAAGGTCGTGCCCATCGGGCTGCTCTACCGCCGGACGCTCCACGACGAGCTCGGTCCCTACGACGAGAGTCTGCCCGTGGTGGGCGACTGGGAGTTCAACCTGCGCGTGGCGCTGCGGCATCCGGTCGAGTTGCTGGACGAGCCGCTGGCGTTCTGGTGCCAGCGTCCCGCGGCGGTCGGCGCGAGCGCGAACAGCATCTTCGGCGCCCGCGACGCCCACCGCGTCTACGACCTCAAGCTGCGCGACGCGGCGATCCGCGAGCACCTGGCCGGCGGGGCGCCGATCGGCCCGTACCTGTTCCAGGCCCACCTCGCCCGCCAGATCATGGACCGCGTGGACGAGCGGTTCGAGCGTCTCGAGAGCCTGATCCGGGCCCGCACCAGCCCGGTCCACCTCGCCCGGCGCCTGGTCGCGCGGGTGCGCGAGCGGCTCTAGCGAAACGCTGATCGATCATGCTCTGGCTGCGGCGTCCCTGATCGAGCGATCTGGAGCCCCTACATCTGGGCCCGTATGTTCACTACGAGCCCACGATCTCGTGGTTCCGGCTCATCTCGCCCGGCCCGTCCTCGCCAAGAACAGCATTAATCAGCGGTTCCCTAGCGAAACGCTGATCCAGCATGTTCTGGCTGGGCCCGCGTGTTCAATACGGGCCCACGATCTCGTGGTTCCAGCTCAGCTCGCCCGACCTGTCCTCGTCCAGAACGGCATTAGTCAGCGGTTCCCCAGACCATCGAGGGGAGCGGTCCCCATGGTGGCGTACCGCCGGCGCGCCTAGGGTGCGAGGCGTTGCCGTACCCATGGGAGGACCCGCCATGAGCCAGATGCAGGGCGCCGATGTCGTCGCGTTGCGTGCCTTCGGCGAGCAGCTCAAGCGCGATGCCCGCCGCATGCACGCGATCGAGTCCGAGTTGGCGGGCGCCGTCGCCAGGGGTGCGTGGCAGGGCAGGGATGCCAACGAGTTCCACGCCCTGTGGTCCCACACGCTGCGCCCGCGCCTGGCGACAGTCGCCGAGCGCTTGGGTGAGGCGGCCACGCAGGTGGCGCAGCAAGCGGACGAGCAAGAACGGGCGTCCGCTGCTGGCGGCGGTCCGGGCGGGGCTGGGCCCGGTGGTGGTCCGGGTGGTGGTCC
Source organism: uncultured Nigerium sp. (assembly GCA_964482465.1). Lineage (GTDB taxonomy): Bacteria > Actinomycetota > Actinomycetes > Propionibacteriales > Propionibacteriaceae > Propioniciclava. Next base: position 36,094 of record CAYZXQ010000013.1, on the reverse strand, counting down.
GGGTGGTGGTCCGGGTGGTGGTCCGAACGCATCGCTCTTCACCTGGGAGCAGATGAAAGACGCGGCGCTCACGCTCAAGAAGGCGGTGATGTTGCCCTCCCAACTGGGCAAACTGTTCGACGTCTCGAGCCTCGCGCGAAGCTTCATGCAGGCCAACCTGCTGGCGGCCACCAACACGGCCGCTGCGTCGGCCAAGGTGATGATCTCGGGCATGATGCGGGAGGTGGCCGTTGGAGGCAAGGTCCTGGGGCCGCTGGGGGCCGTGATCGGCATCGGTTCGGGCATCCACGACATGATCTGGCCCGCCCATGAAGGGGCACGCAGTTGGGGCGACCGGGGGGCGGGCTTCCTGAGCGTCGTCTCGGGTGGGGCGACCTTGGCACTCATTGCCGGCATCGGGACGGCACCGATCTTGGCCCCCATCGCCCTGGGGGCGGGCGTCGCGGCCGCCGCCTGGACCGTGGGCAACTATGTCTATGATCATTGGGATTCCATCAAGGAAGCGGCGAGCCATCCCGTGGAGACCGCGAAGAAAACCTGGAACAGCGTCTGTGACGCGGCGGGCAAGGCGACGAGTTGGGTGAAGGGGCTTTTCGGATGACGACACTGTTGCGCGGGGCCGAGCCGGCCCCCGAGCCCCCGTTCGTCTGGTCCGAGCATGATCGCCAGGCGGCGCTGACCATCCTCGGGCGGGCCACGCATCCGTGCGAGCAGGTGTTCGCGCTGAGCGACGAAGAGATCGTCGCTCTGGACGGCACGGCGCACAGCCAGATCGTCCCGACCCCCTGGCTGGATGCGCAGACCTTCACCAAAGACGCCCTCGGCGGTATCGCACTCCGCGGCCTGATCGCGCGTGGACAGGTGGCGCTGGGAAAGGTGGAGACGCCCGAGGGCGAAGAGACCGGCCAGCTCAAGCTCACGGCCGTGGCGGAGATCACCGGGCCGCTCATGCTGCGGCGGACCTCGCAGCGACTCGTCCGCGTCGAGCGGCAGACCCCCGGCACGACCGCGTGGGCCTTCGCCTACGTCCACGAGGGGGAGCGGGTTCTGATCGAGGACGTCGACCCCAACGGCCTCCATCTGTTCCTGATCGGGGATCTGGACGCCGCCGCCGCCTATCTGGCGGGCTTCGCCAACGTCTTCGAGATCGAGGGCAGTTCGGGGGGCGTCCCGGAGCGGTTCACCGAGGCCGAGTTCGCGGCACTGTCCGAGCCGCCCGCAGCGCTGCGCGATTCCGAGGCCATCTCGACCGTGGTGGCGTTCCGGCACTCCGACGAGCACGTCGAGGTGCGGGTCGTCTACGCGGGTCCTGAACGACTCGGGGTGCTGGACATCGCCAGCGACGAGATGGTGGCCTCCGCGGTGTCGGACGCCGACCTGGCCGCCGGCTTCAGGGCGCTCCTGCGCGGCTGAGCATGCTGCGGAGCAAGCTGCGGCGGATTGCCGCCCGCGAGAGCCTCGGTTCGGTCCTGGGCGTGTTTCGGGCCCGGACCAACTGGGCGGCGAAGGCGGTGGCGTTCTTGCCCTGGCCGTTCGCCGTGGCGGCCGTCCTCATCAACCCCGGGCCCGGGGGAGTGCTCGCCAACGTCGCGTGGGTCTTGATCGTCACCGCGGCGTGCTGGGGCATCTACCGCCTGATCGCGAGCGATTGCCTGGCTGTCTGCGAGGGCGGACTGTTGCTGGGGGCGGCGGGCATCCCGTTCGTCAAGCCGTTCCGCCTGCGCTGGGAGCACCTCGACCCGCGCACGCTGGCGTTCGTCACGCCTGTCAGCGGCGCCCTGCAGTTACTCGGCGAGGGAACCAGTTCGTCCCGGCGGGCCATGAAGTGGATCGACGTGGGTCTGTCGGTTGCCGGCCCGCCGATTGCCGACGCCAAGCTGGGTTCCGGGATGACGTTCAACGACCGGCCCGACGCGTCGACCGGCGGTGTCATGTGGCTGTTCGGGTGCGGATCCCGCCAGCAGCCGGCGATCGCGGAGGTCCTCGCGCGGGCCCTTGGGCCGGCCGTCGGCACCCAGCTCGCGGCACCGATCCGGTTGGCCGAGGATCCTCGGGTCGCCGCCGGACAACTTCCGGGCTACGCGCCGCACTGAGCCGAGGGAGCGGACGTCGGCCCACCGGTGGCGCGCGCCGCCGACGCCGGCGACCGCGGGGACGGCGCGCCCGAAGCTTGGGGAAACGCTGATCGATCATGGTCTGGCTGCGGCGGCCCCGATCGAGCGATCCGGAGCCCCTACATCTGGGCCCGCATGTTCAGTCACCGGGGGTGCCCAAGCGGGCGACGTGAGGATTCGGGACTCCTGCGACGCAGCGACCAGGCCAGCAGCAATGCCCCGACGATCAGCGCGCCCCCCAGCCCCGCTACGGCGGGCCAGGCGCCCGCGGTCCACGCCGATCCGGCCGCGGTGCCCATGACCGAGGAGCCGGCGTAGTAGCAGGCGAGGTACAGCGACCCGGCCAGCGCGGTGCCCGGCCCGCGTCCCGCGGCGCGCGAGGACACCCAGCCGCTCGTCACGCCGTGCGCGGCGAACAATCCGACGGCGACGCCCGCCATGCCCACCGCGACGGCGACCGGGTGGTCGAGGAGCGTGGCCGCGATGCCCGCCAACTCGACGGCCAGCGCGAGCAGCAGGACGCGCCGCGCGCCCAGCCGGGCGACGAGGCGTCCGGCGACGGGGGAGGACACCGAGCCGAACCCCACGACGAGATAGAACAGGCCGGCGACGCCCACGCTGAGCGCGAACGGCGGTGCGGCCAGCCGGAACGCCAGCCCGTTGAACAGCGCTACAAAAGCGCCCATAGCGGCGAACCCGACCACGTACAGCGTGACCAGCCCGCGGTCGGCGACCATCCGGCGGGCGTTCGCGGCGAGTTGGTCGAGGCGCAGCGGCGAGGGGTGAAACCGGCGGGGTGCGGGCAGCAGCAGCCACAGCGCCACGGCGATGGCGAGACTGGCGGCCCCGACGCCGACGAGCGCCCAGCGCCAGCCGAGCCAGTCCGCGAGGGCGCCGGCCGCGAGCCGTCCGACCATGCCTCCGGACGCCGTCCCGCCGATGTAGAGCCCCGTGGCGGACGCGACCCAGTCCGGGTGGAGTTCCTCGCGCAGATAGGCGGCGGCGACGGCGGGCAGCCCGGCGATCGCCACCCCCTGCAGGGCGCGCAGGACCAACACCTGCTCCCAGGATCCCGCCAGCCCCGTGACGACGGCCACGACGGCCGCGACCAGGAGCGTGGCGCGCATGACGCGGACGCGACCCACGGCGTCCGACCACGGACCGAAGCCGAGCAGGGCCAGCCCCATCGCCCCGGTCGTGACGGAGATCGCGAGGGTGGCGGACGCCGGCGTCACCCCGAACTCCTGCCGCAGGACGGGCAGCAGCGGCTGCGGCGCGTAGGCCATCGCGAACGTCGCTGCCCCGCCGAGGAAGAGGGCCACGGTGACGCGGCGGTAGGGCGGGTCGTTCGGCGTCCAGCCGCCGAATGCCGCGGACGCCACGCCGGGTTCGCTCACGGCGTCCATTCAACACCCCCGCCGGGACCGGCGACGTAGCATGACGCCATGCCTTCGGACGCCCACACGCTGCTGCTCGCGACGCCCCCGGCTCCCACCCTGTTGCCGGAGGACGGCGCGCTGGAGGTGCTGGCGTCCCGCGGGGCGGACGGGCTGCTCGACGTGATCGCGGCCCATCCCGCGTCGTCGCTGGGCTGGGCGCTGCTGGCCGAGGGTGCGCTCTCGGTGCGGACGCTTGAGGGTGACCTGTCGGCCTACGCCTTCGCCCGGACCGGCTACTCCCGCGGCCTCGACGCCCTGCGGCGGGCCGGTTGGCGCGGCAAGGGGCCGATCCCGTGGGCGCACGAGGCCAACCGCGGGTTCCTGCGGTCGGTGTGGGCCTTGGCCTGCGCCGCCCGCCGCATCGGCGAGCGTCCCGAGTACGTCCGCTGCGTCACCCTGCTGGTCGACTCCGACCCCGAGGCGTACGCCGAGCTGGTCTCCTCCCGGCCGCTGCGCGTGTGAGCGCGGACCAGCATCCGGGTCGCCGGGGCGGGCCCGGACGCCTCGGCTAGACTCTGGCCGTAAGAGCCCCGCGTCCTTACGCGAGGGCTTTGCTGCTTGTGAGGAGCGAAACATGCCAGGCATCGTGGTGATCGGCACGCAGTGGGGCGACGAGGGCAAGGGAAAGGCCACCGACACCCTGGGTGATCGCGTCGACTACACGGTCCGCTACTCCGGCGGAAACAACGCGGGACACACGCTCGTGGTCAACGGCGAGAAGTACGCGCTGCACCTGCTGCCCTCGGGCATCCTCAACCCCGGGGTCCCGGTGATCGGCAACGGCGTCGTCGTCGATCTGGAGGTGCTGTTCAAGGAGATCGACGCCCTGGCCGCGCGCGGGGTGGACACCTCGCGGCTCATCATCAGCGCCAACGCGCACATCATTGCGCCGTACCACAAGGTCATCGACAAGGTCACGGAGCGGTTCGCGGGCAAGCGGCGCATCGGGACGACCGGCCGCGGCGTCGGTCCGGCGTACGCCGACAAGGTCAACCGGGTGGGCGTCCGGATTCAGGACCTGCTCGACGAGGAGGTCCTGCGGGACAAGGTCGAGGCGTCTCTGAAGCAGAAGAACCAACTGCTGGTGAAGGTCTACAACCAGCTCGCGATCGACCCGACCGAGGTCGCCGACCACCTGCTGAGCTTCGCCGACCGTGTTCGGCCCATGGTGCGCGACGTCGCCCGCGAGCTCAACGACGCCCTGGAGGCGGGCAAGGTCGTCGTCTTCGAGGGCGCGCAGGCGCACCACCTGGACGTCGACCACGGCACCTACCCGTACGTGACGTCGTCCAACCCGATCGCGGCTGGCGCGTGTACCGGCACCGGCGTCGGCCCGACGCGGATCGGCCGCATCGTCGGCATCGCGAAGGCGTACACCACGCGCGTAGGCGAGGGTCCGTTCCCGACCGAGCTGCTGGACGACGTGGGCGACCGCCTGCGCGCGGCGGGAGCCGAGTTCGGCACGACCACCGGACGTCCGCGCCGCTGCGGCTGGTTCGATCCGCTGGTCGTGGAAGCGTCCGCGACGTACAACGGCGTGACCGACGTGTTCTTGACCAAACTGGACATCCTCACGGGTTGGGAACAGATCCCGGTGTGCGTCGCATACGACGTCGACGGCGAGCGCTTCGAGCACTACCCGGCGCTCATGACCGACCTGGTCAAGGCGCGCCCGATCTACGAGTACATGGACGGCTGGACCGAGGACATCTCCGAGTGCCGTACCTTCGCCGAGCTGCCGGCCACCTGCCAGGCGTACGTCCGGCGGCTGGAGGAGCTCATCCGGTGCCGCATCTCCGGCATCGGTGTGGGTCCGGGGCGCGAGCAGGTCATCTTGGTCCACGACCTGCTCGACTAGGGAACCGCTGACTAATGCTGTTCTTGGCGAGGACGGGTCGGGCGAGATGAGCCGGAACCACTCGATCGTGGGCTCGTAGTGAACATACGGGCCGAGATCGAGGGGGTTCGGATCGCTCGATCCGGGCCGCCGCAGCCAGGACATGATCGATCGGCGTTTCCCTGGGTTCGGGGCCGAGAAGGCCTTTGGCCGTTTCTCGTTCGGATATCGGGTCGGGTTTATCGGGTGACCCGGGAACGAGAAGCGGGAAACGGCCGATGCGTGGCGGATACCGCCTCACGCATCGGCCGTTGTCGGTGGTCAGCCGGAGAAGACGACCACCTTCGCCCCGATGGGGGTGTTGTCCATGATCCACTTGGCGTCGGCCTTCACGCGCACGTTGACGCAGCCGTGGCTGGATCCGGAATAGCCCACCGAGGCGAAGCCGGCGGAGTAGTGGACGTACATGTTCGGGTCGAACATCGTCGAGTAGGGCATCGCGCCGTCACCGTAGTTCTCCGATGAGGGGTTGGGATCCTTGTTGTAGACGCGATAGGTGCCGTTCGGGGTGCCGAACAGCCGCCACTGCTTGGTCTTGGCGTCGCTGTTCCACCCGCCGAACCGGACGGCGGTGGTCTTCTTCACCGCGCCGTTCTGCAACCAGTAGAGCTTGCCCTGGGCCTTGCTCACGCAGATGACCACCCCGGACGTCTTGCAGGAGTCGGGGATCATCGTCGGGAGCTGCGGCTTGCCGGACAACAGTGCGGCCCACGTCTCGCCCTCGATGCGGCCGTTGTCGGCGAGGCCGCGCGACCGCTGGTACTGCAGCGTCCAGTTGACGGAGGCGGCCCCGAACTTGGTGCCCGGCGTCGGTGAGTAGTAGCCGGCCTGCTTGAGCAACTTCTGGGCGAACGTGACGCACTTGCCGCTGGAGTCGATCCGGATCGTCTGGTTGGCGCAGCCGTCGGGGTCGGCGGTGGTCGGCCCGGGTGCGGCCGGGGGAGCGGTCGTCGGCTTGGTGGTCGGCGTCGCGGGCGCGGACGGCGTCACAGGGACGGGCGTCGGGGTGGGGGTGAACAAGGGCGTGGGCGTGGGGGTCACCTCGGCGACGCTCGGCGTGGGAGTCGCGGTCTCGCTCACCTGGGGCAGCGGGGTCGCCGTGGGCTGCGTCACGGCGCACGACGCGAGCAGCGGCAGGGCGGCAAGCACCGCGACGAGGGCTTTCTTGGCCATAGTTCTCCCCTGGGAGCGAGTTGGTTGCACCTGGAACGATACCTTCACAACGCGGAAGCGCTGAATTTGGTTGCGTCCGGCCGTGTCGGAGGGCCTCGCTAGGGTGGGGTTCCGTGAACGAACTGACCGTCCTCGTCGTCGGAAACGGCGGGCGCGAACACGCCCTCGCCCTCGCCCTGAGCCGCGATCCCGCGGTCGTGGCGCTGCACTGCGCGCCCGGCAACCCGGGGACGGCGGCCGTCGCCGTCAACCATCCCCTCGACGCCAGCGACGGTGCCGCGGTGGCCATGTTGGCCTCCGAGGTTGGGGCGAACCTGGTCGTGGTGGGTCCGGAGGCTCCGCTGGTGGCGGGGGTGGCGGACGCCGTCCGCGCGGTCGGCATCGGTTGCTTCGGTCCGTCCGCCGAGGCCGCCCGCCTGGAGGGCAGCAAGCAGTTCGCCAAGGAGATCATGGTCGCGGCGGGGGTCCCCACGGCGGCGTCCGTGTACTGCGCGACGGTCGCGGAGGTCGCGGCTGCCATCGACTCCTTCGGCCCGCCGTATGTGGTCAAGCAGGACGGGCTGGCCGCCGGCAAGGGCGTCATCGTGACGTCCGACCGCGAGGCCGCGCTTGCCCACGCGGCGGACGCCCTCCCGGCCGTGGTCGAGGAGTACCTGGACGGTCCCGAGGTCAGCCTGTTCGCGATCACCGACGGCGTGACCGCGCTGCCGCTGCAGCCCGCGCAGGATTTCAAGCGCGTCGGCGAGGGCGATGTCGGTCCCAACACCGGCGGCATGGGCGCCTACACGCCGCTGCCGTGGGCCCCCGAGGGCCTCGTGGACGCGATCATGGCCGAGGTCGTCCAGCCGACGGTCGACGAGATGGCCCGCCGCGGCACACCCTTCACGGGCCTGCTGTATGCCGGGCTCGCGCTCACGTCCCGGGGGCTGCGGGTGGTCGAGTTCAACTGCCGCTTTGGCGATCCCGAGACTCAAGCGGTGTTGGCGATGCTCGATTCGCCGCTGGGACAGGTGCTGGACGCCGCGGCGTCCGGACGCCTCGCCGAGGTGGGGGAACTGCGCTGGAAGCCCGGCGCCGCGGTGATCGTCGTCCTGGCCGCCGACGGCTATCCCGGCACCCCCGCCGCCGGCGGGCGCATCGCGGGACCGCGGCTGTTCGCCTCCGACGACGGGGTCCACCTCGTGCACGCCGGGACGGGGTGGGACGCCGACGGGAACCTCGTCGCGTCCGGAGGTCGGGTGCTCGGCGTGGTCGCGCAGGCCGACTCCTTGGCCCGGGCGCGCGCGGACGCCTACGCCGCCGTGGACGCCCTGGACGCCCCCACGCTCTTCTGCCGCCGCGACATCGCGCTCAAGGCCGAGCGGGGCGAGATCCCGACGCCGAGCCTGTCACCCGGGGTCGCGTAGCCCCCCTGGGGCGCACCGGGGCGTGCGTCCAGCGCCGACCGCGGCGGCGTGTGCGCGTTGCCGTCGCGTAGCCCCTCGTCGCGCCGGGGTGTGGGCAGGCGGGCGTCCGCGTCGGGGGTCCGTGGGAGAATGGCGGCGAGCCGCACGACAGGAGCAACGATGTCCGTCCCGAACGTCCTCGCCACCCGCTATGCCTCCCCTGCGATGCGCGACATCTGGAGCCCCGAGCGCAAGATCGTCGCCGAGCGCGAGCTGTGGTGCGCGGTCATCGAGGCCCAGCGCGACCTCGGCGTGGACTTCGGTGGCGACCATCCGGACGCCGTGCTGGCCGACTACCGCCGCGTCCTCGACCGGGTCGATCTGGCGTCCATCGCTGCTCGCGAGCGGGTGACGCGCCACGACGTCAAGGCCCGGATCGAGGAGTTCAACGCGCTGGCGGGCCATGAGCACGTACACAAGGGCATGACCAGCCGCGACCTCACCGAGAACATCGAGCAGTACCAGGTGCTCAGCGCGCTCCGGCTCGTCCGCGCCCGGATCGTCACGACGTTGGTCCATCTGACCCGCCTGGCGGGTCAGTTCCGCGACCAGCCCATCGCCGGACGCTCGCACAACGTCGCCGCCCAGATGACCACCCTGGGCAAGCGGTTCGCCACCGCCGCGGACGAACTCCTCATCGCCCACGAGCGCGTGGACGAGCTCATCGCGCGCTACCCGGCCCGCGGCATCAAGGGTCCCGTGGGCACCGCCCAGGACATGCTCGATCTCCTCGGCGGCGACGCGGCCAAGCTCGCCGACCTCGAACGTCGCGTCGCGACCCACCTCGGGTTCGCGCGCGTCCTCACCTCGACCGGCCAGGTGTACCCGCGCTCGCTCGACCTCGACGTCGTCGCCGCGCTGGCGCAGGTCGCCGCCGCCCCGTCCAACCTCGCGACGTCCATCCGACTCATGGCCGGCGCCGAGCTGGTCACCGAGGGGTTCAAGGAGGGTCAGGTCGGCAGCTCGGCGATGCCCCACAAGATGAACACCCGCTCCTGCGAGCGCGTCAACGGGCTGGCCGTCGTGCTGCGCGGCTACGTCTCCATGGTCGGCGAACTCGCCGGCGACCAGTGGAACGAGGGCGACGTGTCGTGCTCGGTGGTCCGCCGGGTCGCCCTGCCCGACGCGTTCTACGCTCTCGACGGGCTGTTCGAGACGTTCCTCACCGTGCTGGCCGAGTTCGGCGCGTTCCCGGCCGTCATCGAGGCCGAACTGCAGCGGTACCTGCCGTTCCTCACCACCACCAAGGTGCTCATGGCCGCCGTCCGCGCCGGGACCGGACGCGAGGAGGCCCACGAGATCATCAAGACCAACGCCGTCGCGGTGGCGCTCGACATGCGCGCCACCGGACGCAAGGACAACGACCTCCTCGACCGGCTCGCCGCCGACCCCCGGCTGGGCATGTCCCGGGCGGCCCTGGACGCCGCGGTCGCCAACCCGCTCGACCTCACCGGTTCCGCGGCCGCGCAGGTGGACGCGCTCGTTGCCCGGGTGCAGCAGCTCGCGGAGTCCGACCCGGACGCCGCCGCCTACGTGCCGGGGGCCGTCCTGTGACGTGGGCGCGCTCGACGGCGGGCTCGTCGCCGTCGGGTTGGTCCTCATCGGCCTCGGACGCCCCGGCGCGGCCCGGCGGGGAGGGCGAGACCCGGCGCTAGACTCCGGTCGTGGACGACTTGGAACTGCCGCTGGTCTACTCCGGCAAGGTGCGGCGCCTCTACGACCTGCCCGACGGACACATGCTCATGGTGGCGACCGACAACATCTCCGCCTTCGACCAGGTGCTCGCCACCCCCATCCCCGACAAGGGAGCGGTGCTGACCCAGCTCAGCCTGTGGTGGTTCGACCGGCTCGCCGACCTCATCGACCACCACGTGGTGTCGACCGAGGTTCCGGACGCCGTGCGCGGCCGGGCGGTCGTCGTGGAGAAGCTGGCCATGGTGCCGGTCGAGTGCGTCGCCCGCGGGTACCTCACGGGGTCGGGGTGGGCGGAGTACCAGGCGTCCGGGACCGTCTGCGGCGTCGCGCTGCCCGAGGGTCTGCGCGACGGCGACCGGCTTCCGGAACCGATCTTCACCCCCGCGATCAAGGCTCCCCTGGGCGAACACGATGAGAACGTGACCTTCGAGCGCATCGCCGAGGTACACGGGCTGGCGGCGGCCCTGGAGTTGTCCACCACGACGATCGCCCTCTACGAGCGCGCCGAGCGCATCGCCCGCGAGCGGGGCATCATCCTCGCGGACACCAAGTTCGAGTTCGGACGCCGCGCCGACGGCACGCTGGTGCTCGCCGACGAGGTGCTGACGCCGGATTCGTCCCGCTTCTGGGACGCCGCGCTGTGGCGTCCGGGCGAGTCGCTGCCCAGCTTCGACAAGCAGTACGTCCGCGACTGGCTCGCCCACGAGTCGGGCTGGGACAAGGCGTCCGACACCCCTGCTCCGCCGCTTCCGGACGCCGTCGTCGCGGCCACGCGCGCCCGCTACGTCGAGGCGTACGAGCGCCTGACGGGGCGTCCGTTCGTGGCCGCGGGGGAGGGGCGCGCCACCGTCGAGCCCGCCGACCTGCTGGTGGGCGGCGCGCACGCGGCCAGCGAGGTGGCCGCGCGCTGGACGGCCCCGGACGCCGCGACAACCCGGTCCGATACGCTGTCGGCCATGGCGCGTGTGGTGGTGGACGTGATGCCGAAGCCCGAGATCCTGGATCCTCAGGGCAAGGCCGTCACCGGGGCCCTCAAGCGGTTGGGTTTCGACGGGCTGACGGTCCGTCAGGGCAAGCGGTTCGAGGTGACGGTCGACGGCGACATCACCGACGAGCGGCTCGCGGAGATCCGGGAGGCGGCGGAGAAACTGCTGGCCAACACGGTGATCGAGTCGTTCGACGTCCGGGTCGAGCAATGACCGCACGGATCGGCGTCGTCACGTTCCCGGGCTCCCTGGACGACGACGACGCCCGCCGCGCGGTCCGGTTGGCCGGCGCGGAGCCGGTGCGACTGTGGCACGGGTCCCACGACCTGGAGGGCGTGGACGCCATCGTGCTGCCGGGCGGGTTCAGCTACGGCGACTACCTGCGGTGCGGGGCGATCGCCCGCTTCAGCCCGATCATGAGCGAGGTCATCGACGCGGCGAACCGGGGCATGCCGGTGCTCGGCATCTGCAACGGGTTCCAGGTGCTGTGCGAGGCGCATCTGCTGCCCGGTGCCATGCTGCGCAACGACTGCCACACGTTCGTGTGCACCGACCAGCCGCTGCGCGTCGAGACCAACGACACCGTGTGGACATGCGACTTCGAGTCCGGCCAGGAGATCAACATCGTCTTGAAGAACGGCGAGGGCAACTACGAGGCGTCCCCGGACACCCTCGCCATGCTCGAAGACACCAACCGGGTCGTCTTCCGGTACCTGGGCAACCCCAACGGGTCGGCCAACGACATCGCGGGCATCACGAACGAGCGCGGCAACGTCGTCGGGCTCATGCCCCATCCCGAGCACAACATGGAGGAGCTGACGAGCCCGTCGGTCGACGGACGCCGCTTCTTCAGCTCCGTGCTGAGCTACTTGGCCGCCTTGACCTGAGCCACGGAGGTCTCGCCCGCCAGCGGGTGGGTCTGGGGCAGGTCGAGCAGGGCCGCCGACCCGTCCAGTGTCGTGCCGGACGGCACCGTCAGCGCGAAGGTCGGCCACTGGAGCGTCAGGTAGTCCGTGAACCGCCGCAGCACGCGGTCGCTGGCGAACACGCCGCCCACCGCGCACACGTGCGGGACCGCGGGCCCCATCAGCCCCACCCGGCGCAGGGACGCCTGCACGGCCTCGGACAAATGGGCCGCGGCCTTGTCCAGGATGTTGCCGGCGACGCGGTCGGTGGCGGCCAGCGCGTCCACGCGTCCGGCGAAGGCAGCGATCCGCGCGACGCGGTTGGGGTCGGACTGCAACTCGACGTAGGCGGATTCGAGGTTGGGGAACTCCTCACGCATCGCCTCGGTGAGCGCGGTCATCTGGCGGCGCCCGTCGTAGCCCCGCATGGCGGCCTCCAGGGCGGTGCGGCCGATCCAGAACGCGGACCCCGCGTCGCCGATGAGATGGCCCCAGCCGTCCACGCGGGCGGCCTCCCGCTCGCCCACGGCGAGGCAGATCGTGCCGGTGCCCGCCGCGATCACGGCGCCGCACTGGTGGCCGAGCGCGCCAAGGTAGCTGGTCACCGAGTCGTGGGCGACGACGACCCGCTTGGCGCCGAGCCGTTCCACGTGCGGAAGGAAACCCGCGGCGTCCGGAGTCACGACCCCGCTCGACCCGACCAGCACCACCGGCGGGCAGGTGACGCCCAGCTCGGCCAGCGCGTCGCCCAGGATGGCCGCCCACTGCGGCGCCAGCGGCAGGTCCGTGAGGACCCCCGGGAGCGTCGCCTCGCGCGGACCCCACGGTCCGACGATCCGGACGCGGGTGCCGCTCTGGCCGGCATCAAGCGCGACATAGTGCTGTTCGGTCATGAGAAGCCTCCTGCCGACGATGAGGGAGCGACTCCCAGCCTAGTCGGCGTCCCCGAGCGGCGCCGGTCACGCTAGATTTGGCGCGTGGTCGACACCGTTGAGAACGCCCGTCAGACGCCCGACGCGGAGCAACCCTGGGCCGAACTCGGCCTCAAGGCCGACGAGTACGCGCGCATCCGCGAGATTCTGGGGCGGCGTCCGACCGGCTGCGAGCTGGCGATGTACTCCGTGATGTGGTCCGAGCACTGCTCCTACAAGTCGAGCAAGGTGCACCTGCGCCGCTTCGGCGAACTCACCAAGGACACCCCCCGCGGGCCGCTGCTGGCCGGCATCGGGCAGCAGGCCGGCGTCGTGGACGTGGGCGACGGCTGGGCGGTCACGTTCAAGATCGAGTCGCACAACCACCCCAGCTACGTCGAGCCCTACCAGGGCGCAGCGACCGGCGTCGGGGGGATCGTCCGCGACATCCTCGCGATGGGTGCGCGGCCGATCGGCGTGCTCGACCCGCTGCGGTTTGGGCCGCTGGACGCCCCCGACACCGCCCGCGTCTTGCCGGGCGTCGTGGCGGGGGTCGGCGGCTACGGCAACTGCCTGGGCCTGCCCAACATCGGCGGTGAGGTCGTGTTCGACCACACCTACTACGGCAATCCCCTCGTCAACGCGTTGTGCGTGGGCCTGCTGCGGCACGACGACATGAAGACGAACGCGGCCACCGGTGTGGGCAACCAGGTCATCATGTTTGGCGCTGCGACCGGCGGCGACGGGATCGGCGGGGCGTCGATCCTGGCGTCGGAGACCTTCGACGCGGACGGCCCCGCCAAGCGGCCGAGCGTCCAGGTGGGCGACCCGTTCATGGAGAAGCTGCTGATCGAGTGCTCGCTGGAGCTGTTCGCGTCCGGGATCGTCATCGGCATCCAGGATTTCGGCGCGGCCGGCATCTCGTGCGCGACGTCGGAGATGGCCTCCGCCGGCGACGGCGGCATGTACGTCGACCTGGACAAGGTCGTGCTCCGCGACCCGACGCTCTCGCCGGAGGAGATCCTCATGAGCGAGAGCCAGGAGCGGATGATGGCCGTCGTCCGTCCCGAGGATGTCGAGCGGTTCATGGCGATCTGCGCCAGGTGGGACGTGCTGGCGACCGTGATCGGCGAGGTGATCGAGGGCGATCGACTCCTCATCGACTACCGCGGCCAGCGCGTCGTGGACGTCGACCCCCGGACCGTCGCCGACGACGGCCCGGTCTACGAGCGCCCCTTGGCCAGGCCGCACTGGATCGACGAGCTCAACTCCCGGCGAGCCGAGCACCTGACGCGGGCGGCGTCCGGAGCCGAACTCGGCGAGCAGGTGCTCCGCCTGGCCGGCTCGCCCAACCTGTGCGACAAGTCGTGGGTGACCGACCAGTACGACCGCTATGTCCGCGGCAACTCGATCCTCGCGCAGCCCGAGGACGCCGGCATGCTCCGGATCGACGAGGCCAGCGGCCTCGGCATCGCCCTCGCCACGGACTGCAACGGCCGGTTCGCGCTGCTCAACCCCTACCTGGGGGCGCAGTTGGCGCTCGCGGAGTCCTACCGCAATGTGGCGGCGTCCGGGGCCGAACCGGTCGCGATCACCGACTGCCTCAACTTCGGCTCGCCTGAGGATCCAGACGTCATGTGGCAGTTCCAGGAGGCCATCATGGGGCTGGTCGACGGCTGCAAGGCCCTCGGCACCCCCGTGACCGGCGGGAATGTGAGCTTCTACAACCAGACCGACGGCCGCAACATCCTGCCTACCCCGATCGTGGGCATGCTGGGCGTCATCGACGACGTGACGCACCGCCTCCGGATGGGCTTCGAGTTCGCCGGGGACGCCGTGTGCCTGCTCGGCACCACCCGCGAGGAACTGTCCGGATCGACGTGGGCGCACGTGATCCACGACCATCTGGGCGGCATGCCCCCGATGCCCGACCTGGACGCCGAGCGCGCGCTGGCCGCCGTGCTGGTGTCCGCGGCGCGGCGGCGGTTGCTGACGTCCGCGCACGACCTGTCCGACGGCGGCCTGGCCCAGGCGCTAGTGGAGAGCTGTCTGCGGGGCGGCTTCGGCGTGGCCCTGACGCTGCCCGAGGGCGACCCGACGGTCCAGTTGTTCTCCGAGTCGCCCGCGCGGGCGATCGTCTCGCTGCCGGGGGCGACCTACCCGGCGTTCCAGGCGCTGTGCGCCGAGCACGGCGTGCCGCTGGTCCGGCTGGGTGAGGTGACGCACGAGGCGTCGTTCGAGGTGCGCGACCAGTTCACGCTCGACCTCGCGGAGGTGCGCGCGCGCTGGGAGGCGCCGATTCGCGAGGCGATGGCCCACTGAGCGGTCAGCGTTCCGGCGCGAACCGGTAGCCCATGCCGGGCTCGGTGAGCAGGTAGCGCGGACGCCCGGGCACCGGCTCGAGCTTGCGCCGCAGTTGCGTCATGTACAGGCGCAGGTTGGCGGGCTGGTTGACATAGGCCGGACCCCACACCTGCGCGAGCAGGTGTCGTTGGCTGAGCAGCTTGCCCGGCTGCCGCAGCAGCACCTCCAACAGGTGCCACTCCGTGGGGGTGAGCCGGATCGGCTCGTCCTCGGCATCGCTCACCCGGACCGCCAGGTGGTTGGCGAGGTCGATCCGCAGGCCCCCGAAGGTCACGACGGGATCGTCCGCTACGGCGTCGGACGCCGCCCGTCGCCCGATCGCGCGGATGCGGGCCATGAGCTCCTCGGTGCCGAACGGCTTGGTGACGTAGTCGTCGGCGCCGGCGTCCAGGGCCGCCACCTTGTCGTGGCTGCCCGACCGCCCGGACAACACGATGATCGGGACGTCGGTCCAGCCGCGGAGGTCGTGGATGACCTCGGCGCCGTCCATGTCGGGCAGGCCGAGGTCGAGGACGATAAGGTCGGGCGACTCGCGGACGGCCAACCGCAGCGCTTCTGCGCCGGTGCCGGCCCTCAGAACCTCGTAGTCGCGGGCCTGCAGGTTGATCTGGAGGGCGCGCAGGAGCTGGGGATCGTCATCGACCACGAGAACGCGCGTCATAGCTCACCTCGCTCGCGATGTCCGGGGGCAGTGGCGTCTAGCGTATCGGCGGTCGTGGACAGCGTGAGCACCATCGTGAGCCCGCCGCCCGGAGTGTCTTCCGCCTCGATCGTGCCGCCCATCGCCTCGGCCAGCCCGCGCGAGAGCGCCAGCCCGAGACCGAGGCCGCCGCGATGCCGCGCGTCGCCGCTGCGGTGGAAGGGCCGGAACATCGCCTCGCGGTCGTGCTGGGCCAGCCCCGGGCCGGAGTCCACGATCCGCACCTGAACCCGGTCGCCGGCGGCGGAGGCCCGCACCAGCGGCGGGATATCCCCGGAGCCGTGCTCCACGGCGTTGCTCACCAGGTTGAACACGATCCGCTTGACGAGGGCGGCGTCCGCGTCGGCGGGCGGCAGGTCGTCCGGGACCGACAGCCGCACCTGTTCGCCGGCCTCGCCGAGCTCATCCAGGGCGGGCGGGATGACCTCGTCCAGCCACACCGTGTCGTGGTTGAAGCGCAGCGCTCCGGTCTCGAGGCGGGACAGGTCGAGCAGGTCGTCCACGATCCGGCTCAGGCGGGCCAGCGACTCGGCCGCCCCGACGAGCAGTTCGGCACGTTGGGCGTCCGTCATGGCGACGCCGCCCCGGAGGGTCTCGACCGACGCGCGCGCGGACGCCAGCGGACGCCGCAGGTCGTGTCCGACCGCCGCGAGCAGTGAGTCGCGCAGCCGCTCGGTGGCCTCCAGCCGCTCGGCTTGCGCGGCGCTGCGGGCGAGGGTGTCGCGCTCCAGCAGGTTGCGGGTCTGGGCGGCGAAGGCGCGCAGGACGGTCTGGTCGGAGGCGGCCATCGGCCGTCCGCGCATGGCGAGCACGAGGTCGTCGCCGGCCGGGACCGCGGCGTCCGCGTCGGCGGGATCCCGCAAGGGGGTGGGGCCGACGGACCCGACGACGGTCCAGGGTCGTCGGGTTCGCGCCGGAGCAGGGTGGCCGACTCCATCTTGAACGACGTACGCCCGTGCTCCAGCATCTGCGGGAGGGCCTCGGTCTGGCTGAGCGTGTCCTCGGCGAGGGCGGCCAGTGCCCGGGACTCCGCCCTGGCCCGCGTGGCGGCGTCCGCGAGCGCGCTGGCGCGGTGGACGGTGGCGCCCACGAGGACGCCGACCAGCACGAACATGGCCAGCGTGGCGATGCTGTGGGGGTCCGTCACACGCACGCTGCCGAGCGGCAGCAGAAAGAACCAACTGAGGAGCTCGGCGCTGACGACGGCGGCGAGCAGGGCCGGCCACAGACCACCGACCAACGCCGTCACCACGACCGCGAGGAGGTAGGCCAGCGACGTCGCCGACACCCCCAGCCAGCCGCCCTGGACGCGCCCCACCAGCGTGACGAGGCTCGGGAGCACCACGGCGAGCCCTAACCCCGTGGTCAGGCGGGGCCGCGGAACGGACATCCGCAGGCGCGGCAGTGGGATTCCCGGGGCGGTCGAGCGCACGACCAGGACGTCCACGTCGTCCGCCAGCGCCAGCAGCCGGTCGGTGACGCCGCCGCGGCGTCGGCGTCCGGACGCCCCCACGACGACGATCTCGGCGCGTTCGGCCCGCGCCACGTCCAGCAGGGCGGTCGCCACGTCGTCGGCCATCACCTGCCGGTACGCGACGCCGAGGTCGGCGGCCAGGTCCCGGACGCGGTCGGCGTCCGCGGGCTGCTGCCGGAACCGTCCGGCCGTGGGCACCACCTCGACCGCCAGCACGGACGTCCCCGGACGCCGCTGCGCCAGCCGGGCGGCCCGCCGGAGCACGCGACCGGCGTCCTCGCCCCCGGACGCCCCCGCCAGGATCAGGTCGCGGGGCAAGGTGGACGGCAGCGGACGCCGCAGCAGCCCGCCGAGCCAGTCGAAGGCGAGCAGCCTCAGCCCGGCCAGGACCTCGGGGGAGTAGCGGTGGGCGAGCGCGACGTTCATGGCCTCGGGGGCCACGAGCCTGCCGTGGGCGAGGCGCCGGCGGACGGCGGCGGGGCTCATGTCGATCAGTTCGACGGCGTCGGCGTCGGCGAACACGGCGTCCGGGACCGACACCTCCGGACGGGCGTCCACCAGCTCGGTCACGAGGTCGGCCAGCGAGGCGACCTGGGTGATGTGGGCGGTGGCGATGACGTCGACGCCGGCGCCGACGAGCTCGGGCAGCAAACGCCAGCGGGGACGGTCCGTGCCGGGGGCGGGCGCGCCGAGGTCGTCGAGCAGGACGACGTCGGGGGTGGCCGCGAGGACCGCCTCGCCGTCCCACGCTCCCGCACCGAGGGGGCGGGCGAACGCGGCGATGCGGGCGGCGTCCACGGCCGACCACAGGGCGGGGGGATCGAGCGCGCCGATGACGACCACCTGCCCCCGGGCGCGACGGCGTTCGGCCTCGTCGACGAGCGCGTGGGTCGTCCCGACGCCGGGCGCGACGCCCAGGTAGATGCGCAAGCGCCCCTTCGCCATGGGCAGCACCCTAACAACCCGTGGCCCGCCCGCTCCGGGCGACCATCGCGCCGCGAGAGCGGAGCGCCCGGTGCCGCCATGACGCCCGGGTGCCCATGCGGGTGCCGCCGGGCCGCTGGGGCGCTGTGCGGACGCCGCCGTCCGGACGCCGTGGGTCCGGACCCGTCAGGGCGGCCCGGCGTCGGCGTCGGACCCCGGTCCTCCCCCTGACCGTGCCGCGATAGGGTGAGCCCGTGAAGCGCCTCACCGTGACGTCGGCGTCCGCCGTCGACCCTGTGGGCGACCCCAAACCGAACGAGGAGTGCGGCGTCTTCGGCGTGTGGGCCCCCGGCGAAGAGGTCGCGAAACTCACCTACTACGGGCTGTTCGCGCTCCAGCACCGCGGTCAGGAGTCGGCCGGCATCGCGGTCAGCGACGGCGACCGGATCATGGTCTTCAAGGACATGGGGCTGGTCTCGCAGGTCTTCGACGAGCCGGCGCTCAACTCGCTGACCGGACACCTGGCCATCGGGCACGACCGCTACTCGACCACGGGGGCGTCGGTCTGGAAGAACGCCCAACCCACCTACCGCGCGACCGCCCGCGGCGGGCTCGCCCTGGCGCACAACGGCAACCTCACCAACACCGACGAGCTCGAGGCCTGGTTGCACGAGCGGGACGCGACCGCCCAGGTCGCCCACAAGAATGCGATGGACTCCACGAACGACACCTCGCTCGTGACCGCCCTGCTCGCGACCTACGACCTCCCGCTCTGGGACGCCGCCCTCGCCGTCCTGCCCCAGCTGCGCGGCGCGTTCTGCTTCACGTTCATGGACCATCACGCCCTGTACGCCGCCCGCGACCCCCACGGCATTCGTCCGCTGGTGCTCGGACGCCTCGAGCGCGGCTGGGTCATCGCGAGCGAGACGGCGGCCCTGGACATCGTGGGCGCCACGTTCATCCGGGAGGTCGAGCCGGGGGAACTGGTGGCCGTCGATTCGGGCGGGTTGCGGTCGTGCCGGTTCGCCGAGGCCGACCCGAAGGGGTGCCTGTTCGAGTACGTCTACCTGGCGCGTCCGGACACGATGATCGCCAAGCGCCGCGTCCAGCCGGTGCGGGTCGAGATCGGCCGCACGCTGGCGATGGAGGCGCCCGTGGACGCCGACGTCGTCATCGGCGTCCCGGAGTCCGGGATTCCCGCCGCGCAGGGATACGCCGAGGCGTCCGGCATCCCGTACAGCCGCGGGATCGTCAAGAACGCCTACGTGGGCCGGACGTTCATCCAGCCCAGCCAGACCCTCCGCCAGCTCGGCATCCGGCTCAAGCTCAACCCGATCCGGGACGTCATCGAGGGCAAGCGCGTCGTGGTCGTGGACGACTCCATCGTCCGGGGCAACACCCAGCGCGCCCTGGTGAAGATGCTGCGCGAGGCCGGCGCGGCCGAGGTCCACGTGCGCATCTCGTCGCCGCCGGTGGAATGGCCCTGCTTCTACGGCATCGACTTCGCGACCCGCGCGGAACTCATCTCGCCCGGGCTCACCACCGAGGAGGTCTGCCGGTCCATCGGCGCGGACACCCTGGCCTACGTGAGCCTGGAGGGCCTCGTCGCCTCCGTCGGACTGCCCAAGCGGCTGCTCTGCCGGGCCTGTTTCGACGGCCGCTACCCGGTCGAGATCCCCTCCAAGGTGGCCGAGCAGATGCGGTTGCCCGAACCCACGAAGGAGCCCGAGCATGACTGACGCCCGCCCGTCCGCATACGCCGCCGCCGGCGTCGACATCGAGGCAGGCGACCGCGCCGTCGAGTTGATGAAGGCGCACGTGGCCCGGACGCGGCGTCCGGAAGTGCTCGGCGGACTCGGCGGGTTCGCGGGCTTCTTCGACGCCTCGGCGTTGAAGGGCTTCGAGCACCCGGTGCTGGCGACGTCCACCGACGGGGTGGGAACCAAGGTCGCCATCGCCCAGGCGCTCGACCTCCACGACACCATCGGGTTCGACCTCATCGGCATGCTCGTCGACGACCTCGTCGTGGTCGGCGCCGAGCCGCTGTTCGTGACCGACTACATCGCGTGCGGCAAGGTCGTGCCCGAGCGGATCGCGGGCATCGTGTCCGGGATCGCGGCGGCGTGCGAGGTAGCCGGGGCTGCCCTGCTGGGCGGGGAGACCGCCGAGCATCCGGGGCTGCTAGCCCCCGACGAGTACGACATCGCCGGCGCGACGACGGGCGTGGTGGAGCGGTCGGCGATCCTGGGTCCCGACCGGGTGCGTCCCGGCGACGTGGTCGTGGCGCTGGCGTCCAGCGGCCTGCACAGCAATGGCTATTCGCTGGTGCGGCATGTGCTGCTCACGCAGGCCGGGATGCGCCTGGAGGCGCACGTGGACGAGTTCGGGCGCACCCTCGGCGAGGAGCTGCTCACGCCCACGAAGGTGTACGCGCGCGACATCCTGGCGATCATCGCGGCGACGAGAGTCCACGCGATCAGCCACGTCACGGGCGGCGGGCTGGCGAACAACCTGGTCCGGGTGCTGCCAGACGGCATCGCGGCCACGCTCGACCGCGCCTCGTGGACGCCGGGCCCGGTGTTCCGGATGGTGCAGCGCGTCGGGAACGTGAGCCAGCCCGACATCGAGGCCACCCTCAACCAGGGCGTCGGGATGGCGCTCGTCGTGCCGCCGGCGTCCGTCGACGCGTGTCTGCGTGTGGCGTCCGAGCGCGGCATCGACGCCTGGGTGCTGGGGGAGACGGCGGCTTCGGACGCCGCGGCGTCCGTCACGCTCGTGGGGCGGCATCCGGAGGCCTGAGCGGGCGCCCGACGGGCGCGCCCGTGTTGGTGGACTCGGCGGCGTCCGGTACCCTGTGTTCACGATTAACTGACAGATATCCGCGGCACTCCCGCGATGACCAGGCAAGGGGGTCGACCCGATGGGGCGCGGCCGTGCTAAGGCGAAGCAGACCAAGGTCGCTCGCGATCTGAAGTACCGTACTTTCGACACCGACTTCTCCTCGTTGGAGCGGGAATTGCGCGGTGACCGCGACCCGTTCGCCGATGACGGCGAGGGCGAGGAGTACGACGAGTACGAGGACCCATATGCCGACGACGACGAAGAAGATGACGACGTCGAAGACGACTACACCGGCCGACGCATCGGTTGATCCGGCCGGGAGCAATCCCGAGGTGTGGCAGCCCGACCTCCTGGAGGGCTACGAGAGCCGCGTGTTGCCGCTGTCCGCGGCGGGCGTGGTCGGCGAACCCGACGGATCCCTCGTGGCGACGCTGGTCCGGCGTGTGGGAGCGCGCCGGGAGCGCGCGGTGTTGTATGTCCACGGGTGGAACGACTATTTCTTCCAGACCCATGTCGCCGAGTGGTTCGAGGCGCGTGGGTGGAGCTTCTACGCCCTCGACCTGCGCCGCTACGGGCGCAGCTTGCGTCCGGGGCAACTGCCGGGCTACGTCGCGGACCTGGCCGACTACTTCGAAGACCTCGATGCGGCGCTGGAGCTGATCGAGGCCGAGCACCAAGGCGGCGTCCTGCTCATGGGGCACTCGACCGGCGGGCTCACCGCGAGCCTGTACGCCGACGCCCGACCGGGGCGCCTGGTGGGGGTCGTGCTCAACTCCCCATGGCTGGATCAGGCGGGTCCGCCCGCGTTGACCTCGGTCATGCGGACCGCCGCGTCGACCTGGAGCCGTCGCAACCCCTTGACGATCGTCCCGATGCCGGAGGCCGGCTCGGATTTCTACGCCCGGGCGCTGCACGCCGACTGGGGCGGCGAGTGGAACTACTCCCGCGAGCTCAAGAGCGTCGAGCCGGTGCCGATCCGCGTGGGCTGGGTGCGGGCGATCCTGAAGGGGCAGCAGCGGGTCGCCCGAGGGCTGGCCATCGACGCGCCGGTGTTCGTGGCGACGTCCGCGGCGAGTTGGTTCGGGCGCCGGTTCAGCCTGAAAGCGCGCGAGACCGACATCGTGCTGGACGTGTCCCGGATCACGGCGATGACATGGCGGCTCGGCCGTCGCGTGACGACCGTCCGGGTGCAGGGCGGCGTCCACGACCTGTTCTTGTCGCGCCGCGCGGTCCGCGAGGACCTGTTCGAGCAGTTGGGCCTCTGGCTCGACGCCTACGTGCGCTGAGGGCGTTCGGAGTCCGCTCGGCGGGCTGGTGCCCCACGCGGTCCGTTTCTCCTCCCCGTGGGGGGTCCTCGCGGTGAGGACGGTCGGGTCGCGGTTTCCCCGTGGGGGTCTTCACTCCTGAACAGCGGGACGGCCTTCGGGGTGTCGTCACAGGACGAGCGTGCGCTCGGCGGCCGCGACGGCTTGAGCCCGGTAGCCGCCCCCGAACAGCACCGCGTGGACCAGCAGCGGGTGGACCTGGTGGAGCGGCACGAGCGCGCGCCACCCGGGCGGCAGGTGCCCGGACGCCGCCTGGTAGGCCGCGTGAATCTCGGACAGGTAGGGCGCACCGAACAGCGCCAGCATCGCGAGGTCGGTGATCCGGTGGCCGCCGTGGGCGGCCGGATCGATGAGCGCGACGCCCTCGGGCGTGAACAGGAGGTTGCCCGCCCACAGGTCGCCATGGATGCGCGCCGGGGGAGCCCCGTCGTCGAAGTCGCCCGCCTCCAACCGGTCGCACAACCGCTCCAACGTCGCCAGGCCGGACATGGCGATCCCGGACGCCGCCAGGTACGGCTCGATGCGGTGGCGGGCGTAGAACGTGCCCCAGGTGGACTCAGGGACCAACGAGAGCGGCGCGTCCCCGATCCAGGCGTCGCCGCGCCAGCTCGCCGGCGGCACCCCGAACCCGGAGGCGCCGGCGTCGTGCAGGCGGGCGAGCGCGGCGCCGAACGCGGACGCCGCCGCGCGGCTCGGCGGCACGGTGCGGAGGCGTTCCACCTCGATGAAGTCCTCCCCGACGTCGAGTACCCCGGCCACCCGCACGGCGCCCGCGGACGCCAACCACCGCAGTCCGGCGGCCTCGGCGCGAAAGAACCCAGCGGGGGCGTGGCGCCGGGTCTTGCGGAAACCGTCCATGACCCGATTCTGCCCCGGAACGCGACAACGCGGGCCCCGCAAGGGACCCGCGTCGTGGTGGCCAGGACCGGGGTCGAACCGGTGACCTTCCACTTTTCAGGCGGACGCTCGTACCAACTGAGCTACCTGGCCAACCTGCCTCTGACAGGCAACAACGGCGATCTCTCGCCGTTGCGGCGACCCCGACGGGACTCGAACCCGCGACCTCCGCCGTGACAGGGCGGCGCGCTAACCAACTGCGCTACGGGGCCTGGTGGCCACTGTCTTTGGGACAGCTCGGAAAGCATAACGTAGAGTCCCGGCCCGCGTGAAATCGCCTCAGCGGGCGAACCGGAGGTGCACGGTATCCCCGAGATGGCGGTAGCCGAGGGCTGTGTAAATGCCGTTGCTCGTGGGGTTGGCCAGGTCGGTGTACAGCATGCAGGTGAGGCCGCGCGCCCGGCGGTCGCTGCTCAGCGCCGCCACGACCGCACTGGCGTATCCGTGCCCGCGGCGCTCTGGCGGCGTGTACACCCCGCTGATCCGCGTGACCCCGCCGTGCGCGGTAGTCGCCAGCGCGATGGCCACCGGCTCGGGATCGCACCACAGCATGACGCGTCCGTCCCCGATGCTTTGCCGCAGCGTCGCCCCGGAGGGCGGCTCCTTCCCGAGCGCCTCGACGTGGAAGGCCCGACTCCAGGCGTCCACCAGCTCCATGTCGGCGTCCGTGGCCCACCGCGCCACGCCCGCGACCGGCCACGGCAGGACCGGCTCGATCTCCAGGTCGTACAGGCCCAGGCGCATGGCGACCTCGGCGGGCTCTCCCGTGAGCTCGGTCCAGCGGTCTGCGAAGGCGAGCACGGATTCGAGGTGGCCGCCGGCGCCCGAGGGCCGGACGCCGTGGGCGTGGGCATGGTCGGCGAGGGCGCGGGCGGCGTCCGGATCGGCGGTCGGGATGTGGAACGGGTACGGCGGCGTGTGGTGGGCCAGCGTCGGCTGGCGTCCCACGCGCTCGACGGCGTAGAACGTGAACTCGGGGTAGACCTCGGGGCGGTCGAGCGTGGTCTGGACCACCGTCGCGAGCACCGAGTGCAGCACCGGCTCCGCCGCGATGGCCTCGTGGCAGTCCTCGAGGAACTCGGTCGGGTCGTCGTACTCGATCACGCGCATCCCAGGAGTGTGCCCCACGCAACGGACGCCGTCGGCGCCTGTCCACGCGCGACCGGCGGTGCGTGAGTCGTGATCGCCGTGGGCGCCACGGCGTGAGTGTCGAGCAGGCGCAGCGACAGGAAGTCGCCCCACACGCCAGACACCGGCCCGCCCTGCTGGACGGACCGGTGGTCAACCTGGCATCCCCAACGGGATTCGAACCCGTGTTGCCGCCGTGAAAGGGCGGAGTCCTAGGCCGCTAGACGATGAGGACAAGCCCCGCCATCGTACGGCACCCGACCGGCCGGGCCCAACTCGGGCGGCGACCGGCGGGCTCGCCGCGGCACCTACGACCCGGACCCCCCGCGCGCGGCGTCGATCTTGGCCTTGGCGCCGTCCAGCCACTCCTGGCAGACGGCGGCGAGCCGCTCGCCGCGCTCCCACAGCTCCATGGCCGTCGACAGCGGGACGTTGCCCGACTCGAGCTGCCGGACCACCTCCACCAACTGCTCGCGGGCGGCCTCGTATGACAGCTTCTGCTCGCTCATGTGTCCTCCTGGGTGTGGGCGTGGGGTTCGATGTCGACCACGGCGGCGGCGATGTCGCCGTCGAGGAGCCGGGCGATGACGATCTCGTCGGGTTCGACCTGGGTCACCGAGGTCACGGTGGCGCCGTCGTCGGTGGTGAGGATGGCGTAGCCGCGCTGCAGCGTCGCCCGCGGCGACAGCGCCCGGACCGACGCCAGCGCGGCCTCCAGCCCCGCCTCCTCGCGCTCGACGACGGCGCGGACGCCGCGGCGCAGGCGTCCGCGGACATCGCCGAGGCGTTCGGACGCCAGCGTCAGCGACCCGCTCGGGTCGCGCAGCACCGGACGCGAGCGGAGGGCGTCCAACCCCTCCTGTTCCGCACGGACCCGCCGGACGATGGCCTGGCGCAGGCGGTCGCGGCCTTGGGCGATGATGCGGGCCTCGTCGGCGGCGTCCGGGACGATGCGCTTGGCGGCGTCCGTGGGGGTGGAGGCGCGGACGTCCGCGACCAGATCGAGGATCGGGGTGTCCGGCTCGTGGCCGATGGCGCTCACCACGGGCGTCCGGCAGGCGAACACCGCCCGGACCAATGTCTCGTCGGAGAACGGCAGCAGGTCCTCCAGCGAGCCGCCGCCGCGGGCGATGACGATAACGTCCACCTCGGGCTCGCGGTCGAGCCACGCCACGGCGTCCGTCACCTGCTCGACGGCCTGCTGGCCCTGCATGAGCGCGTGCCGGACGATCACGACGGCGGCCGGCCAGCGGCGCCGGACGTTGCTGAGCACGTCGCGCTCGGCGGCGGAATCCTTGCCCGTGACGAGCCCGATCCGGCGGGGGAGGAACGGAAGGGGCTTTTTGACCTCGGGGGCGAAGAGCCCCTCCGCCTGGAGCGCGCGCTTGCGCTGTTCGAGATGGGCGAGCAGGCGGCCCTCCCCGGACGGGCGCAGATCGGAGCACTCGAAGGTGAGCGAGCCGTTGCCCGGCCAGATGGTGGGTTTCACGCGGGCGGCGACCAGGGTGCCCTCGGCGAGGGGGCCGGCGGCGTCGAGGGTGGCGGTGGCGACCGAGACGTTGACCGACACCTCGGCGAGCTTGTCGCGCAGGGTCAGGAAGTGCCGCGACGAGCCCGCCCGGCGCTTGAGCTGGATGATCTGCCCCTCGACCCAGATCGGGCTGGTGCGCTCGACCCAGCCTTTGAGCGCGGCGACGACCACCCGCAGGGGCTGCGGGGCATCCGGGCTGCTTTCCAAGGGCATGGGCTGGAGTCTAGGACTCGGCTCCGACATCTCCGTCGAGGTAGACCCACCGGTCGGTGACGACGAACGTGCTGATCTCGTGCATCCGGACCGGCGTCGTGCGGCGTCCGCGCCGCTGCACCGCAGACGCGACGAACTCGACGGTCCCGGTGCGCTCGAAGGCGCTGCCGCCGGTCGTGGCGAGGACGTCGAGGTCGGTCCACCTCAGGTGGGGGTCGAAGGCGATCCGGGGTGGCCGCGTGGACGGATGCCAGGTGTCGAGCAGGAACGCCTCGTCCTCGACCACGAACGCCGCGTACCGCGCGCGCATGAGTTGCTCGGCGGTACGCGGCTTCGAGGTGCCCGCGTGGAAGGGGCCGCAGCAGGCGTCGTAGGGACGTCCGGTGCCGCAGGGGCAGGCGGCCACGTCAGACGTTCGCGGCGACCTTGAGCGCGTGCCCGAAGGACGCCAGCCCGGCGAGGTCGCGGTCCTCGGCCACGAAGGTGACCGAGCTGCCGCGCTTCGGGGTGATGCGCAGCTCGTTGCCCTTGGGGGCGTCGATGGCCTTGATCTCGGTCAGCGGGATGATGAGGCTGCCGCGGTCTTGGGAGAAGCGGTCGAGGGTCTCCTCGGTGATGCGGGCGCCGGCCTTGTCGGCCTTCTTGGCGCGGGGGTTGCCCTTGACCCGCTCGAGCAGGCTCTTGAGCGGGTTCAGGACGCTGATGGGCTTGGTGCGCTCGACGTCCCAGCCCTTGCCGGTGTGCAGGGCGCGGAGGTCGGTGTCGGTGAGGATGAGGGTGTAGGCCTGCTCGCCGCCGACGAGGCTGGGGCGGATGACGCCGTCGAGGCGCGCGTTGATGATCGTCATGGTCGGGACTTTACAAGCTGGGGGGAGCGCTCGCAGGGCGCTGTCGGTGGCGCCGCCTAGACTGGCGCGCATGACCAAGAGCGTTGTCGTCGCCGCCCCGCGCGGGTATTGCGCGGGGGTGGATCGTGCCGTGCTGACTGTCGAGAAGGCCCTCGACCTGTACGGGCCGCCGGTGTACGTCCGCAAGCAGATCGTCCACAACCGGCACGTCGTGGAGGATCTCGAGGCGCGCGGCGCGGTCTTCGTCGACGAACTCGACGAGGTGCCCACGGGCGCCACGGTGGTGTTCTCCGCGCACGGCGTGAGCCCGGCCGTCCACGCCGAGGCGGCCGAGCGGGGGCTGAAGACGATCGACGCCACGTGTCCCCTCGTCACGAAGGTCCACCACGAGGCGCAGCGGTTCGCGAACGCCGGCAACCAGATTCTGCTCATCGGGCACGCTGGCCACGAAGAGGTCGAGGGCACCACGGGCGAGGCGCCCGAGCACATCATCTTGGTCGAGCACCCCGACGACGTGGAGTCGGTGGAGGTCGCCGATCCCAGCCGCGTCGCGTGGCTGAGCCAGACCACCCTTAGCGTGGACGAGACCTACGAGACCGTCTCGAAGCTACGCGAGAAGTTCCCCCAGCTCATCGATCCGCCGAGCGACGACATCTGCTACGCCACACAGAACCGGCAGTCCGCCGTCAAGCAGATCGCCCAGAGCGCCGATCTCGTCATCGTCGTCGGCTCGCGCAACTCCTCCAACTCGGTGCGGCTGGTCGAGGTCGCCCTGGAGGCGGGCGCGCGGGCGTCCCATCGGGTCGACAACGCCAGCGAGATCGACGAGGCCTGGCTGGAGGGCGTCGAGCGCGTCGGCGTGACCTCGGGTGCGTCGGTTCCGGACGCCCTGGTCCAGGGCGTGTTGGCCTGGCTCGGCGAGCGGGGATACCCGGAGGCGACCGAGGCGGTCCTGACGGAAGAGAACCTGACGTTCGCTCTGCCCCCGGAGCTGCGGCGCGACCTGCGGGCGGCGTCCGCGTCGTAGCGCTTGTGTCAGGAGGTTGACACAATCGTCCGGTCGAGACAGCCTTGTGTCAGCTCTGTGATACAAGGAGGTTGCCATGTACGGTCCGGGCATCGTGGTGTTCGTGGTTGCGCCGCTCCTCGTCGTCATCGCGGTGGTGGCGGTGGCGGTGGCCGGACGCCAGCGCGCCCGTCGGCTCGTGTTCGACGAAGAGGCCTACCCCGGGCTGGTCGTCCTGCGCCGCAGCGTCGTCGGGTTCCGGTGGGCCGGGGTGGTGGCCGGGATCGTCCTCGGGCTGGTCGTCCTGCCGCTGGGACGCCTCGCGCCGGCGGCGTTCGCGGCGCCGTTGGTGACGGGCCTCGTGGTCGTCGTGGCGATCCTCCTCGGGCAGCGCCTGGCGTACGGGAAGGCGCGGGCAGCGGGCTCGGCGGGCCTGGAGACCCGGCGTGTGGCCGACTATGTGCCGCGCCGGCTGTTGCGCGGGGTCGGGGGTGCCGTGGCGACACTGCTCGTCGTGATCGGCTTCACCACGCTCGCCGCCTCGCCCGACGATCAAGGGCGGCCGGGCCGCGCCCTGAGCGCCACCTGGCGCGCGACGCAGTGGGTCGCGGACGCGTCCGGCACCCTCCAAGCGGAGGAGGTCGTCATGGGCGGCGGCGGATCGCCGTTCCCGGGGTCGTTCTACACGCCCGCGGTGCTGATCGGCTTGGCAGTCCTGCTGGCCGTGGCGTGGTGGGGTGTCGTCCAGACGGCCCGGCGGCCCCGCAACGGGGCGGATCCGGAGCTCGTCCGCGTGGACGATGCCCTGCGCCGCATCACGACCGAGGGGATCCTGGCCGCGACAGGTGCCGGGGCGGCGGGCTCGGTCCTGGCCGTGGCGGGCCTGGCCTATCCGCGGTTCGGAAGCCTGTCCGCGGTCCCGGTCTACGTCGCCAACGCGTACCTGCTCGCCCTCGTCGCGCTCGCGGGCCTGGTGGCGGTGGTGGCGTTCGCCGTCGTGCTCGTGGTGCCCGGCAACGGGCAACGACGGTGAGCGTCGGCGTCCGGATCGACGGCGGCGATCCCACCCCGCCGTTCGAACAGTTGCGCCGCCAACTCGCGGGCGCGATCCAGGCCGGGACGCTGGCGTCCGGCACCCGGTTGCCGACCGTCCGGCAGTTGGCCGCCGACCTCGGGCTTGCGCCCGGGACGGTGATGCGCGCCTACGCCGAGCTCGAGGCGTCCGGGCTGGTGACGACCCGGCGGGGCCTCGGGACGGTCGTGGCGTCCGGGCGGACGGCCGATGCCCGCGGCGTCCGGATCGCCGCGCTGGCCGAAAGGTTCGTGACGGACGCGGCGGCGGCGGGGGCGTCCGAGGCCGAGGTGCGGGCCGCGGTCGAAGCGGCGCTCGGACGCCGACGCTGAGGGGCTGCCGTCCGCGAAAGCGGGGCGCTAGATTGCCCTGCGTGACCACGACCGACGTACACGACGACGCCCCCGAGACGCCCGAGGTGAGCTTCGACCAGCAGCGGTTCGATGCCCGGCCGGCGAAGTTGCGGCCGCGGGCGCGGCGGCGCCGCATCGAGGCGGACGCCATCGTGCCGCCGCCGTTCACGCCGGACGGACGCAACCCGGCGTACGTCCACTGGCTCGTCGACCAGTCGATGCTGGGCGACGCGCGCACGCTCGGACGCCAGCTCGCCGGGCATCACATGATGTGGCAGAACCCGTTCGCGGCGCCCAACCCGCGGGCTGCGGTGGCGCAGGCGGGGGTGTGGTTCACGGCCTACCCGCTGTCGCTCATGACCGCGCCGGGGGAGTCGTTCCTGGCCGCGATCGGCGCCGAGGATCTGTGGAAAGCGTTCCAGCAGATCGGGATCGACGCGATCCACACCGGGCCGGTGAAGCTGGCCGGGGGCATCTCGGGCTGGGACCTCACCCCCAGCATCGATGGCCACTTCGACCGCATCAGCATGGCCATCGACCCGATCTTCGGCACCGAGGACGAGTTCCGGGCGATGTGCGAGACGGCCGCGAAGCACCGCGGGACCGTCATCGACGACATCATCCCGGGGCACACGGGCAAGGGCGCCGACTTCCGCCTGGCCGAACTCAACTACCGCGACTACCCGGGCATCTACCACATGATCGACATCCCCCAGGAGGCGTGGGGGCTGCTCCCGGACGTGCCGGCGGGCGCAGACGCCGTCAATCTGAGCCCCGAGGACGAGCAGGCGCTGGCGGACGCCGGTTACATCATCGGCGCGCTCCAGCGCGTCATCTTCTACGAGCCGGGCGTCAAGGAGACCAACTGGTCGGCGACCCCGGTCGTCCACGACGTCAACGGGGTCCCGCGGCGGTGGGTCTACCTGCACTACTTCAAGGAGGGACAGCCGTCCATCAACTGGCTCGACCCCACGTTCGCGGGCATGCGGCTGGTGATGGGCGACGCCCTGCACTCGCTGCTCGACCTCGGCACCGGCGGTCTGCGCCTGGACGCCAACGGCTTCCTCGGCGTGGAGAAGTCGCTCGACACCCAGCCGGCTTGGTCGGAGGGGCACCCCCTGTCGCAGGCCGCGAACCAGCTCATCGGGTCGATGGTCCGCAAAGTGGGCGGGTTCACGTTCCAGGAGTTGAACCTCGGCATCGACGACATCCGCAACACCAGCGCGGTGGGGCCGGACCTGTCGTACGACTTCGTGACGCGGCCCGCCTACCAGTACGCGCTGATGAGCGGCGACACGGCCTTCCTGCGGCTGGTGCTGCGCGAGGCGCTGGCCCTCGGCGTCGACCAGGCGTCGCTGGTGCACGCGCTGCAGAACCACGATGAACTCACCTATGAGCTGGTGCACTTCGCGTCCCGGCACCGCGACGACCCCTACACCCTCGGCGGCGTCGAGTACACCGGGGCGACCCTCGCCGAGCACATCCGCCAGGACATGCGCGACCGCATCACCGGCGAGGCCGGCCCGTACAACGCGACGTTCGTCCAGAACGGCATCGCCTGCACCACGGCGTCCATCATCGCGGCGTCACTCGGCATCAGAGACCTCGACGCCATGACCGACGCCGAGGCGCGCAAGATCCGCGACGCCCACCTACTGCTGGCGATGTACAACGCGTGGCAGCCCGGCGTGTTCGCGCTGTCGGGGTGGGATCTCGTCGGGGCGCTGCCGCTGGAGCGGACGAAGGTCCGCGAACTGATTCGGTCCGGGGACACCCGCTGGATCGAGCGCGGCGCCTACGACCTCATGGATCGCGCCCCGGACGCGCCCAAGTCCGCCGCGGGCATGCCGGTCGCGCGGGCGCTGTACGGGTCGCTCCCGACGCAGTTGGCCAAGGAGACGTCGTTCGTGAGCCGGCTGGCGGGGGTTTTGAAGATCCGCAAGCGCAGCGGGCTGGCGACGGCCACGCTCGTGGACGTCCCCGAGGTGCCGAGCCCCGGCATGCTCGTGCTGGTGTGCCGCCTGGAGTCGGGGGACACCGCGATCACCGCGCTCAACTTCGCCGGCGAGAAGGTGACCGGACGGGTGCAGTCCACGGCCATTCCCGTCGGCCGCGTGACCGACATCGCCACCCGACGCAAAGTGGCCGACGTCGACAACCTCGGCGGCTTCACCGTCGAGCTGCCGGCCCTCGGCGGGTTGGTGATGGTCGTCAAGGCGCCGAAGTCCGAGGACGCCGACTAGGGAACCGCGAGACTCCCGGACCGGCTTCGGCCGTCCCCGGCGAGGACGCTCCGGACGTCAGCGCGGCAGCCGCTTGGCGAGTTGCTTCGCCTCGCGTCCCGGGCCGAGCGATCCCCACCAGTCGCCGGCCGCCTTGCGAGCCTCGCTGAGCCCCTGCAACGCAGACACCAGCGCCGTCCCGTGCGTCGCCAGGTCCCCCTCGGCGAGCGGACGAAGCTGTTCTACGATCTGGTTCGCGATCGCGGGCACGCCCTTGCGGTCGCCCTGTGCCGCACGGGCGTCCGCGATGACCTGGAGCAGCGCCACCACCTCGAGCGTCGGTCGGTACACCTGAAGCACCTCGCGAGCCGCCGCCTCCGCCTCCTCGGGACGTCCCGAAGCAAGCATCGTCCGCGCCGCCGCCGCCACGTCCTCGGGGGTGTCGGACGCCGCAGGTTCGGCAGGGGTGGGTGTGGACGCCGTGGGTTCGGTTGGGGTGGGTGTGGACGCCGCGGGTCCGGCGGTATCGGCTGGCGCATGCTCGATCCGCTCAGGAGCGGTCGTCCCAGCGGTGGCCGGGTCGAGGGCAGATTCCCTTGACTCCGGGTCCCCAGAGGGTGCAGGTTCGCTCGCCGCGGGGCTCGCCGACTCGGACCCGGGTTCTTCGCCTACGTGGGCAGGGGACGGTCCGGCCGACTCGGCGTCCTCGATCAGACTCGCATCCGCGTGAGGATCGGTCTGAGTGGGCGCTTCGGCCGGTTCGCACCATGCGACGTCCGCTGCCGCGGTCGGTTCGGTCCATGCGACGTCCGCTGCCGCGGTGGGCTCCTGCGGCCCGGGCCACGCGGTGTCCGGTGCCACGGCGGGCTCCTGCGGTTCGGTCGACGCGGCGTCCGGACCCATGGTCGGCTCCTCGTCCGGCACCGGCGTGGGTGCGAGGGCGGAGTCGCGTTCGCTGCCGGGAGTCGGGAGCGTCTCGGCATCGTTCCGGGCGGTGTCCTCGGTCGGCGCTGCGTCTGCGTGGAGGTCGGGCCGGGTGGGCGGTTCGGTCGGTTCGGTCCGCGCGGTGTCCGGTGCCGCGGCGGGCTCCTGCGGTTCGGTCCGCGCGGTGTCCGGTGACGCGGCGGGCTCCTGCGGTTCGGTCCGTTCGGTGTCCGGTGTTGCGGTCGGTTCGGTCCGTGCGGTGTCCGGCGTTGCGGTCGGTTCGGTCCGTTCGGCGTCCGGTGCTGCGGTCGGCTCGGTCCGCTCCGTGTCCGGTGTTGCGGCCGGTTCCGTCGGTTCGGTCCACGCGGCCTCTGCGTCGACATCCGTCGGGAGAGGCTGCTTGGCTGGGGCCAGCCGTTGGGTCCCGGCGGGCTCGTGGGAGGGGCCGACCGGGGCGGGGTCGGCACCCGGACCGGTGGTCGCGACGGCATCGGGCGTCGGGATCGTCGCCTCCTCCGACCCGGCGGTCGCGGGGGTGGCGAAGGAGGCGACGGGGGAGAGGTTCTCCCAGTGTGGCGTTGGCAAGGGCGAACGCGTCACAACGCCGCGGGCGCGGTCGCGGACGAACGCCTCGGCGGGGACGGTCCCGTACAGCACGTCCCCGGCTGGGGTCTGGGCGAGGATGCGGGCGGCCAGTGCGCGGAATTCGGTGCGGGTGGCGGCGGCGTCCTCGGCGAGATCGAGGGCGTCCTCGACCTCGGCGCGCGCCACGAGCGCCACGCCGAAAGCGGCGGCGAAGGCGTCCGGAGCCCCGAACTGAGCGTGCCGCTGCAGCGGCGCACGGAGGGCTTCGGCGGCGGCCTCGGGATCGTCCCGGCGCAGGGAGACGGTCGCGGCCGTGGCGCCCGCGACGAGTTGCACGGCGAGGAACTGGCCGGGTCGAGACTCGGCTTTGGTCAGCGCGGACGCCGCGGCGGTGGCGTCCGCGGCCGCCGGGGCGGCCTCGTCGAGGCGTCCGAGGGCGGCCAGGTGCGCGGCGAGGTCGGTGTGCGCCCAGGCCAGGGACTCGCGGACCTCCGGGCTGGTGCCGCCGGGAAGGGCGGACAGACGGGCGACGAGCGTCCGGCGCTCGAGGAGGGCGGCGTCCGGATCGCCCAGCGCGTCCAGTCGGTCGGCCAAGTCGCGGCGGTAGGCGCAGGCGGGGGCGGCCAGCCGCGCCAACTGCGCGGCGGGGACCGGCGGGGACTGGCGCCGGGCGGCGTCGGTGAGTTGCTGCTGCAACGCGAGGGCTCGGCGGGTGTGGTCGAGGGCGTCGTGCCCCACGCCGACGGACCAGCGGGAGTCCGCGACGAGAGCCTCGGTGTCGATGGCCAGGGGCGCGAGGCGCGGGTGGGTCGCGAAGCCGGCATCGACCGCGCGGGCGAGGGCGGCGTCCGCATACGCATTGGCGCGGGCGAGGTCCCCGGCGGCGGCCGCCCCCCGCGAGACGGCGGTGAGCAGCCAGACCTTGCTGGCGGGGGAGAGGGCATGGTCGAGGTCGGGACGTCCCAGGTCGGCGCGCACCGCCAGCGCGGCGAGGGCGGTCTGGGCGGCCGACTCGGGCTGACCGGCAGCGACCTGGACCATCGCCAGATGCGCCATCGCCTCGATCTGCCGGACGATGCTCTCGGTCTTCGTCAGCGGCCCGAGCGTGCCGGGGGCCGGGGCGGCCTTGTAGGCGCGCACGAAGGCGTCCTGGGCGTCGGCGAACGCGTCGGTGTAGGCGTGTCCGAGCAGCCGGTGCTCGGTGAGCCGGTTGAGGGCATCGATGAGGTCGGGCTCCTTGGACGGGTCCGAGCCCACCCACCCGCGGAGCTGCTTGGCGGCGCTGGTCAGGCGCTTCGTGCGCTTGGCGTAGGGCTCGCTCACTGGGCCTCCCGGGCGGACGCGGCGGCGCGGGCGGCGTCCGGAAGCGCGGCGACGATCCGGTCGAGCGCCTCCTCGTCGTGGGCCGCCGACAAGAACCACGCCTCGAACACGCTCGGCGGCAGCGCGACGCCCGCCGCCAGCATCGAGTGGAAGAAGGGTGCGAAGCGGAAGACGTCTTGGGCTTTGGCCTCGTCGTAGGTCCGGACGCCGTGGGCTGCGGCCCGGTCGCCGAACATGACGCTGAAGAGGTTCCCGGCGGTCTGGATGCGGTGGGGCACCCCGGCGGCGTCGAGCGCATCGGAGACCGCCGCCTGGACGAACGCCGAGGCCCGATCGACGTGGGCATACACGTCGGCGTCCGCGAGGCGCAAGGTGGCGATGCCCGCCGCGGTGGCCAGCGGGTTCCCCGACAGGGTGCCGGCCTGGTAGACCGGGCCGAGCGGGGCGAGCAGGTCCATGAGGGCGGCGGGTCCGGCGAGCGCGGCCAGCGGCATGCCGCCGCCGACGACCTTGCCGAAGGTGACCAGGTCGGGGACATACGCCGGGTCCGCGACGCCGGCCTCGACCCCCCACCACCCGGACGGTCCGACGCGGAAACCCGTCAGCACCTCGTCGAAGACCATGAGCGCGCCGTGAGCCGCGGTGAGGCGGCGGATGGTGGCGTTGAAGCCCGGGTCCGGCGGGACGACGCCCATGTTGGCGGGTGCGGCTTCGGTGATGACGCACGCGATCTCGTCGCCGCGGGCGGCGAACGCCGCCTCCAGGGCGTCCACGTCGTTGTAGGGCAGGACGAGGGTGTCGGACGCCGCCGCGCGCGTCACCCCGGAACTGCCGGGCAGCCCGGCGGTTGCCACGCCGGAACCCGCGGCGGCGAGGAGAGCGTCGGAGTGGCCGTGGTAGCAGCCCGCGAACTTGACGATGACGTCGCGTCCGGTGGCGCCGCGGGCCAGTCGGATGGCGGTCATCGTCGCTTCGGTGCCCGTGGAGACGAAACGCACCTTGTCGGCGAAGGGGATCCGGGCGCGGATCAACTCGGCGAGTTCGACCTCGGCGGTGGTGGGGGCACCGAACGACAGGCCGCGGGCGGCGGCGCGCTGGACGGCGTCCACGACGTCCGGATGGGCGTGGCCCAACAGGGCCGGACCCCACGAGCACACCAGATCGACGTAGGTCCGGTCGGCGATGTCGACCACGTGGGGGCCGCGCGCCGACTTCAGGAACACGGGCGTCCCGCCGACCGAGCCGAACGCCCGAACCGGCGAGCTGACGCCGCCCGGAATGAGCTCGCAGGCGTGCGCGTAGACCTGTTCCATCGTCTGGTGGGCGGGCATGGTGTCCTCTCGTTGGGGTCCTCCCCATTGTTCCATGCCCTCGTGGAGGGGGTTCGTGCGGGCCCCGCGACACGGGTCCGCAGCGCGCCGGCGGTGCGGCGTCCTACCGTTCGGTCTCCGGCGGTGGGCCGTCGCTGCCCTACTCGGCGGGTCCCCACGGTCCGGGGCCGGGCGCGGGCGGTGCGGGCGGCGGTACCGATGGGGTAGCTGTGCGCCTGACGAGGAGCACGACGATGACGGCGAGCGTCACCGCGCCGATCGCGAGCCCCCGATGACAAACGGGTCGACGGTCCAGCCGGGTGCTGGTGGATCCGAGGCCGGGCCCGCGGCCGGAGTGGCGGACGCCCCGCTCGGCGACGGTGACGAAGTCCGGTAGCGGGGAGAGGTCCCCAGTTGCGAACGTTCCGGGAACCGCTGAGCAGTCACCGGGTCATCCCCCCGATAGATGTAGGTCGGATCGTTGAGAAG